>CAYRTQ010000048.1:0-18045 GCA_964426865.1 uncultured bacterium
CAACGGTATCGACTTGACAAGGTACTACCGCCGCACGGCTCCGCTCCGTGGGAGGTTCCGCATTTCAGCGATGAACTGCGTCAGACTCTGGTTCCCGGTCACCCGGGTATACCCCGACTCCCGGAAATCACGCGCAAACCGGTCGAGAAGCTCCTGATATCCCGCCATGGAGTCCGCATCCATCGGTTTTCCCGCGTTCACCTCCAGCATCCGCAGAAGACGCACATACCACAGGCCGAGCCGGGCCTTGCGCACATACCGGTTGGCGGTGCGGTCGGCGAGAGAGAGCGCATAGGCCCGCTGCATCATACGATCCGCATCGGCGATCCAGCGTTCGTCGAAAAGGGGAAACGGACCGCCGGAAGCGGTGACCGGAACGCGGGAGCGCTCCCCCGCGGCCTGGAGATGACGCCAGTAATCGAACATGGCGCCGGACGCGCTGCCGTAGACACCCTTCATCCACTCCCGAACGAGGGCGTCCACCGGGAGATCGGCGTCCCACATCAGGCGCGAGAGCACCCAGGCGTTCATTTCACGGTCCGGAGAGAGCACCGTCTCCCCCGCGGGGGATTCGAAAAACGCGCCCCCGGCGAACCGCTCGCGGCACAGGTCGAGATTACGGGCGGCGGTACGGAGAAAGGGGAACGGCGCGGCGGGATGGTTCAGGAATGCGGCGGGGAAAGCGACATACACCCGCTCCGAGACTCCCGTCCAGTATTTGAGCGCCCGGGTGAAATCCGCGCCCGCTCCGCTCTCCGTCCCGGAGAACGGCTGCGCCATGGAGAGATCCTCCCCATACAGACGGATTACGGTCGAGGCGTGGGGACGCCCGTATTTCGGCGCAACCGCGGTGGTCCAGGATGGGGCTGTTTCCAGATGGACATTCCGATGCCCGCGGGCGACCGCATCCGCCACCGCGTTCACCCAGGCCAGGACCAGCCCGGAATTCCCCTCACGCCCAGCCGCGCGGGTGCAGGCCGCGCACTGGCAGACCATCTCCCGCGCATCGAAAAGGAGCCGCACGTGGGTGACTCCGGGAGCGTTCGCCAGACGGGCGGAAATGCCTTCGGACACCAGACGGATCACCTGGGGATTGGACAGGCAGCAGAGGTTGAATTCCCGGGAGCGGCTCCCCCCGATCAGGGGGAAATACTCCGGGTGACGCTCGATCAGGCTCCCCGGAAGCAGATCACCCAGGGGGATATCCAGCGGGACATACACCGGCTCGCAGCCGAACCGGTCTTCAAGCAGGCCCCGCCCGGCGTTCAACCGGAGATGCGCCCGCCATTCCGGGGAATCCAACCCTCCCGGGGCGACCTCACGGATATCGAAGCAGGGGAAATCCGCCTCGCTCACCGCTCCCAGATTGATGGTGCGGAGATGGGGATCCCTGATCACGTCCTTCGCGTACCAGCGCATCCCGATTCGCTCCAGAAGCGCGAAGACGGCGTACACAGTTGCGCGCGGACTGCCCCCGGCGACCACCAGCATCTCGTTCCCGGCGCTCCCCACGGTCTGGAGAACGAACCCCTGGGCTCCGGCCACATCGAGGTTTTCCCGGCATTCCCGGAATTTACCCTGTGAGAGCCACTTCCCGCGCCCGAGGAGAATACACTTCCCGTCTGGGGGGAGCGTGTCGCCCTCTCGCAGGGGGAGCCGTTTCCCGGTGATGCGCTCCAGGCCGCCGTTCAATTCCGAAGCCGCATACCGTTCTGCGGGGGAGGCGTCCTCCGCCAGTTGCAGGGTGCATTCGGGAAGACCGTCCCGGACCACCACAAACGCGCTCGCGGGCCCGCACATCCCCAGAAGAATAACCATCGGGAAAAGCATGCGCCCAAGCCATCCCGCCCGCTTGCGCCCGGCGACGCTCCAAACCGACGGTGACTCCACCCGCGGCCCGAATCCGAAGGTAACGCGCGGGGAACGGGGAAATACCGTATCAAACAATCAGACACTCCGTAAGAAAAAAGCGGCCGATCCAAAAAAAGCCCGCCTCAAGGCGGGCTTTTTTGTAATTACGCCGGAATACGGTCAGAACATCTTGATGCCCTGATACACGGTAACATACAGGGCAAAGAGCATGGTAATGACCAGAATGATGTTCCTCACCGGAGAGGCGGTATATTCCTTCACATATCTCTGCTTGTTGATGAAATACATAATGATTCCCACCGCCAGCGGAGTGAGTACCAGGTTGCCCGCCATGGTCAGAATGTTTTTCAGAAGAGCGGGGAGCTGCCAGAACGGCGCGAGCAAGGACGGGATGAGAATCCAGAGACCAAGCACCCAGCGGAACGCCCGGTTGTCGGCGGTGTATTTCCAGTTGCGCCCCACGATATCGAGGGTGAAATAGGTCATGAGCATCGCCACCGAAACCAGAGTGGTGAATCCCGCAACGAAGAGACCCAGAGAGAAAATCGGGGATGCGATCTGTTTCAGCCCCTCGGGGAGCGCGGGAGCGATAACGTTGCCCGCGTCAAATATTTTCTCGATTTGCGAGAAATGCAGGTCGGTCCCGACACCGGTTCCTCTGTAGAAACTATGGAGCGCAGTAGCTCCGGCCACCACGACCACTACCGAGAAGATTCCCCAGATGAATCCGAAGTTGATGATATTCTTCTTGAACGCCGCCTTTATCGTACTCGAGTCATAATTCGCATTGCTGGTGAAATATCCGAAGGAGAGGAACACTCCGGCCGGAAGCGCCTGCCCGGCGATGGACATCAACTGGGTGAAGGAATCGCGCACCCGGTCGGAACCGACAACCGGGACATCAGCCGGAATCTGGGGGATAAGGCCCTTGGCCAGGCCCACCCATGTCTGAAATTCGGACAATCCCTTGATGGCAACCACAATAAAGCATACCAAGATAACCATGAGCATCCAGGTCATGACCTTGACCAACCGTTTGAACCCGCCGAAAAGCACCACCAGCAAGGTTGCAATGGTAAGTCCGATGGTCATGGCGTATATTCCGGAGGTTGCCGCGCCGCCTTCCGGCATCGCAACGCCCACCATACCGAACCCGCCGGCCACCATGACGGACATCTGTCCGATGATCACTCCGATATTCAGGAGAAAAGTCGGTATAAAGATGAACCAGGCGAGCGCCGGATGCATCTCGGTCTTGATCATCTCCATCATGCCGCGCCCGGTGAGATTCCCGATACGGGAAGCGCTGTCATTGCAGATGATGACCATGGGGATAACATACAGCGCCACCCACAAAAGGTCGAAACCAAACCATGCCCCGGCCAGCAACCGAGTGGCGACCGCACCCGCGCCGATCATCCCGGCGGCCACAAGCGCGGCCGGTCCTAAAATCTCCCGGAAAAACCGAACGAAAATATTGTCGGTGAGAATACTTTTGGAAGTGCTGACCGAAGCACTTGTCGAATTATTTGGCATTCAGAATTCCTCCCGGTGTTGAAACACCGCAACATGAGTGGGCGCAACATATCATTCTACCATTCCCGGCGGGTTATTGCAGACGGTATTCTAACACGTTCGCACGCCCATGTCAAATCAAAAATCACCCATTTTACACCCTCTTCCACTCCAGCGGAAGAAAAGCGGACAAACTGTACGGTACTCATCCGGGATGCGTGATATTTCGGGAGTCCCACGCAGTTTGTCCGCTTCCTGTCACCTCCGGGAGAACCGTTCAGTCCACCCGGTATACGATCCCGAACTGGGTATGGAACATCTCCTTCAGCCCGGGCTTGGGAGCGTCCAGATCCAGAAGCCCCATCAGGTTGGGGCGGGCCTGGGCCTCGATGGCGGTGTAGAGGATGTACCGGATGCCCTGCTCACGGCTGAAAGCGGTCAGTTCCTCGACCGACTGGGGCTTGTCCGGAAACATGGTGGGCTGCAAGCCGGCGTAGTACGCCGCATGCGGCTTGCGCGCCATGAGTTTCCGGGACTTGTCCGGTTCCAGTTGGCCCAAAGTCAGCCCGATTTCCTTCAGGAACACCGGCGACTGCTGAAGCTCGGCGTACACCCGATTCCCGGTGGCCGGAACGCGGTACAGCACGATGGCGACAAAAGCCAGGAGCGCGCCCCGGAACAGCCATTGCAGGTATGGGGGATGGATGAGGACGGTGAACGGCCAGACCGCGAAGGGAATGTACACCGCCAACAGGAAGAGAGAGAAGCGGGGATTGTAGAACACCAGGGCGAGGATCAGGAAATAGAACAGCCCGAATACGAGATAAAGGAGCCGCTCGCCCACCGGGCGCACCACGCTGAGCAGCAGGATCCCGATGATGACGAAGGTTCCGACTCCCCATCCGACAAGGCCCCTCATGTCCGAGAGGAAATGGCTCCCGATGTTGGAGAACCAGTGCTGCACGAAATAGGCGGGGTTATAGAAGAAAATATCTCCCATGCCGGTGAACTGTTTCGGGAGGGCGTCGGTCCAGTTTTCATAGTGCGCGCCCTTGCCCAGAGCGTAGAAGTCCATCATGACATTGACATAATTGTCGTTCTTTATGGGGCTTCCGGCGACAATCCAGTTGGAGATGAACCAGGGGAGACCCGCCGCGATGAACACCCCGAGCCAGAGCCCGGCGCGGTGCAGACGCTCACGCCAGTTCTCGCCGGTAAAGAGGAAATACACCATCGCCCCCGCGGGGATGAACGCGCCGTTATACCGGGTCAGGAACGCGAGCAGCCCGAAACCGGCGGAAAGAACCAGGTCGCGACGGCTTTCGTCCCGAAAGAGGAAGAGCAGGGAGATCCCGCAGAGCAGCAGGAACGGCATGTCCGACCCGACCTGGTAGGAATGGCTCAGGAACAGGGGATTCAGCATCATGGCCAGCAAGGACACCGCCGCGGTGAGCGGGTTGAACACCCGTCGCACCAGATAATAGAAGACGGCGAGAAAGCCCGCGGCGCTCGCCAGATTCAAAAGCAGTCCGGCCAGGAACCAGTCCCGCATCGCCAGATACGATCCCGCGAGCAGGAAAGAGTACACCGGCCCCTTGGCGCTGTAGTTCAGGGGCGAAAAATGCCCCGCCAGAAGCTGCTTCGCCGGGGGATACAGTTCGGCGTAGAAATCGGTTTCCACTCCGAACCCGCCGACCGTATGGTATCGGAAGGCCAGGAACGCCATCACCGCGAAAAACAGCGCCGCCATCGTCCAGGGCAGCCAGGGTTCGATTTTCGACGCCAGCAGGACAAGCCGGGAGGGAGGCTTGTTCTCCGGCTCCGCCGAAGTCCGGGAATACCGTCCCGCTCTACGGGTATACCGCATGCCGCATTCTCCATGGGAAAACAATAAAACTATATTCAGGAAAAGAGTACGGTAAATTAGCATGGAGGAGGGGGATTTGTCAAGGGGAATACGGGGAAGCGCGTTTCCCCCTCCCGTACAAAGCACGGGAGGGGGAAAATCAGGAGAGACGATTAAGGGGGATGGGGCAAAACAGCGGTCGCACCAGTTCACCGCGCCAGCAGCATCTTCCGGGTTTCCGTCTTCCCGCCCGCTTCCAGACGGTAGAGGTACACTCCGGAGGAAACCGCGTTCCCCCGCCCATCTCTACCATCCCAGCGTACCGTATGATTCCCGGCGGAATACTTCCCGGAAGCGAGCAGGGCCACTTCGCGGCCCAGAGCATCGTAGACGGTCAGGTTCACCCGCTCCGGGTGCGACAGGGTGAAGGAAATCGCCGTCGAGGGATTGAACGGGTTCGGCGTGTTCTGGGAGAGGGTGAATGCTTTGGGAACCTCCGTAAAACTTCCTTCATAATCGTTTACGAAGGTTACAAAAGAAATTTTTTCAATTGCATTTTTAACAATTAAATCAAATATACCCCTATTCAATTCTTCATTAGGGCTGACCATATAAAAATGAACATTGTATTTCCCATTCGATGAGACCAAGGACAAATAATTCTTATGATAAGCTCCAAGGAGATTTCCGTGAATAATGAGCGAATCAACTTCGGAATTATTATTCATGGTAAATACATATCCGAATTGTTTTCTGTTTTCCAGAGCTTTCATCGCATCGTTTTCTGACTCAAATTCACAAATATCAATACCAAAGGTACTCCCGGCTTCATTTTTCCACTCCATCCTTCTTCCCATATGAAATTGAACATCGTCCGTTGGCCATTTCGATTCCCATTCACTACCACTTAAAGCAAATTCATTTTCTTCCAAAATTGAAATTATTGAATCAACAATATCATGAAATACATTTTCGGATATTCGTTTGATGCGGGCATTTTCTTCGAAGATACGAGTTTCTGTACTGAGATTATTTTCAATCTTGTTTAATAATCTATTTGCGACATCTCTGAGAGTTATCCAATTTTTAATTCCCGGCTGAATAATCTGAATTCCAATATTTCCGCGAACGAATATTGTCGAAAGATTATTAAATTCACTGCAATAAAAGCTATTATCACCAATAATAGTACCATCAGGGGAAATCCAATCATATGGAGTGGCGTAGGAACCGGCACGATATTTCATGCTCTTCAACGCTTCCGGAATAGAGGCGAACAGACCGCAATCGATCTCAATAGCAGCATGTATGCTGTCACCACCGGCTTTATTCCAAATCTGATGTATGGATCTGATGTAGGTAGTGGGACTGGTTTGTATGAAAGATTTACCCTGCCATTTCAGAATAAATCCGGGCATGTCAGATTTATCCAAAAGAAATGGAGACAAATCACCAGCTACGGTAACATCGGTTTGGGCACAAGCGGCGGAAATGTTGATAAAGAGAGCCACCCAAACGCAGATGATAGAGTTTATATGCAAATATGGCATCATTTTCTTCTTTCTATGAAATGCCGGAAAGGTACGGTAAGTGCCATTATTCAAGCTCCAACCGGTGTAGTTCTCGAACCTGTCGCCTGATGTCGTGTCACCGGAGTCGAGATCGCGGCTTTCCTTATACGCTTTTTTGAAATCTGATGTCTTTCCCCGATAAACAGGCAAAGCGCGTGCCAATAATGGTATCACTAAGGATTACAACAGGATAGGTGGCGCATCGATATTGGGGAACGACGACACCTGTCCGGAAACGGACAGCCGGGTGTCCGTTTCCGGACAGGTGTCTGCTCAACTCCGGGAACGAACGTGTCCCACGGAAGTATAACCTCCCGAACTTCCCGATTCGCGCCGTGCCGGGGAATTCCGACAGATTTGCCTTGTCCGTTTGCGCCCCGTCGCGTATTATATCGGGGTGGACGATGCGCCGCTTTTCCAATACGGAGGACGTGTGAAACTCAGTGTTGTCATACCGGTTTACAACGAGAAGGAAACCATCCGTGAAATCGTGGACCGGGTTCGCGCCACGCCGTTCGAGAAGGAAATCGTCATCGTGGACGACTTTTCCCGCGACGGCACCCGCGACATCCTGAAAGAGATGGAGCGCGAGCCGGACATCCGGGTATTCTACCACCCCGAGAACCGGGGAAAGGGCGCCGCGTTGCGCACCGGATTCAGACAGGCCGAAGGGGATATCGTCATCGTGCAGGACGCCGATCTGGAGTACGATCCCGCCGAGTACCCCCATCTGGTCGAGCCCATTCTGGAAGGGAAAGCCGATGTGGTCTATGGCTCTCGATTCGCCGGGGGACCCCACCGGGTGCTCTATTTCTGGCACTCCGTGGGAAACCGGCTCCTGACCCTCTGCTCCAATGTCATGACCAATCTCAATCTCACCGACATGGAGACCTGTTACAAAGTCTTCCGCCGCGAGATCATCCAGAAGGTGAACATCGTCTCCGACCGCTTTGGTGTGGAGCCGGAACTCACCGCGAAACTCGCCCGCATGGGGGTGCGAATCTATGAGGTTCCCATTTCCTACAACGGGCGAAGCTACAGCGAGGGAAAGAAAATCGGCTGGAAGGACGCGGTGAGCGCCCTCTACTGCATCATCAAATTCCGGCTGGTACGGTGACACATGGCTTGGGAACATCATGAAATCGGAGCGGAAACCCTTCGCCGCATGAGCGCACTGGAGCGCTACAACGACTGGATTCTGGAGAAGATCGCGCCCTGGGCGGGCGACCGGGTGCTGGAGGTCGGTTCGGGAATCGGGAATATCTCCCAATATTTTCTGGATCGCCGGGAACTCTGTCTCTCCGATGTACAGGAGGAATATCTCCGGACGCTCCGGGAACGGTTCGCGGACCATCCCAATGTCACCGTGGCGCGCTACAATCTGGAGGAACCTCCGGAAGCCCTCCGGGGACGGGAATTCGACACCATCCTGGCGCTCAACGTGCTCGAACACATCGAGAAAGATACCTCCGCGCTCCGGGAAATGGCCGCCCTGCTCGCTCCGGGCGGGCGCATCATCCTGCAGCTTCCCGCGCACACGCTCCTCTATGGCAGCCTCGATGTGAATCTCGACCATTTCCGGCGGTACACCGCTTCGGACATCCGCCGAAAGTTCGCCGCCGCCGGGCTGGAAACCGAGCGGCTGGTGCGGTTCAACATGTTCGGGGCACTCGGATGGCTCCTCTGCTCACGCATTCTCCGCAAGAAAATCCTGCCGCAGGGCCAACTCGGGCTGTTCAACCGTCTGACCCCCCTGTTCATGGCAATCGAGCGCGCTGTCCCGGTTCCGTTCGGGCTCTCCCTGCTCGCGGTGGGGCGAAAGCCGGCCTGATACGGGACAATCCCCTATCTGATACGTGGATGAAATGATAAAAGCGGAGGAAAGGCATGCCCTTCCTCCGCTTTTATCATTCACATCGCCGGTTCAGACGGGCGGCAAACACTTTTTACCGCTTCGCAGTTTCCAATGGGTAGATGCCATGACCGGACACGGCCTGTATGTGCCGGTTGCGCAGACGCTTTCGTGGGGTAAGGAATCCTACACTCCTTCCACTGCCTCTGTACTTTTCTGGTGCGCCCAGAAAAGTACCAAAAGAGGGCGGTCCGGGAAAAGCCAAAGACTCCCCGTGTACGGCATGGCTTCCGGGGACCGCTGAACTCGCTATCGCTCGAACAGACCTCGGTCCACTACCCCGGAATCCATGCCATACCCGGGGGCTTTTCCAAGACAGGTGAAAACCGCAGCGTTACCGTTTACCCATACAAAGCTGCGGAGAGCCCACTTTTTTTACCAGTTTGATCGCTCACCCGGTTCAGGCCATCGTTTCGTGCATCACTTCCCGTGATTCTCCGGGATGGTGATGAACAGACGGAGGGACTGGAACGCCTCGGCGCATTTGAGACGACCCTGGATACCCCGGAAACTCGCGGTGGATGCGGCGATGTCGAGAATGGAAATATCCGGCATGTTGACATTGACTTTCGAAACCTGGGACGCGTGTTTCCGCAGCAGCGCCAGCTTGTCCTCCACCACACCATCCACATCGACATACACGTTGGGTGTAAAATTGACCGTGGTCGGCCCCTCGTAGAAGAGGAAATTAGGGATGTACCGGGTTGCCGAGGTGGTGGCGCTGGCCAGGAACCGGTGATCCTGGTGGGTGTCCTCGATATTATGCACGAAAATGTAATCCGGCTCGATGGCGTGGATGACCTTTTCGATCCCGGATACCAACTCAGCCATAAGCGGCAGACGGCAGTCCGAATACCCGCCCCAGAATATCTCCTTCACCCCCATGAGCGCCGCGGATTCCTCCTGCTCGCGACGCCGCACGTCCGGATTTCCGCCCAGTTCTCCCCCGGTCGCGATGTACAGGTATACCTCGTGGCCCTGCCGCGCGAACCGCAGCAATGTCGCTCCACAGCCGAATTCGATATCGTCGGGGTGGGCCCCCAGCGCCAGCACTTTCACAATACCGTCCTCCTGCCTTTCCGAATGATCCCCAGCGAATCTTCCCCGCAATTGAGAAGAAGGTCGAAAACCGCAAGCCCCGGAACGAAATCCCCGTGGAACTGGGGATATTCCGTGGGATGGAAATCCTGAAAAATCACCTCCACTCCGGAATCCTCGAACACTTCGCGACGCAAATAATCGCCGCACCCGCTGCCCGCAAGGTAGACATCTCCGCCGAGACGCCGTACCATGGCCGCCAGCCGTTCGTTGGGATCCCCCGGCAGATCGCCGAGCGCGGAGGCGCGCACCACCGGAGTCTTGACCCCGATCTCCCCGGCGAGAAACGCGAGCATTTCCCCGTTCAGGGCGTCCAGACGCTCCCATTCCCGTCCGTATACATCATCCAACCACCCGGTGTACCTGGAGTAATACGGGGCGCGCGCATATCCGGCGGCCAGGGTCTTGCGATGCTTTTTCGCCCAACCGGACCGGTTTTCGATGCGGATATCCGAAATGGGAGTCCCGAAACGGTGGAGCACCGGGACCGTGAGCCATTGCCAGCCCTGCGCGGTTTTTATACGGTTACGGTTCTGCCACCCGTTCTTTTCGTACTGCACGGTGTCGAGCAGCACGAAGACATCGGCGGTGTCCATTTTGTCCAAATACCCCGCCCAGGGGAAATAGTGCGGCTGATGCACGGCAACGATCATGATCTTCCCGCCCTCCGGAGAAAAATCGGGTTGGTAGCCGCGACCATTTCACCGGAACGCATGATAACCACCCGGATATAGCTCTTATCCCCTTCAATCGGCACAAGCGGGACTTCGAACCGTTCGGAATCGGTGAAACGCTCCCGTCGGATCACAGACCCGTCACGGATCAAAAGAACCTCCATGTCCGAGGGCGCGCCCCGCTTCCGGAGATCGAGAATCATCCGCGCTTCCTTACGGAATGGAAGTATCTCGCCGGATATCGCCCGTACATCACCGGACACCGCCGAATACTCCTGGATGGTCAGGACTCTGGTGATATTGTGGGTGAAACAGTACATCCGTCCAACCCGCAAGGCGTCGAGATACTCCCTGCGGCCCTCGCCCCGGACGAGAACCACGGTCTGGGACTCGGAAGCCGCTTCCGGCGTGGAATCGGAATCCAGGTCCAGTTCGGAGATGGCCCACACCGGACGATCCCGCTTTCCGGCGCAGAACTGCATGAGAAGGTCATCCCACAGCCCACCGGGACTTCCCACCGTACGAAACCCCTCGCTGAATATGGAAAAGCCGGTATAATTCCGCGTGTCGTTGAGGAGCGCGGGATAGGGCGCGGTTTCAATGGTCAGTCCGCCGCCCAAGAACGTTCTGAGAAGGAACGCGACCAGACGATTACCATCTTTTGCGTCGATGGTTTCCTTGTACGCGGCCTCGGGATGCGCCCAGAACGTAAGCCCGCCCTGGTTATTTACATAATCGATCACCGCCTGATACGGAACCCGTTTCATATCGGGCTGGTACTGGTCCACCGGACGCATCTGAAACGGATACCCGTTCACCAGCATCAGGAGGGAATACAAGAACAGCAGGGCCGCCGCCGCCCGCATGGGAAGGGATCGTGACGCGCCGGTCATGCCCTGTCCATTCACGATTCCACCCCGGGGTCGGGTCATGACCACCAACGCCAGAATGAACGGCGCCAGCCAGAACAGCCCCTTCAGGCTGTCCCCGGTATACCGGGAAGGATATCCCGCCTCGATGGAGGGGAGATTTTCTATCTTCTCGGGTGTTTCCAGCCCCATGACCAGCAGGTGACGGTGCAGATCGCGAAGCTGCAATCGACCGTCTTTTCCCTTTTCCCAATGATAGTAGGGAACCGCCTCGATTCCGGGGATGAGCACGAAATCTCCCATGGTACGGTTGATCCCGGCAATATCGTTCAGATATCGTGATGCCCCGTGGGTCCGGATAGAACCACGGGTGTAGGACACTTTCAGCACGTTCTCCAGAGGCCGGAAACCATAAGTGACTTTCTGCGTGTCGTGATCGGTGAGTATCCCGAATGAGGCCCCGGAACTCCGGGCGATAGCGGCGAGCATCTCGGGAGTGTTTTTCCCTCCGGATATACTGGAATCCATGTGGATGAGACCGGTCACCTGACGATACCCAACCGCCTGCTGCGCGGAAAGCGCCGGAATGAACGCGATAAGCGCGATCCAGAAAAATACCGCCGTTTTACCGCTCCTGAAGCAGTTCCGCATAGAGTCCCTCATACAAATCGACCATGACGCGGGTGTCATAAGCCCGGGACCTCCCGAGTCCATTCTCCCGCAACCTCCGACGCAGCCCGTCATCTTCCAGAATTCTCCCCACCGCTTCCGCCAACCGCTCCGGATCGCGGGGCGGGACCAGCAACCCGGAAATCCCGTCCTCGACAACCTCCGGAACTCCGCCCACCGTGGTAGCCGCCACCGGAACCCCCGACGCCATGGCTTCGACAATCACACGCCCGAATCCCTCATTGATCGAACTGAGCGCGAATACATCCATCGAGGCCATCACCTCGGGCATGTCGTCCCGGTTTCCCAGGAATTGCACGGCATCATCGAGACACAGTTCGCGTCTCAACGCTTCCAGTTCCCCGCGATCCTCTCCCTCGCCCGCCATGATGAACCGGACCCGGGGAAATCTCTCACGAATCAATTTTGCGGCGCGCAGGAATGTCGCGCCGTCTTTCACCGCGGTCAGTCGTCCCGCCCACCCGATCACCGGACGGTCACCGCGCCCCTCATCCATCCCCGTACGACGCTTCGACACCGTGGAGAACCGTTCCACATCCGCCCCGCTCGGGATAACCCGGAACTGATCCGGATGTCCGACTCCAAGCCGAAGATGATCCTCCATCCCACTGCGGGTGAGAGTGACCAGACGACTGGTGACATGCGCGGTGATTTTTTCCAGAAGGATGAACACCCGGGTTTTCATCGGACTGAAATACCCATAGAAAACATGCCCGTGCGGGGTATGAACCGTTTTTCGTACTCCGGCGGCCCGCGCCGCCCACCTTCCGACAATCCCCGCCTTGGATGTATGAGTATGCACGATATCCGGACGCCAATTCCGCATGAATCCCCGAATCCGCAGGAAAGCGCGCAGATCTCGACCCGGAGATATCTCACGAATCAAATCGGGCGCGGAAAAGAGTTCCACTCCGGTGCGGACGGCATATTCCGAAAGATTCACCCGCGGATCGACCGTATATCCATACACAATACCCACCCGCGCGCCGTCCTCACGCAGAAAGCGGGCCAGATCGAGCACCACCTCAGCCGATCCACCGGCATCCAGGCGGGTAATCACATGCAGTACGGAAAGACCATCCAGTGAATCCCGCATCGACACCCTCAATGAAACGACCGTGGAGATTAAAAGTCTGGGAACCGCTCAAGCGCACAAAGACGTGAAGATGAAGTTAATCGATCGATGAAAGTTGATGGAGATAATTACCGGTTACGGTATGGTGAAATACAAACGATATTTCGTAACTGTCTATCACATTGTCCAGAAAATGTCGAAGACTCTCCACCGCCGCAACAGCCTGCCCTCACTCCCTGCCCTCTCTCCCACGCGAAATGACGCGCGGGCGAGAGGGAAAGGTGGGCTTTTCAAAATAAGGGCGAGAGAGAACGCAAAGCGGTAAGGAAAAAGCTTCTCTTCGAGCGAGTATATTCTCCATACGCCTTGCCGGAAGCGCTCTTTTCCCTCGCCCGCGCGTCGTTTCGCGGGGGAGAGGGTGGCCGTAGGCCGGGTGAGGGTCCGCGCCGGTGGAGAATATAAGATCTTTATCAGGAACGGTACAATTCGGTGCACCGTTTGCATCCCGGGAATGACCCAAGGCAATGAAGCGTGGAGCGGTATTTACGGTAATCGGTGTTGTTCCATATCTGACGGAAAGACTCGCGACCGATGTTTCCCGGGATGAAGCTGATATCGAGACAGGGTTTGACATCGCCATTGGGGAAGATATACACGGTCATCCAGGGAGAAATACACCGGTCGACATAGGACCGGGAGGAGAATTCGAATTCCCGGTAGTATTTCCGGAGGTCGTCCTCGGAAAAATTCGGATAGACCGCGATTCCTGTCCGGGATTTCCTTTTTTTCAGCGCGGACAGGGTGGAGATGAGATACTCCGGATCGATATCGGGAAGAGAATCCCGGGCGAAACCGGTCCAGTCCTCGCACCGCACCCCGAATTCATCCTCAAAAACGCGGCTGTGACATTCACACATGGAGGAGGAGAGGAAAATGAGGTGATGGAACGTGATGGTATCCGCCTCGAAGGTTTCCGCCACATCGACCACCTCGTTCAAACGCCGGTAATTGGTCTCGAATATCGTGGTGGAGATGTGGATGCGGGGGTTGTCTCGCCCGGTTTCCTTCCGATATCGGGCCACCTCGGAGAAAGCGTCCACCGCTTTCCGGAAAATCCCCTTTCCGGAACGCATTTCATCATGCACGTCTTCCGGCCCGTCGAGGGAAAAAATGAGTTCATCCACTCCCAAATCCACCACCGCGCGGGCATACCGTCCCAGCATGGTCCCATTGGTGATCATGTTCACCCGCAGCCCGCGCGCCTTCAACCGGCGCACCAGGTCCTCCCAACGGGAATACAGCAGCGGTTCGCCTCCGAAAAGCGTGATGGCGGGCTTCCAGGGATCGATATCATCCAGCATCCGTTCGATGCTCTCCAGGGAAAGCTCTGAAGCCATCGCCTCCGGGAGAAGCTTGCGCGCCCAGCCGTCCTCTCCCCACTGACCGCACATCTTGCACCGCAAATTACATTTGTAGGTCAGAAAAAGGGAAATCGTCTCCGGCGAGCCGGCTGTCCCATCGCCGAACCGATAGTGGAAATAGGCCGATGACCGCTTACGGAGCACCTGGACGGCATACCGGGGATCGACCAGCGCCTTCTTCAGAGAACGCGACACATTCCTCAATCGCAACACGCGCTTTCCTCCTGTCACCGCCTTACCGGTGGAGGGTTACTCCCACCCGCATGCAGTGATTGTGCAGGGGGCACTCCGTGCAAAGGGGAGAAATCGGTTTGCAGATATGTTTTCCGAACGGAACGAGAAGACGGTTTATTTCCATCCAGTACTTCCGGGGAAGCTTTTCCCGCAGGGCAAACTCCGTGTCATCCGGAGTGCGCGTTGAAACATATCCCCAACGGTTGGCGATACGGTGCACATGGGTGTCCACGCATATCCCCTCCTTTTGGAAGCCCTCAATGAGCACCAGATTGGCGGTTTTACGCCCCACCCCTTTCAGTTCGAGCAATTCCTCGAGTGTATCCGGAACACGGCCGCCATATTTTTCCAACAGAGTCACGCTGACATCATGAATCGTTTTCGCCTTGCTCGGGAAGAAACCCGCCGGATAAATAGCGTTCATGATCGACTCGGTATCCAGCTCCGCCATGGCCTGCGGAGTATCCGCCAGAGCGAACAGCCGCTCCGATGCGCCCTCGGTCACCTCATCCTTGGTACGAAGACTGATGAGCGTGGAAATCAGCACCCGAAAGGGATCCCGACGCTCCATCGCGAACTCGGTGACAACGGGAGGCCGCCAACGTTCGTCCGTTTCCCGCAGTATCTGTATCATGGCATCGATGTCGTGGGTCATGTTTCCTCCGCGGTTGTATCATACATTTTCCGATATGCGTTGTCAAGTCAATCCCGGCATCCTATATTATTCATAAAATCAGAATGATCACACGCTCCTTCGATACCGAACGCGCGCGGAGAGTGTACACTCTTTATTTGCGACCAGCCATGTTCTGTCACTCACTCCATAAAGCATACCAAACAGTCGCTTTCGTTTCCAAGTTCAATGGACGCGATTCGCGCCGTCATTCCTCATTTTTCCCAATCATACCGGCGGTTCTTTTCCTGCTGATCGTTCTGACTCCGGATATTGTCTGCGCCGAGGCATCATTTTCTCCTTCCTTGTCTTTTGCCAGATCCCTCGACTCCGGCTCCACCGCTTCAAAGGTTTCCACCAGCGATCCCCATCGACGACCGGTCACCCTTCGTTTTTCCGAGCCACCCACGGAATCCATGATCGGTTTTCTGGAAAGCCGTGGAGTCGTATTCGCCCGAAAAAACGGACGTATCCTCCACTCCGTACATATTTACCCCGCCCGTATCGATCCTGATAATCTCGAATCGATACTCGAATCTCCCGGATTGGAACGCATCGAGGACTGTATCCGGCCCTCGGCGACCTCAACGCTCGATGTCTCCAATCCCCAGGTGCAGGCGTACCTTGTCTGGAATTCCGCATTGAAACAGCAAACCCTGCTGGGAAACGGGGTAACCGTGGTCGATGTGGATACCGGTATCGACTTCTATCACCCCGCTTTTTTCAAGGCTGACGGCGGGACCTTCTCATGGATCGACACCAATGGCAACGGAATTTTCGATTCCGGAACGGACGGTGTGGATCTCGATGGAAACGGGCGTCTCGATTCTGGCGAAATTCTCCGTTTCTACGAAGCCCCCTGTAGAGACACGCTCTCTCTCCTCCCCAGGACGAGCGGAGGTTTCGATGCGGATTTCGACTGGCTGTACAATGACTCCAACCTGAACGCGAAACGGGATTACGGCCCGAATACCGGATTCACCGAAAATTCTCCCTGCTATGGAGAGCGTCTGTTCCTCGTTTGCGACACCAATGGCAACAATCGTCTCGATCCCGGTGAGTTACTGACCGGTTTGGGAACTTCCAAGATAAAGGCGATATTCGACAAGACGGGATTCCATCTGCGGGGGAAAAACCTCCTGACTTCCACCGGCGATATTCTCAATCATGGGACCGCCGCGCTGGGTGTTGTCGGGGGACAGCACCCCGGAAGACGACTCGTCGGAATGGCTCCGGGAGCCGAATTCATCGCCATAAACCGTACCGAAACATCAGTCGAGGAAGCCCTGCTCCAGTCTCGCGATCTGGAACCGGATATCTTCATGTACGAATATGGTTCCTGGGTATATGAACCGCTCGATGGCTCCTCGAATATGGAGATGTTGATCGACGACCTCTATACGGAAGGCTTTCACCAGTTCACCGCCTCCGGAAATCTTGCCGGACCGACACGGAAACGTCATGCTCTCCTTACCATCTCCCCTTCCCGCCATGATTCGCTTTCGATAACCGTTCCATCCATCGGGATCAAGGAGTTGTATCTCAGTTTTCTTTGGAGAGGAAAGTTTCCGCTTTCAACCCGTCCACAGTTTTCCCTTGTCTTTCCCAATGGCGAATCGATACCTGTCAATGGCGACGAGGTCAAGCGCACCAGCCACGATATGACAATCCTGTCCGGCTATGATTATTCATCCCGAGGCACCGCGCGTATCGACGTCCTCCTAACATCGGAAAAGCCGATTTCCGGAACCTTCAATTTCACCATTCTCAATCGTCAAAACTCCACCATCTCTTTCCATGCGTACATTGCGGACGATGTTTCACAATGGATGAACGGCGCATGTTTTCTGAATCACCTCACCGACAACGGCACCGTATGCTCCCCCGGAACCGCATTGAAAGGAATAACCGTGGGAGCGTACGACCCCCGTGGAACCCGAAATCGTCAGGGCGATATCAACGATTTCAGCTCCTGGGGCGCTACTGTCGATGGACGGCGGGGTGTGGAAATCTCCGCCCCCGGAACACTCGTTTATTCTCTGATTTCCTCCACCGGAACGAGCATTTCTCCCGGAGGATATTTCGAGTTCGGAGGCACCAGCGCCGCTCTTCCTCATGTCGCCGGATGTGCGGCCCTTCTTCTGGAAGCTCATCCCGGATTGACACCGGATGAACTCACCGACGCCCTCCAGCGCTACGCGCTTCAGGATACATTTACCGGGCCGGTTCCCAACGATGTCTGGGGATATGGAAAACTACGCATCTACAATGTATTCTCCGGACTGCATCTGGTCACCACCGCACCGGAGATTTCCGCGCCGTCATCATTCTTCGTTTCCGAAGCCATGCCGAATCCGTTCAACTCATCGGTGGCTTTCAGCGTTACTCTATCCGGTTCCGATACACTGTCACCGCTTGAAATCACCATTTTCAATATTCTCGGGCAAAAAGTACTGACCCGTTCAATTCCCTTTCACGGCTTTTCCTTCCGGTATTCCTGGAACGGGCGTTCCGACCTCGGTGAATCCGTTTCTTCCGGATTATATTTTGCACGGTTCCGTCACTCCCAGTCAAATATTACCCGGAGGATGCTGC
>CAYRTQ010000049.1:0-17962 GCA_964426865.1 uncultured bacterium
TATATTCTTGCATCCCTTGTCAATGCTTGCTGTTCTAACTCGATAGGCATTTTCAGGAATTGCCAGGAAACAACGTATATTATCATACTAATAATAAATACATAGTATCATATAATGAGCACTCCGAAGGGCTGTGTCTATCCCCGTCCGCGAGAAGCGGGAGGGTGTTTCTATTCCCGCATCCCCCGCCTTTTCCCCGCGCAATTCTTCTCTTGGAAAGACCATCGTAAATGATTATACTATATTACAATGGAGAATTCTGACTTTTTTACCCACGGATATTTTGATAACCCATGAATTTACAAAATGATATTCGGGCAAAACTGGAGCGTTTCCTGGTCGGAGTGACGAAACCGGCGCGGTATGTAGGGGGAGAACTCAACATTGTCAGGAAGGATCCCGAAGAGCAGAATGTACGGGTATGCCTGGCCTTCCCCGATATTTACGATATCGGGCAGTCATACGAGGGATTCCACATCCTCTACCATATCCTGAACAAGCGGGCGGGAACCCTGTGCGAGCGTTCCTTCGCCCCCTGGCCCGATATGGAAGCGATGATGCGGAGGGAAAACATCCCCCTCTGGAGCGTGGAATCCTTTCTTCCCCTCGCCTCTTTCGATGTCATCGGATTTACCCTCCAGTACGAACTTCACTACACCACGGTTCTGAACATGCTGGACCTGGCCGGCATCCCCCCGCGGGCGGTCGACCGGGACGGAAGCTTCCCGCTCATCCTGGGCGGGGGCACCTGCTGCGCAAACCCGGAACCGGTGGCGGAATTTTTCGATGCATTCCTGCTTGGCGACGGCGAGGAAGGATTCCCCGAGATCCTCGACGTTGTGGAGCGGTGCAGAAGCGCGCGTGTCCCGAAAGAGGAACTTCTCCGGGAACTGGCCACGGTGGAGGGTGTGTACGCGCCCTCGTTCTACCGTCCGGAAACCGCTCCCGACGGTTCCTTCCAGGGCATGCGGGCCCTGCACGGCGCAGCGTTGCCCGTACGGTCCAGGATTGTGGAGCGGCTTCTGCCGCAGCACTATCCCGACCGTCCCCTCGTCCCCCTGACCGAGGTGGTACATGATCGTCTGTCGGTGGAGATCATGCGCGGGTGTTCCCGGGGATGCCGTTTCTGCGGAGCGGGGATGACCTACCGTCCCCGTCGGGTCCGTCCGGTTGCGGATGTGGTGAATCAGGTGGTGACCGGAATTCAGTCTTCCGGATGGGAAGAGGTGAGCCTGTTGAGCCTGTCCACTTCCGATTATCCCGGACTCGAGGAAACGGTGAATCGTATCGGCGTCCGTCTTTCCGGAAAGGCGGTATCCATTTCCCTCTCCAGTCTCAGAGCCGACAATTTCTCCCTGAATATCGCGGAGAATGTGGCCGGGGGCAGAAAAACCGGCCTCACGTTCGCGGTCGAGGCGGGGACCCAGCGCCTCCGGGATGTCATCAACAAAAACCTGACCGAGGATCAGCTCCTCGAAACGGTACGGACGGCGCTGGATGGAGGGTGGACGGGATTCAAGCTCTATTTCATGATCGGGCTTCCCACCGAGACGGATACCGACATTGTCGCCATCGCCGAACTGCTTGGCCGGCTCGACGCCATTCTCCGGAGATACGGCGGGCGTCATATCAATGTAACCGTATCGTCGTTCTCTCCCAAACCCCAGACTCCCTTCCAGTGGGAGCGTCAGAATTCCGCGGCGGAGCTGGCGCGCAAGGTGCATCTCCTCAAATCCTCCCTCCGGGCGAAATCGGTTTCCCTCAAGGAAACCAATCCGTTTGTTTCCATGCTCGAGGAACGGCTCGGACGGGGGAACCGCGAAATGTCGTCCGTTGTTTACGACGCCTGGCAAAAGGGGAGCCGTCTCGACGGCTGGTCGGAGCATTTCAACGGCGATATCTGGCGCGAGGCGTTCGCGACGGCGGGAATTGTCCTGGAGGACGGCGGCGGGGGAAGCGTTCCCGGCTCGCCGCTCCCCTGGAGCCACCTGCATTACGGGGTGGACGAGCGGCATCTGCTCGCCCAGCGCGAGGCGGCTTACCGCGGCGAGACAACGCCCGACTGCGCGGTATCCTGCCAGGCCTGCGGGCCGTATGCGGGATTCTGCGATGCGCTTCATAAAACGGCGGGGTACACCGCTGTTTCCTCTCCGGACCAGACGGAGCGTAAAACTCCGGACGCCCTGTACGGGAGGAAGCGGAAAGCGGTTCCCGCCGGCAAGGTGGCCACTCCGGTGATCGCCGGCACCCGATTCCGGGTCAAGTATACCAAAACCGGACCCTCCCGGTTCATCGGTCATCTGGACCTGGTCCGGATTTTCGACCGCACCATGCGACGGACCGGAATACCGGTGGCCTATTCTCAGGGATTTCATCCGCACCCCAAAATTTCTTTCGGTCCTCCCCTTCCTCTCGGAATGAAGAGCAGCGCGGAATATGTGGATTTCTCGCTGAGTTCGCCATGTCCGGATGTCGGGAGGCTTTTGGCCAAGGGTATGGTGGAGGGTATGGATGTGCTCTCGGTACGGCCCATCGCCGAGAAAGCCGAAGCCCTCTCCCAGATCATCACCCTGGCGGAGTACCGGGTGGAATGCGTCATGGATACACGAATCGCCGACAGAATACGGGATATTCTCGAACGCGAACAGATCATGATTGAACGCATGTCCAAGAGCGGCCCCAAATCGGTGGACATCCGCCCGGCCATCGCGGAAATCACCATTCTTCCCGATGGCGGCGGGTTTGTCATGCTGCTCGGGCTGGAACTGGGAAAATCCGCCCGGCCCTCGGAGGTGACCGATCTCATTTTCGATACGGGAGAGCCGTTCGAGGTGACACGCACGGAACAGTACGCCGAACTGCGCGGAAAGAGGGTGAGCCCTCTGGAAATCGTTCGGTGAGAGAGGCGCGGAGCACAAAGACACCGGGGTTCGAAGGGTACATGAACCGGAATGCCTTTCACGGGCGCGGGGATATCGCATATCCCGCCCCGGACCGGCGTGACCGTAAAAAAAGGACTTTGGCACACCGCCGAACCCCGGCGCATCGTCCCGGTGTCTTTTCCCACTCCCACGCCGTCCACGGTATAAGGAGACCAATTTGAAAAGTGAAATAATCATTAATGCTGCGATCCATGAGACGCGCATCGCGATCCTCGAGGACTCGAAGCTGGTGGAAATCTGGGTGGAACGCCCGGAAAACGAACGTATGGTGGGAGATATCTACAAGGGAACGGTCAAGGCGGTTATTCCCGGCATTCAGGCTGCGTTCGTGGATATCGGCATGGAGAAGAGCGCATTTCTCCATGTCTCGGATGTGAGCGGCGCATCCATCGACTTCTCGGCCCAGTACGAGACCGAGGAGGAAGAGGATGAGGAAGAAGGGGATGAGGAGGAAGAAGCCGCACCCGGGCCGGGCGGCGCGGGTCGTCAGAAGAAGGACCGCAGGAAAGGCGGCGGTGGCAGGGGACGCGAACGGAAATACCCCCCCATCGAAACCATCATCCAGAAGGATCAGGAACTTCTCGTTCAGGTCACCAAGGAGCCCATTTCCACCAAAGGCGCCCGTATCACCTCGGAAGTATCCCTGCCCGGACGCTTTTTTGTCCTGGTGCCCGGCGGCAACAAAATCGGAGTTTCCCGTAAAATCGAATCCTGGGGGGAACGGAAACGCCTGAAACAGCTCGCCCAGAAATACAAGCCCAAAGGATTCGGTCTCATCATCCGCACCGTGGCGGAAGGCAAGAACGAGGAAGAGATCGCCGCCGAGGTACGCGAACTGGTCCATCAGTACGACGAGTTGAAGAAAAAGGCGGATTCCCTCCCCTCCCCGGCGCTCATCCACAAGGAAATGGGCATGACCTCCGGAATGATCCGCGACCTGCTCAGTGAGGATGTGGAGCGGGTGCTGGTCGATACCCGGGCCGTGTACGACGAAATCCGTCATTATCTGGACACCACCTCGCCGGGTCTCAAGAATAAAGTGCAGCTCTATAATGGCAAGGAGCCCATCTTCGATCAGCACGGCATCGAAAAGGAAATCGAGAGCATCTTCAACCGTAAGGTCTGGCTGAAAAAGGGCGGATTCCTCGTGTTCGATCACGCCGAGGCGCTTTCGGTCATCGACGTGAACAGCGGGCGGTATGTCGGACGGTCGAACCAGGATGAGACCATTCTCAACACCAATATCGAGTCGGCCATCGAAATCGCGCGTCAGCTCCGCCTCCGGGACATCGGCGGCATCATTGTCATCGATTTCATCGATATGCACAGCATGGAACACCGTCAGCGGGTGGAAGACGCTTTCGCCGATGCGCTCAAGAACGACCGGTCCAAGATTTCCATTTCCCAGCTCAGCGAATTCGGACTCATGGAAATGACCCGTCAGCGCGTCCGTCCCAGTCTCATCTACACCTTCGCCGAGCCCTGCCCCACCTGCGGCGGCATCGGCATGGTGCAGAGCCGCGATACCACGGTGACCAAGATCGAGCGTTGGCTCAAACGCGCCGAAGCCTTCGGCAAGGAGAAGAGCTACACGGTGTTCGCGCATCCGGCGGTGTTCGAGTTTCTCATCGAGAACAACGAGGAGCGGCTCAAGATGCTCCGGTCGAGCACCAGCCTGGAGATCGACATCGTGGTGGACGCCAAGATCGCCATCGAGGAATTCCACTGTTTCAGCACAACCCGCGCGGTGGATGTAACCGAGGAGTTCATCCCCGGGGGGCGTCAGAAAATGGAACAGAAGCAGAAGCAGATCGAGCAGCAGAAACAGAAGCAGGCCGAGCACCACGGACGCGGCCGTCAGGGCGAGCGCCCTGCGCCCAAAGCTCCCGAACCGGTCAAGACCTTCACCCGCCCCGCCGAGGGCGGCGGCGAGGATGAAACGAAGTTCGGGCGCAAGCCGAAAGCGAGAAGAAGACGGTAGGCGTCTGACAGACCATGTCACACAGCGGGGCCGCGATGAGCGGCCCCGTTTTTTTCCATACGCGAGAATTGGATATTCGCTTTCCCCTTTGCTCCTTTGTCCCCTTGCTCCTTTGCTCTTTTGCCCCGCGTTATCCGACCCCTCCAAAACACCTTGACAAATTTAAATTTACCTCACATACTGCGATAAATGTACGGCCCATTCCCTTCCCGGAGATATCCCATGCGCATCTCCATTGAACACCTCTCAAAGTTCTACCCCAAAGGCAAGCAGGCGCTCAAAGATCTCACGCTCACCATCGAAGGCGGCATGTTCGGCCTCCTGGGCCCAAACGGCGCGGGCAAGACCACGCTCATGCGCATTCTGGTTACCCTGATGGAGCCGACTGCGGGAACGGTCTCCATCGGCGGCCTCGATCTCCAAAAGAACCGCGCCGAAATCCGTGCGCTCCTCGGCTACTTGCCCCAGGAACTGGACGTCTTCCCCAAGCTCAAAACATGGGAATTCCTGGACTACAACGCCCGTCTCGCCGGTCTCATGAATTCCGCCGAACGGAAACACACGGTGAACGCTCTTCTGGAACGGGTGCGCCTCTCCGAGGAGCGCGACCGTCTCTGCAACGACCTCTCCGGCGGGATGAAACGCCGCCTCGGCATCGCCCAGGCGCTCATCGGCTCCCCCAAGCTCCTCGTGGTGGACGAACCCACCGCCGGACTGGACCCGGAGGAACGCCTCCGGTTCCGCAATCTGCTCGCCGAACTGGGGGAAGGTGATGTCACCATCGTCCTCTCCACCCACATCGTCGGGGACATCTCCAGTTCCTGCGGGGACATGGCCATGCTGCACCGGGGCGAAATCGTCTACCGCGGCGCGCCGGAAGGTCTGGTGGCCCAAACCCGCGGCCATGCCTGGGAGTTGGCCGTTCCGAGGGCAGAATTGGACGACCTCAAAAAGAAATACCCGGTAATCTCTTCCGTCCCGAATGAGGATGGCTGGGATGTGCAGGTCGTCGCCGACTGTCTGGAAGGGTATGAAGGAACTCCCATCGAGCCGAATCTGGAACATGCGTATGTCTACTTCCATGAGTTCGTGCTGGGAAGGGAGTGAACTATGAAGGAACGGGCATTGCTCCCGATTTTCCGGATATGGGCTATAGCGCTCTATGAAATGAAAGCGCTGATGCGGAGCGTGCTGTACAAGGTGTTTCTCGTCTCGCTGCTGTTGTCGGTATATCCCGTTATCCTCTCGTATTGGGCCTATACCGATGAACTGTTCTGTCGTCTGTGTATCGTTTTCCTGAAAACGTACGCTCCATTTCTTGCCATCTTTACGTTGTATATGGCGGTGGAGTCGTTGATTCGGGAACGGCATGCCGATATTTACGGGATGGTCCATTCCCGTTCTCAATCAAATCCGGAATACCTCCTCGGGAAAGCCCTGGGCGTATTCCTCGCCGTGTTTTCCGGAATCGGGACGTTTCTCGTATTGCTTGCCATTTTGGCTGGTATCTTTCTCCATGCCACGTTTTCTCTTCCCGGATTCCTGTTCACCTTTCCGCTCATTACAATCCCCATGTTGACCGTTGTCATCGGGATGTCGTTTCTGTTTGCCGTTCTGGTGCGCAACAAGGCGTTTACCGTCACGTTCCTGAGTGCGGGTTTCCTGTGGATAACCCTTTCCGCGGAATCGGCCTGGTACGGTCTTTCCGATTATGCGGCCCGGGAAGCGCCGGTTCTCTACTCAGACCTTGTCGGCTTCGGGAATACGGGGTTGATCCTTGAACAGCGGGGATTCTGGTTTCTCGGGGGAGTATCGCTCATATTCCTCGCCTCGATCTTCCATTGGCGCACGCCGAATTCGGGACGGGACCGAATGATTGCGTTTTTTGCGGCGCTGATATGTCTGGGAAGCGCGGGGGTGTTTGGATACGCATATACTTCCGACATCCGGGCCGGGGGGAAAGAGCGCATTTCCATGAACGCGCTGAGCCGGGAGGCGGCAAACCGCCCCACGGTAACCGTCACCGATTGCCGGATCGATCTCCATCACCGGGGAAAGGCCATCGAAGCGGCCGTAAATCTGCGGGTCGAGAACCGTACGGGTAGTCCGATGGGCCGATATACGTTTACCCTCAATCCCGGCCTGGATACGTTCGAAATCTCACGGGCGAACACGCCGCTCCGTTTTTCCCGAAACCTCCACATCCTCACGGTCGAATCTCCTTCTCCGCTCGCACCGGGGGCTGCCGATTCCCTGACTATACGCTACCGTGGCGGTATCGATCAGGAGGCATGCTGGGCCGATCTTCCGGAACGGGAATGGGGGAAAACCAGGCACTATTGCACCGGGGCTTTCTCAAGTTTCGGATTCATCACCCCGCGATACATTCTGCTCACCCCGGAATGTCTCTGGTATCCGACCGCGGGAGCCCCGTATGGCTCAGTTTTTCCACAGACCATATCCCGGGACTTTGCCAGATTCTCACTCCGGGTTGAAACCGCGCCGAGGCTCACTGCCATATCCCAAGGGATGGTTGGGAAACCAAAGCCCGGGGTCTGGACCTTCGCTCCGGAAACGGCGCTGCCGCAAATCTCGCTGATAATCGGCAAATACGAGAAGAAGGCGCTCGTCGTTGATGGAGTGGAATATGCTCTGTATGTAAAACGCGGCCACGAGTATTATTCCCGCTATTTCACTTTGATTCGAGAGAAATTCCCGAAAATCATCCGGGAGTACCGCGGACGTTATGAAACGTACCTGGGGTATTCCTACCCATTTCCGCGTTTTTCGCTGGTGGAAACTCCCGCACATTTTTATTCATTCCGGCGATTCTGGTCCATGAATATGGAAACCCAACAGCCGGAAATGATCTTGCTTCCGGAAAAGGGCCGGTATGTGTGGGGGGCGAATTTCGCCAGTAATCTTAGATGGGTTTTGATGAGTTCCAATAAGCGTACTCCGATGGAAATCCAGGAGCGGATTTTCCATCATTTCAGCCGGTCTTTGCTCTGCACGTCTGGAAACGAAGCGTTCTACCTGCGCTATCAGCGAATGGTAAAAAAAGGACATATTTGGCCATCTACTGTCCATCCTCAGAACTGGACGGTATTCCCCAATTTCTACCGTTTCACCAACGCAGTGGTCTCAGACTCTCTCCCGCTCATCGATTCCATGATAGAGATGTACCTGTTATCGAAAACTCCGAGCTTCAATTATATTGTAGATGATTTTAAAATCGCCAGTTACATGCTTTCCGGAAGATGCCCCGGAGCAGTCCTTGCCGATCCGGAATTCCGGGATTGCGGCCCGGAAATCCTGAAATGCACTTCGAACGTGCTTTTCAATCGTCTGGAAACTGAATACAGTAGAACCCGAATGGAAGCGTTCTTTTACGACTTCTTCAAGTGTACGCGGGGAAGGAACATTCCGGCGGACTCCCTGTTCGCTGCGTTCCGGTCAAGTTTTGGGCGTGATCTGGAAGCGGATGCGGAAAACCTGCTGAATGGGAAAAGCATCCCCGCCTGTATCGCAACCGATGTACAGTATTATCAGATCTCCGGCCCCAAAGGCACTCTGTACCAGATGCGGTTCACCGCATATAATCCCGAACCGGTGGAAGGCACTTTTGCGTTTTTCATCCGCCCGAAAAGCCTTCCCACGAAATCCAAGACAATGGACCAACGAGAGGATTTTACCATTTACCGGTACTTCACTCTTCCCGGAGGCGCAGCAAAGGAAATTGGATTCACAATGGACGAGGAACCCAATGAATACTTTGGAATTGAAACGTTTCTTTCGAAAAACCGCCCGAACCATTTGTCGGTTCACCTGGTGGAATCGGCGCCGCAGCGGGGAGCCACGATCTTCGAAGGCGAACGTGTGCTCGATCATCCCCCGGCGCTGATCGCTCCCGATGAGATCATTGTGGATAATATCGATCCAGGATTTCAGACACTCCCCGGCCCGGAACCGAACCTGCTCCGCAGACTCCTGCACCGCCCGGATAGCCGGGACTGGGAATTGATGGATGAGGCATGGTGGGTAAGACCTCCCGATCGCTGGTCTCTCGTAGTGAACACCCTGTTTTACGGCCTGGCTCAGAAAACCGCGCGCATCATCAAGGCGGGAGAGGGAGAAAACCGGGTGAAATGGACTGCCGATATACCGGAGAGCGGAGAATATCAATTGTTCTATTACACCCCGGACATGAAGAGCTTTTTCTTTCCGGACAGCCGTGTCTTCGCCAAAGATTTCCATTTCCGGGTCATCACCGCGAACGGCGCGGAGGAACTGAATGTGGACTTGCAAGATGCTTCAGATGGCTGGACCCCGTTGGGATCGTTCTCCCTGCCGAAGGGGAAAGCGGTCGTGGAGCTTTCCGACGAAACCAAAGGCGCGGAGATTTATGCCGATGCGGTGAAATGGGTGCGGAAATCGAATATTGCTCAGGCGAGCGAAAAGTGAACGATGATGGATCGATGCCGCACCTCATCCCCGTCCCTTCTCCTGGTCAGGAGAAGGGTGACTCGTTCCGGGCGGCGGGTGCTGAAATCAAGTAACTTGCTGTGTCACGGAGTCTTGCCCTCTCCTGCATAGGCTTGTCATTACCCAATTTTTGGCAAGGGGAGTGAAGTGGATTCCCTTGAAAGCCTGCTGATATACACGGCGATTGGAAAAACTTGTCTGAACGCCTGTTCTAGTGATGCGAATGATTGAAATGATGAACTGCTGATACAATACGGAAAAGCGGATAGGAGTTTCGAATGTACTAATCTGCTGTATTTCATCATCTTTTATCATTTTCATCACGCGAATCACTGGTTCAGACAAGTTTTGAATGCATTCTCTTTCCTCCCGGTAACGACAAGTCTGCACAGGAGAGGGCGGTCGCAGACCGGGTGAGGTGAGCGCACATGAACCGTATACGTTCGAATGTATACCGAACGAGTCGTTCTCAACCGTATCTTCCGAACGGTCCCGGAGATACGATTCATTTCTTTCTGGCCGGAGGAATTAAAAGCCGGAACATCTCATTTTCATAGAATTCATCCTTCCGCAAGGGGGTTCCATGCTCCCGCTCTTCCGGATATGGGCTGTAGCGCTGTATGAAATGAAGTCTCTGGCGCGGAGTACATTGTTCAAGGTATTTCTCACCTTGATTGCGCTTCCCGTATTGCTTCTTTTCAAAACGTACTCTTCAGACGATCTCATTTCACACACAATAATTGCGATTTTGTACCTGTTAAGCCCTTTTGTGACGGTTTTTCCCCTGTTCCTCGCGGCGGATTCACTGATCCGGAATCGGGTTGCCGGTATTTCCGAAACGCTCTACGCACGCCCGCAGTCAAATCTGGAATTCCTCTTCGGCAAAGCGCTAGGGGTGTTTCTCGTAATCTTCACGGGAATCGCGGCATTACTCTGTTTCCTGGCCATTCTAACCGGGGTGTTTCAGCACACATCGTTTTCTCTTCCGGGATTCCTGTGCATCATCCCGCTCATGATCGCACCTACCCTGGCGACACTGATCGGAACAGCGTTTTTCTTTGCCGCACTGGTGCGCAACAAGGCGTTAACGGTGACCGTTCTCAGCGCGGGTTTCCTTGCGGTCACGTTCTTTACCGGTTCGTACGGGTATGGTCTCTCCGACTATGCGGCGCTCCGCTTCCCGCTCATGTATTCGGACTTCACCGGATTCGGGGATGTTCCATCGATACTCGAACATCGGGGCGCATGGCTTCTCGCGGGAATTTCGCTGGTATTCCTCTCCGCGCTCGTCCACCGGAGGATTCCGAATTCCGGCGGGGAGCGACTGACCGCGCTGCTCCTGACGCTGGTCTGCCTGTCCGGAATGGCCGTGCTCGGGAACGCATATATCTCCGGCATCCGTGACGCGGAAGAGCTGCGTATCTCCATGAATGCGCTCAGCCGAAAGGTCGCGACACAGCCGCGGGTGACCGTTACGGACTGCCGGATCGACCTCCGTCACGAGGGAAGAAAAATTGAGGCAATTTCCGTGCTGCGTTTCACCAACCGAACGGGCATACCGGTAGACCGGTATACGTTCACCCTCAATCCCGGTCTAGAAGCGCTCGAAATCTCGCGGGCGGAGACTCGGATATCATTCTCCAGAAAACTCCATCTCATAACAGTAATCCCCCGCGCGCCACTCGCTCCAGGCGATTCCGATTCCCTGACCATCCGTTACCGGGGGCGCATCGACCAGGATGCGTGCTGGGCGGATCTTCCCGAACGTGAATGGGGAAAAGCGGAACACCAGATCAAAGGAGCATACCCGCGGTTTGGGTTCATTACCCCCCGGTTTGTACTCCTCACACCGGAGTGCCTCTGGTATCCGACTTCGGGAGCGCCATATGGGTCCGTTTTTCCAAAGACCATACTCCGCGACTTTACCCGGTTCTCGCTCCGGGTGGAAACCGCGCCGAAACTCACGGTAATATCCCAAGGGGCGTCAGCGGGGGAAAAACCCGGTGTATGGAAATTCTCGCCGGAAACGGTGTTACCCCAAATTTCGATCTGCATCGGAGAATACGAGAAGAAGGCGGTCACCGTGGATAGCGTTGAATATGCCCTCTATGTGAAGCACGGCCACGATTATTATTCCCGTCATTTCTCCCTTTTGCGTAATACGCTTCCGAAAATAATCCATGACCAACATCGCGAATTTTATGAAACATACCTGGGGCGTTCCTACCCGTACCCTCGATTGACGTATATAGAAGTACCCGTGCATTTCTACTCCTTCCGGCGATTCTGGTCCGTGGATATGGAGACACAGCAGCCGGAAACGGTCCTGCTTCCGGAAAAGGGACTCGGCCTGCCGTGGGCGTCGCAGTTCGCCGAGGACATACAGCGTTCCCGCAAGAGGAATCCAACGCTGACCCCGATGGAGGTAGAGGCGGGTATTTTGATTCAGTTCATGCAGTGTCCGCTTCTCTATACCCTGCAGAATCAAGTATTCAACCAGCATTACCGGCGAATGACATCCCCGCCAAAACTGTCGGTTGAAGATTTACTTGGTTATTCGGGAACGGGAATCGGGCAGAACTGGACCATCTTCCCCAATTACTATCGGTTCACCAACGCAATGGCGTCCGACTCCATCCCGCTGATCGATTCCATGATGGAAATGTACCTGTTATCGAAGAGTCCGAGCATTCGCACAATGAATAGTGATTTCACCATCGCCAGCTACATGCTTTCCGGAAGAAGCCCCGGCGCGGTCCTTTCCGACCCGGAATTCCGCGACTGCGGCCCGGAAATTCTGAAATGCGCATCGAGTGTGCTTTTTAACCGTCTGGAAGTGGAATACGGCAGAACGCAAATTGAATCCTTCTTTCAGGATTTTCTCAAGAATACACGAGAACGGATCATCCCCGCGGACTCCCTGTTCATGGCGTTCCGGGAGCGTTTCGGGCGCGACCTGAAAGCGGATGCGGCCGCTATACTGAACGGAACGAGGCTTCCCGCCTGCATCGTGACCGATGCGAAATTCTATCGGATATCCGGCCCGAAAGGCAATCGATACCAGGTACGGTTCACTGCGTACAATCCCGAACCGGTGGAAGGTACATATTCAGCGAGTGTAACCCCCAAAAGCTGGTACAAGAAAGGCCGTAATGAGAAGAATATGAATCTCGTACGGTATTTCACCCTGCCCGGCGGTGCGGCGAAAGAAATCGGATTTGTCGTGGATGAGACTTTTTACAGCATGGGGATCGATACATTTCTCTCGAAAAACCGTCCGAATTCGTTCTCTCCGCCGATGCATGAAACCGCACCAGAGTTGGAAGCCGTTGCATTCGAAGGGGAGCGTTTGCTCGATCATCCTCCTGCCCTGACCGCTCCCAGAGAGATCGTGGTGGATAATACCGATCCCGGATTCCAGGTTCTCCCCAGCCCGGAGCCGAGTCCGCTCCGCGGACTCCTCCATCGCCCGGAAAGCCGGGACTGGGAATTGACCAACAGTATGTGGTACATGAAACCACCCGCCCGCTGGTCCCTGGTGGTGGATACCCGATTCTACGGGCTTATTCAGAAAACCGCGCGCGTCATCAAGGCGGGCAGGGGGGAAAGCCGGGTGCGATGGACCGCCGACATCCCGGAGCGCGGTGAATATCAGCTCTTCTATCATACCCCGAGTATGAAGAGTTTCTTCTTCCCGGACAGCCGGGTATTTGCGAAGGACTTCCATTTCCGGGTTGTTACAGCGAGGGGAATCGAGGAACAAACGGTGGATTTGTGGAATGCCGAGGAGGGCTGGGCTCCGGTGGGGTCGTTCTCCCTGCCGCAGGGGGAAGCGGTCGTGGAGCTTTCCGATAAAACCAAAGGCGCGGAGGTCTATGCCGACGCGGTGAAATGGGTGAGAAAGTAGCGCTTCATCTCACCTCCGCCGCACCACCCGGAAGCCCACGTACAGACGGCGGTTTTCCGGATCTCCGAAGAAGCCTGATACCCAATTTCGTTCAATACCGGTAAAATCCTTTCCTATGTGCTGGTTCGACTCCGCTCAGCCAGCGCTCAAGTCCGCAATTGGGTAGAAACAGGAACCCCTTTCTACCCGAATTGAATCGATATTGGTTTGATACTGTACCTGCCGAAATGAAACATCTTTCCATATCTGCCATGTGTTATATTATATACAACACATTATATACAACACACGAATGAATTTTTTCCCGCAAAGCCTCTCTGGCAAAAGCGGATTCCCCGTTGTTAAGGAGACGTGTCCATGCCGGTCATCTACTGGATTGGAAGTGTCGTCGCTCTTCTCCTCTTCGTATACCTCCTCATCGCGCTTCTCAAGCCGGAGACATTCTCATGAACTGGAATAACGGGATTCAGGTAATCCTGTATCTCTTTGTATTGCTGTTGCTGGTGAAGCCGATGGGAACCCTCATGGCGCGGATATATGAGAGCGGCCCGGGAGGATCGAAAGTCTGGTTTCCCCCGGTGGAGAAATGGATTTACCGCATCGCGGGGGTCAGGCCGGAAATCGAGATGTCCTGGAAGTCGTACGCGGTGGCCATGATGATGTTCAACATCCTGGGAATCATCGTCGTTTTCCTCCTGCAACTGCTTCAGTCCTTTTTTCCCCTGAATCCAGCCCGTCTCCCCTCTGTTTCACCCGTCCTGGCCCTCAATACCGCCATCAGCTTCGCGACAAACACCAACTGGCAGAGTTACAGCGGCGAAACGACCCTGAGCTATTTCACCCAGATGTTGGGGCTCACGGTACAGAATTTCGTTTCCGCGGCCACAGGCATGGCTGTTCTCGTAGCGCTCATCCGGGGATTCGTGCGAAAGCAGGTTGCCACGATCGGCAACTTCTGGGTTGACCTGGGCCGAACGACATTGTATATCCTGCTGCCGCTGGCGCTGGTCCTGGCGGTGATTCTGGTTTCGCAGGGAGTGGTGCAGACGTTCAAACCGGCTGCCGCGGTCACCCTGGTGCAGCCCGCGAAGGATACTTCGGGGAAGATGGTTACAGAACAGCAGATCGCCCGGGGACCGGCCGCTTCCCAAGTGGCGATCAAGCAACTGGGAACGAACGGAGGCGGCTTTTTCAACGTCAATTCTTCGCATCCCTTCGAGAATCCCAATCCCTTGACCAATTTCCTGGAGCTGCTGGCGATCCTTCTGATCCCCGCCGCCCTTTGTTACACCTTCGGCTGTCTTGTCGGAGACCGACGCCAGGGCTGGGCGCTCCTCGCCGCCATGCTGGTGATATTCATTCCCTGCCTGCTCGCGTGCCTTCACTTCGAACAGGGCGGCAACCCGCTCCTCTCCGGCTCGGGAATTGACCAGAGCGCTGGAATATTGCAGCCGGGAGGCAACATGGAGGGCAAGGAATCCCGTTTCGGGATCGCCGGCTCCGCTCTCTGGGCTGCCGCCACCAGCGCCGCTTCCAATGGCTCGGTCAATTCCATGCACGATTCCTTCACTCCCATGGGCGGGCTTGTACCCATGCTGCTTATGCAGTTGGGGGAAGTGATATTCGGCGGAGTGGGTTCGGGACTTTATGGCCTGTTGGCGTTTGTAATTATCGCGGTTTTCATTGCGGGACTCATGATCGGGCGCACTCCGGAATATTTGGGTAAGAAAATCGAGGCATTTGAAATGCAGATGGCTTCCCTGATCATTCTCATCCCACCCATCCTGGTGTTGACCGGCACTGCGGCGGCGGTGGTTATTCCACAGGCCGTAGCGGCGGTTCTCAATCCCGGACCGCACGGGTTCAGCGAGATTCTCTATGCCTTCTCATCCGCTGGAAACAACAATGGAAGCGCATTTGCCGGTCTGTCCGCCAATACACTCTTTTACAACCTGACGCTGGGTTTCGCGATGTTTGTCGCCCGGTATGGGCTGGCCATACCCATCCTCGCCATCGCGGGTTCGCTCGCCCGAAAGAAGGTCGTTCCGGTGAGTCCGGGGACGCTTCCCACCCACACCCCGCTTTTTGTTCTGTTCCTGGTTATGGTGGTGATCATCGTGGGCGCACTCACCTTCTTCCCCGCGCTGGCCCTGGGGCCGATCGCGGAACATTTCCTGCTGATCGATTCCGTTCAATAGAGGACGTTATGAAGAAATCCGCAAAAGTACGGTCCATGTTCGACCCTTCCATTCTCGGCCCGGCAGTCATCGATGCGGCGAAGAAGCTGGACCCTCGCCACCAGATCCGGAATCCGGTGATGTTCGTGGTGCTGGTCGGGAGCATCTTCACCACGGGGCTGTTCATACAGGCGCTTTCCGGACGGGGAGAAGCACCGGCTGGATTCATTCTCGCCATAGCGCTGTGGCTGTGGTTCACCCTGCTCTTCGCCAATTTCGCGGAAGCCATGGCGGAAGGTCGGGGAAAAGCGCAGGCCGAAAGCCTGAGAAAAGCACGCAGGGAAACCTCCGCGAAAAAACTGGCCAAGCCGCAGCATGGTTCCCCTTACGATGCAATCCCGGCTTCGCAGCTCCGCAAGGGTGATGTGGTCCTGGTGGAAGCGGGCGACCAGATTCCCATGGACGGCGAAGTGATCGAGGGGGTGGCGAGCGTGGACGAGAGCGCCATCACCGGAGAGAGCGCCCCGGTCATCCGTGAGAGTGGCGGGGACCGTACCGCAGTAACCGGCGGAACCCGTATACTTTCCGACTGGCTGGTGGTTCGCATCAGTTCCAACCCCGGGGAAACGTTTCTCGACAACATGATCGCCATGGTGGAGGGTGCCAAACGGCAGCGGACCCCAAACGAGATCGCCCTGAGCATCCTTCTTGCGGTATTCACCCTCATCTTTCTCCTCGCGACGGTCACGCTTCTGCCGTTTTCCATCTACGGCGTGCATGCGGCGAACCACGGGGCGCCCATCACGGTGACCGTGCTCGTGGCGCTGCTGGTCTGCCTCATCCCCACCACCATCGGGGGCTTGCTCCCCGCCATCGGTATCGCGGGCATGGACCGTATGATTCAGGCCAATGTCATCGCCACCTCCGGACGGGCGGTGGAAGCGGCGGGGGATGTGGATGTGCTGCTCCTCGACAAGACCGGCACCATCACCTTGGGTAATCGTCAGGCCGTGGACTTCGTCCCGGCCCCGGGGGTAAGCGTAGAGGACCTGGCGGATGCGGCGCAGCTTTCCTCTCTCGCGGATGAAACGCCCGAGGGGAGGAGCATCGTGGTGCTGGCCAAGGAAACATATGGGATTCGGGAGAGGCAAATTCACGAGATCGAGGCCCGGTTCATTCCCTTCGCCGCCCAGACCCGTATGAGCGGAGTCGATTTGGGCGAGGGTCGCCAAATCCGAAAGGGTGCCACCGATGCCATTGAAGAGTATGTCAGAAGCAAGGGGAGTGAGTTTCCGGAGGAGGTCAGAGCGAACGTCGAGCAGATCTCCAAGAATGGGGGAACGCCGTTGGTGGTGGCGGACAATAACCGGGTGCTCGGAGTCGTCCAGTTGAAGGATATCGTCAAGGGCGGCATACGGGAACGTTTTATAGAACTACGCCGCATGGGCATAAAAACGGTGATGATCACCGGGGACAACCCGCTCACCGCCGCCTCCATCGCCGCGGAAGCGGGCATGGACGATTTCCTGGCCCAGGCCACTCCCGAAACCAAGCTGCAACTCATCCGCGAGATGCAGGCTGGGGGAAGACTGGTCGCCATGACCGGCGACGGTACCAACGACGCTCCGGCCCTGGCCCAGGCGGATGTGGCGGTGGCCATGAACACGGGGACCCAGGCGGCGAAAGAAGCGGGAAACATGGTCGATCTGGACTCCAATCCCACCAAGCTCATCGAGATCGTGGAGATCGGGAAGCAGTTGCTCATGACCCGCGGCGCGCTGACCACGTTCAGCTTCGCCAACGACCTGTCCAAATATTTCGCCATCATCCCCGCGGCGTTCGTGGGCATCTACCCGCCGCTGGAGGCGCTCAATATCATGCGTCTGGCCACTCCGGAGAGCGCGGTGCTTTCGGCGGTTATCTTCAACGCGGTGGTCATTATTTTCCTCATTCCTCTCGCCCTGCGCGGAGTACGGTACAAACCGCTGCCCGCGAGCAGCATTCTGCGGAACAACCTGCTTCTGTACGGCTTGGGGGGGATCGTCGTTCCATTCATCGGGATCAAGGCGATCGACCTGATTCTGGTGGCATTACATCTGGTTTGAAGAGGCAGATCATGTATCGAGAGCAGATAAAACCCGCAGTACGCATTTTCATCGTCTTGACATTCATCACCGGAGTGGTCTATCCACTTCTGGTTACCGGTATTGCCCGGGGGTTTTTCCCGGGTAAAGCCGATGGCAGCCTGATCTACCGGGATGGAATACCGGTCGGGTCGACGCTCATCGGGCAGCCCTTCGGCGATCCCCGTTATCTCTGGGGCCGTCCTTCCGCAACCATGCCAGTGCCGTATAACGCCGCATCCTCCTCGGGATCCAATGATGGTCCCATGAATCCTTCGCATATTGAAACAGTAAAAGCGCGCGCCGCCGCCCTTGCCGCGGCGGATTCCGGTAACCTTAACCCTGTT
>CAYRTQ010000050.1:0-4850 GCA_964426865.1 uncultured bacterium
GGGAGCGCAAGCGGACTTCCGAACCTCCGGGTCACCTCCGTGGCGCTGAATCTGGGGGTTCCCTGGGTGGGAACGGAATCCGGACCCGCCTCTTTCAGCGATTCGCTCTGGCATGAGTTGCCGGATACCCATGTATTCCCCAGCACATTCATAACCGCCCTGGCGAGCATGCCCGACCCGGATCTCTCCCTCTGGTTCGGTACACCCTTGGGGGTGGTCCGGCGCTCGCCCCTGGGGGTATTTACATCGTTCACCACCGCCGATGGGCTTTCCTCCAACGAAGTCACCTCCATTGCCCGCGATTCCGCCGGAAATGTCTGGGTCGGCTCCCAGTTCGGTCTCAACCGTTTTGACGGTACGAAATGGACGCAGTTCATCGTGGTTTTGCCGAGCACCCAGGTCCAGACGGTTTTTGCGGACAGCTTCGGCAACATCTGGGCGGGCACATCCAATGGCATCGTGGAATTCACCGGAAGCCAACAGATACGGTACGGAACGTTCGACGGTCTCCCTTCCCCGGTTATCAACGCGTTCGCGGAGGATTTCAACCATGTGCTGTGGGCGGGAACGGAACAGGGGATCGCGTATTTCAATGGCACGGTCTGGACGCGGCTGAAGCTTCCCGATGCGGTGGACGGTCTTGCGGTCACCGCCCTGGCCTCGGATGCGCTCACCCGCTCGCTCTGGATCGGAACCACAAATGGACTGGTGCGGTATCAGCCCGCGATTCAGTGATACCTCTCCAACGGTCGACGGAAGCGGAGCTTCCGGTGTAACATCATGGAAGAAGCCGGAATGCACCGGTCTTCCGACGGTCTTTCCTCGGCGGGAAAGAGCGGGCCGGTGAACGGCTCTTGATTTTCAGGGCGGCCGGTCCTATATTTACGAATTGTGGCGGAACCGGTGAATCAACTCGAATGACAATGGGGTATCATGGCGCGAATAATAGCCGTAACGAATCAGAAGGGCGGGGTGGGGAAAACCACCACCGCGGTCAATCTCGCGGCGAGTCTTGCCGCTCTGGAGCGGAAGACCCTCCTCGTGGACATGGACCCCCAGGGGAACGCCACGTCCGGCCTGGGTATCAATCCGGAGTCGGCGGAGAAATCCATTTACGAAGTTCTGGTCGAGAAGGTCCCCATTCAGGAAGCGATAACCGATACCGAGATCAGTTTTCTCAAGGTTCTCCCGGCGAACATACGGCTTTCCGGGGCGCAGATCGAACTGGTGAGCATGATTGCCCGGGAACGCAAACTCCAGGCGGCGCTCGAATCCATCGACAACGACTACGATTACATATTCATCGATTGTCCTCCCTCTCTCGGAATTCTCACCATCAACGCCATGACCGCGGCGAAATCGGTGCTGATTCCCATCCAGTGCGAGTATTATGCGCTGGAGGGAGTGGGACAGTTGCTCAATTCCATTCGTCTGGTGCAGAAGAACCTGAATCCCGGATTGGCCATCGAGGGCATTCTGCTCACCATGTTCGACGGCCGTCTGAATCTCTCCAACCAGGTGGCGGAAGAGGTTCGTTCCTATTTCGAGGACAAGGTCTACAAAACGGTCATCACCCGCAATGTGAAACTGGGTGAGGCCCCCTCCTTCGGAAAACCCATCATTCTGTACGATATACTCTCCGTGGGCGCCAACGCCTACATCCAGTTGGCGAAGGAGGTGGACACCCATGCATAGGAAAGTTCTGGGACGGGGGTTGGACGCCCTGTTCAAGCCCGAGGGCGAGGAAATCGCGGAAGAAAAACAGCCCGCCCGCCGTATCATTTCCATTCCCCTGAACGATATTATCCCGAACAGCAAGCAGCCCCGCGAACGCTTTGCCGAAGAGGGAATGGAAGATCTCAAACGGTCCATCGCGGAAAACGGGATTCTCGAACCGCCGGTGGTTCGCCGTAAGGGTGACTTTTTCGAACTGATCGCCGGGGAACGGCGGTATCGCGCCGCCCGCGAGCTGAATATGGAGACTATCGAGGTCATTCTCATGGATGTGGATTCCGACGAGAAGATGCTTGTTCTCTCCCTCATCGAAAACATCCAGCGCGAGGACCTGAACGCCATCGAGGAGGCCCGCGCCTACCAGGAAATCATGGAGCGCATGTCGGCCACGCAGGAAGAACTCTCGAAGATCGTGGGAAAAAGCCGCAGCACGGTGGCCAATACCCTTCGTCTGCTCCATCTCCCGGAGCGGATTCAGGATATGGTGACCGAAGGAGCGCTCGCTCCGGGGAGCGCCCGCGCCCTGGTGCCGGTGCAGGATGGCGCGCTCCAGCAGAAACTGGCCCTGAAAGTGGCAACCGAGGGGCTCTCCGCCCGTCAGGCCGAGGAACTGGTGAAAGCCGCGCTCGCCCAGATCGCAAAAACACCCTCTCCCAAGCCGCCCCCCTCCATTTTCCTCGAGCGGGTGCGTGAGGACTTGCAGCGCAAGCTGGGCACCGTGGTAAAAATCCGCGGCGACGAGGGCAAGGGAAAGGTGGAGATCGAATACTATTCCCAGGACGACCTGGAACGTATCATCGAAGCGCTGGATGGCGGAAGGTCCTGATCCTGTCCGCCCTTGCATCTTCGGGGACAAATCTCTTTTCCATGTAAACAGGACATCCTTACGGAAGCCGGGCAGGCGCGGAGGCCTGCCCCTGCGGTCGGCACTATTACTCTGTCAAGTCGATACTATTGGGAAACGTGCTTCCGATGTGCTGGCTTCGACAAGCTCAGCCAGCGGTGGGCGCTGAGCCTGCGGACACTGAGCCTGCGGACACTGAGCTTGTCGAAGTGTCGAAGTGTCGAAGCGCAATCCACCCAACTGTATCGACTTGACAAGGTCCTATTCAGTCGAACCGGAACGGTTTCTCACCCGGTGAACTGTTTCATACCGGGTTTCCATTTTCCCTCAACCCGTCACCACGGGTTTTCCCGTTGCATATCCCGCGAATTCCATAATCCCGCAAGCCAAGGTTCAGACCCGTCTTCTCCGTCTTTGCCCCTTTTCCCTTTCCCATCGTCCATACTTTCCTGAACGAAAACACTTGATAAACTCCGCCCGGACGCATATACTATTAATAATATACAGATAAAACGAACATAGTATATTCCTGCGAGGATATTCCATGGTCACGAAAATCACGGAGAGCATATACTGGGTGGGAGTGGTGGACTGGAATCTGCGTCATTTCCACGGTCACGAACTCTCCACCCACCGCGGGTCGTCGTACAACGCCTACCTCATCCTGGATGACCGGAAAGTGCTCGTGGATACCGTATGGGAGCCGTTCCGGGATGACCTGATCCGTAATATCGGGGAGGTCATCGATCCCTCGGAAATCGATCTCATTGTGGCAAATCATGCCGAGCCGGATCACTCGGGAAGTCTGGATGCGATCCGGGAACTGGCGCCGAACGCGGAAATCGTGGTTTCACGGCGGGGCGCGGAGAGTACCGAGGGCCATTATCACGGATCGTGGAACTATCACCGGGTGAAAACGGGGGATCGTATTTCGATCGGGTCGAGAGAGCTGGTATTCATCGAGGCCCCCATGCTTCACTGGCCGGACAGCATGTTTACTTATGTTACCGGGGATAATGTCCTGCTGTCCAACGATGCGTTCGGACAGCACTTCGCCTCCGATTATCGTTTTAACGATCTCGTTGATTCCAAAACTCTTTATGCGGAAGCATTGAAGTATTACGTCAATATACTCACCCCGTTCAGCGAGCAGGTGTTGCAGAAAGTGGACGAGTTGTTCTCGATGGGTGTGCCGGTGGATATGATCGCTCCCAGCCACGGCGTCATCTGGAGGGACGATCCCCTGCAGATCGCGAACACCTACCGCGGGTGGGCCGCACAGGAACCGGAAACGAGGGCGGTGATCCTCTTTGACACCATGTGGAACGCTACTCGTCGCATGGCCGAGGCAATCGGGGATGGACTGGCGGATGCGGGCGTACCGTACCGTATCCTGCAGACCGCGGTCACCGACCGTAATGACGCGCTCGTGGAAGTATTCCGTTCCAAGGGGGTAATCATCGGTTCTCCGACCTTGAACAACGGGGTTCTGCCCGCCATTCGCCCGCTCCTGGAGGACATCCGGGGGTTACGGTTCAAGAACAGGGTTGGCGCGGCGTTTGGCTCCTATGGCTGGAGCGGCGAGTCTACACGGATCATAGAGGAACATTTTCGGGAGTGCGCCATTCCGGTATTGACGGGAGTACGGTGCAAGTGGCAACCCAGGGCGCAGGATCTGGAGGCATGCCGCGCGCTGGGGCGTGAAATGGCCGGGACGATACGGGAAGGGATCGTCCCCACGCTCACGGTCCGATGACCGTTTTCGCGGTAATCGTTCGGAGTTGAACCTGCTTCTGAAGGACACCATCATGAAAACGACAGGCTTTATATTCAACGAGTTGGAGCAGTTGATCGACATGTCCCTGACCCGCAAGGCTTTTTTGCGCGTGACCAGCGGGCACTGGATTCCCGCGATCGATGTGTATGAAACGCCCGTGTCCATTCTGGTATTGATGGAACTCGCGGGAGTGCGTAAAAATGACATCAATGTCTCGTATCAGGACGGGTTTCTCACGGTAACCGGAGAACGAAGGAACCTGTGCTGCGATAAACCGGTCGGCCTTCACCATATGGAAATCGACACCGGCCGTTTCCAGCGGAAGGTCAGGATTCACGTTCCGATCGACAGTAGTGAGATCGAAGCCGTATGCCGTCATGGAATTCTCAAGATCACTCTCCCAAAGGAGGGATCGCATGAATGAAAGCAGCGAACAGAAAAGGATGAACGCGGCCGGCGAGGTGATCATGACCACCTACTGGGAGGCTTTCCGGG
>CAYRTQ010000050.1:4860-13614 GCA_964426865.1 uncultured bacterium
ACGGAACGCGGTGGTGTTTCCCTCCACTGTTTTCCCCATCGCGGTCCGAACGCCCTCGTCCCAGCGTCTCATCAACGAAACGGCCTCGGGAGACCGTTTGCTGGGCGCCATGACCATGCGGGACCCGAACCGGGAGGAACCCACCGCGGACAACCTGTATCCCGTGGGAACGGTTTGCCGCATCGTGAAAATGCTTCAGATGCCGGATGGAGCGCTCAATGTCATTCTCCAGGGGATGGAACGTTTCCACATCCGTGAGGTGACCTCGGCTGATCCCTACATACGGGCGAACATCGATGTGATGCTGGATCAGGGACAACTGGACGAAACCGTGGAGGCCCTCCTCATCAGCATCCGTCAGAACGCCATGAAAATGGTGAATCTCCTCCCGAACATTCCCCCGGAAGCGGCCATCATCATCCAGAACATAGAGGACCCGCGGGTGCTATCGGACATGATTTCCATGAATCTCAACATCTCGACGGATGAGAAAATGCAGATTCTCTCCGAGCAGAATCTGCGTCACCGGCTTGAACTGGTGAACACTGTCCTGACCCGTGAGGTCGAACTGCTGGAACTCAGCCGCCAGATCAACGATCAGGTCCGGACCAGCATCGATAAAACCCAGCGGGAGTATTATCTGCGCGAACAATTGAAAGCCATCCAGAAAGAGCTTGGCGAGGTGGATGAGCAATCTCAGGAAATCGACCAGATGCGGGAAAAGCTGGAAAAGGCGGGGATGCCCGAGGATGTGAAGAAGGTGGCGGATGAGGAACTCACCCGTCTGTCCCGTCTCAATCCGGCTTCGCCCGAGTATCCCATGCTCCGTAATTACATGGATCTGATGCTTGAGCTTCCCTGGAACATCTACACCGATGACCGTCTCGATATCGGTCAGGCCCAGCAAATCCTGGACGAGGACCATTATGATCTGGAGAGCGCGAAAAAGCGTATCCTGGAATACCTTTCCGTGCGCAAGCTCAATCCCAACATCAAGGGCCCCATTCTCTGCTTCATCGGACCGCCGGGAGTGGGGAAGACCTCGCTCGGCCAGTCCATCGCCCGGGCGCTCGGACGCAAATTCGTGCGGATGAGCCTGGGCGGCATCCACGACGAGGCGGAAATCCGCGGTCACCGGAGGACCTATATCGGAGCTCTCCCCGGACGTATCGTCCAGGGCATTCGCAAGGCGGGGACCAAGAATCCGCTGTTCATGCTCGACGAAATCGACAAGGTCGGAGCTGATTACCGGGGCGACCCCACCTCCGCGCTTCTGGAAGTGCTGGACCCGGAGCAGAATTTCTCCTTCCAGGACAATTATCTCGGTGTTCCCTTCGATCTCTCCAAGGTCATGTTCATCTGCACCGGGAATGAGGCCGGAACCATACCCGGCCCGTTGCTCGACCGTCTGGAAGTGCTCGTGCTTCCCGGATATACAGAAGGGGAGAAACTCCAGATCGCCAAAAAGTACCTGGTAAAACGCCAGATAACGGAGAATGGACTGCACGAGGATCAGATCGCGTTCACCGACGAGGCCATCCTCTCCGTTATATTCTCCTATACCCGCGAGGCGGGGGTGCGGAATCTGGAGCGGGAGATCGCCAATATCTGCCGCGGGGTGGCGCGGAAAATCGCCTCGGACCAGCCCGGACCCTATACCATCACTCCGGAAAATGTCAACGACTATCTCGGCCCGATTCGCTTCTTTCCGGAAACCGTGGATCGCACCCAGGTGCCCGGGGTGGCGGTGGGCCTTGCCTGGACTCCGGTGGGAGGAACCATTCTCTTTGTGGAGACCGGAAAGATGGCGGGAAACGGAAAGCTCATTCTCACCGGGAAGCTCGGGGAGATGATGAAGGAATCCGCCCAGGCCGCTCTTTCCTATATCCGATCCAAGGCCCGTGACTTTGGGCTCCCGGAAGACTTTCTCTCGCAGCAGGACCTGCATATCCACATTCCCGCGGGCGCCATACCGAAAGACGGCCCCTCGGCGGGCGTGGCGCTGTTCTCGTCCATTCTCTCCATTCTGAAAGACAAGTCGCTTCCCCATGATGTGGCCATGACCGGAGAGATCACTTTACGCGGGCTCGTCCTGCCGGTGGGCGGTATCAAGGAGAAGCTCATCGGTGCGAAAAACGCCGGGATCAATCAGGTGCTCATGCCAAAGAGGAACGAAAAAGACCTGGTGGATGTCCCGGATGAGGTGAAACAGAAATTGAACATCCATTTCATAGAGAACCTGGATGAGGTGGTGCAGTTCTTCTTCCCCGGCATAGAGAAAGCGCCGGAAACTCCCTCCAGGCCGATAGAATCGGAACCGCACGAAATAACCGTTGAAGTGGTGTGACCGCCTGTATGGAGGGCCTTTGCATCCAGCCGTGACAATATGTGAAACGGCTGGAGGAAAACCATTGGATCATGCCCGAGAGCAGAGTGACGCCGAAGACGGCTTCACGGAAGGCGGAACGCTTTCTTCCCGTTTTGAAGCCAGCCCGGCCTGAGCGGTAAAAAGGGCGAAGGACGCGAGGAAAGGCGCGCGGGGGAAATGTCTGAACCGGGATTCGACGGATTTCGGGAGTACAGATACGCAGAACGCCTGAATTCATGGCGGTTCATTCATGAGAATCGCGGTTCTGACTTTTCCCCCGCGTAGGGAGGATACACATTTTCCCGAAACCGATCCGGCATAAGGCGGGAGAGGTGTCTCCCCGGGTAAAATCCATACATACTTTTGGAAACCGGTTCGCACCGGCATGTTTTTCATGATGCAGACAAACTGCCCGCGCAATCCCGCTCCACGGCATTGCAGGGTATTGAAATCGATGCACGGATTCTGTCCTTTCCTCCATTTGAATCGATCCTTCCCTCCATGACACCGTTTCATGTATTTCCAAGATTAAAATACAAGTATTGCATGATTGTCCGTGTTCCCTTCATGCGATATCATTCATACAACAATGGAGGGGAAGGCGAAAGGTCGATCACTTCGATTCCAGGGAAAGGTGAATGCCATGAAATTCCTTTTTAAAGACGGCTACATCAAATGCAGCAACTGCGGTTACCTGTTCACCAGGGAAGTGCCGCACGAGAAAGCGTTTCTTCTCCAGTGTCCGGAATGCGGAGAGAAGGGGACCTACCTGGTGGAATGGTTTATCAATGAGATCGAAGAGGATGAACTGGAAATAGTTACATAAAAAGGAGCATCGCCGAATGATTCTTGACGATAAAATTGCGGAATATGCATGCGGATCGTGCGGGTATCGGTTTTATCGTATTCCCGGCCGGGAAAAAATTACCGATTCGTTCTGCCCGGAGTGCGGATCGCTTCGGGCGAAGCGAGCGGAATTATCTCGCAAGTTTCTGCATTTGCATTCTCCCGGAAGAACCAGCGCCTCCCTCCGCGTCTCGCGCCCTTCGCCCGGGCGGTAAAAAGTGAACCCGGTTTACCGGAGAATTCCATGAACCGCGCCATATAGTACGGCCGGGCAGGTCAATGCGGACATTGACCAACCCGGCCGTTGTAATTTTCTCCCGATGATTCCGGATTTATCCCTGCTTCGATCCGAGTTTCCCGCATGCGCCGATGAAATCCTGCGCGCCGTGAATATACCCGAACATGAGGCTTACCCGCCAGAGCGCCTGCTGCTTGTTGAATTCCCCGTGGGTGGACTCCCGGTTTTCCACAGCGGAGACCGCCTCGCGGATGCAGGAGCAGCGATATCCGAGACGTGACATGTCAACCATTCCGCCCGGACTGAACCACAGGCACCAGTTGATGGAAAACCCGCTGTAGATGAGCTGCCAGGCTCCCAGATCCCGGAGTACCGAGTTGAGTTGGTGGGAAGTGGTCACCACCGGTTCGGAATCGAGCGGTTTCGCCTCTTCCGGGAAATCGATGCGCGGCCAGTAATATTTGAACGACTCCGGAAAACGCGGGCCGAAGATGAGCGCATCCTTGCCGTCGTCCGGTGATTTCACCTCGTCGGCGCGCGGCGCGCGGGGCCATGCGGGAGGCTCGGCTCCGGCGATATCCAGCGCCCGCCGGTAGCCCGGGTATTTGCGGGCGTACTGCTCCGAGGACGCCACATGGATGATGGGGAGTTTCGACGCGCGGGCCGCCGCCAGGATGGGGGGGATCGTATTTTTGATGATGGGGCCGGTGCGCGCCACCCACTCGTCCATGAGCATCACTCCGCCGGCGGGACCCTCGGGTTTGAACGCCAGTTCCGGGATCAGTCCCACATTCCAGACATGCATGAGAATGAGCGCGGTTTCCTCGGCGGGCGCCGCGATCTCCACCGAGTCGCCCCATCCCTTGAATCCGAGCGCTCCCTCACTGCCGCGTGAGAAATCGACCGGATAATGACGGTAGTATTCTCCCCGGAGCCGGAGGATGCGATTGAGATCAGTTGCCGGGAGGGCGGCCGGTTTTTTCCCGGTCCGGGTGTTCGCCGCGTCGCTGTGATCGACTCCGGCGACCGTACCCGCGGCTCCCGCCAGCGCGGTATTTCGGAGAAAGGTCCTTCGTTTCATGAAAACTCCCTGGCGAAAAAGGCGGAAAACAGAAGAAAAGAAGTCGGAAGAGATGAACGCCCGGGTCTCAACCGTGATTCAAATGGCCATACCGGATAAACATGATGGAAAGAACTATGCCACGGTATATGCTATTGTTATATAATAAGTTGTCCTGGCTTCTTACTTGGCCGTGTCTATCTGTGTCATCAATGGGTTATGGTTTCAAGACGGTTTTTTTCGCGGCGAGCTGGCCGCAGGCGGCGAGGATATCCGTTCCCTTGCTGCGGCGGAGGATCGCGGTGACGTTGCCATCGAACAGTATCTTCTGGAACGCCTCGATCTTCTGCTCGGAGGGCCTTCGGAACATCGAACCCTCGAATTCGTTGTAGGCGATGAGATTCACCTTGGAGGGCACGCTTCGCACGATGCCCAGAAGCTTGCGGGCGTCCTCCGGTGAGTCGTTCACCCCGGCCAGGAGAATATATTCGAAGGTCACCCGTCGCTTGGTGAGCCGGGTGAACTCGCGGGCGGCGGCCAGCAGTTCCTTGAGCGAATACCGTCGGTTGACCGGCATGAGACGGCTCCGGAGTTCATTGTCCGCGGCGTTGAGGGAGATGGCCAGGCCCACCCGGCGGTACTCACGGGCCAGGGTGAGTATTCCGGGAACGATGCCGGAGGTGGATATGGTCACCTTGCGCTGCCCGATGGAGAGCGCCGTTTCCATATTGATGATGCTCACCGCTTTCAAGACCGGGTCCAGGTTGTCGAGCGGTTCTCCCATGCCCATGAAGACGATGTTGGTGATGTCCGCTCCGGATTCCCGGAGCGCATTCCGCATGAGGATGAGCTGGTCCACAATTTCGCCTGGAGTCAGGTTGCGGGTGAAACGCATCTCCCCGGTGCGGCAGAACGCGCATGACATCCTGCATCCCACCTGGGAGGAGATGCAGGCGGTGATGCGGTCCTCGTCGCGGATGATGACACTCTCGATGCGGTTGCCGTCCTCCAGTTGCCACAGGTATTTGTCGGTCGTGCCATCGGAAGAGGTGCGCACTTCCTCCTGACGGAGCGCCCCGATGGCGAACCGTTCCGCGATCTCGATCCGGAATGCCTTGGGAAGATTGGTCATTTCCTCGAAGGATCGGGCGCCGCGCTCGTGGATCCAGCGGAAAATCTGCATTCCGCGGTATTTCTCCTTGCCGGTCGGGATGAGCGCGGAAATTTCTCCGGGCAGCAGACCGGTAAGCAATATGGTTTCTTTATCCATGTCGAGTGGTATGTGTTTCCTTGATATGATTCGTGGTGAATGATGGACGATGGCGTGGGGGAAAGTGATTCGAACTCCGTCCGATCCGCGGGGCGGCGCCGGTCAACGGCGTCCGGCAATTTGCGGGCCGAAGGTATTCAGGAACCATTTATTCCGGCGCCAGTATAACACATCAATTAAACTCCTGCAACACATTTTGGATTCTTGCTTAATTCTGCACAGCAGTGTATATTGTGGCGGAAACAGGAGGAAAAATGAAACACCCCATCATACTCGCATGCACCATACTTTTCAGCCTGGCGGTCCTTTCCTGCGGATCCCACGGATCGTTCCCCGACAGCGATGCCCGCAGCACGATCGGGAATGCCGCACCGTCAGGTTCGGGCTCCCCCGTTTCTCCCAAATCCATTCTGGACCGATATACTCTCGAATTCAAAATACCCAATCCGCTGGCCGAACCGGGAAGCGTCGTGAACCGCAGGGCGGACCCCAGTCACGAGGGCCAGATTTACTGCCGCGCGACACTGCTCGACAGCATCTCCACCGAGGCCGACATCGCATTCACCAGCAGCAAGGATTCGCTGAGCGGCGAGAGTTACGACCGCTTCCGTAAGAAATACCTGGAAGAAAAGGTCCGTCCCGGCCAGTTCCGCATCCGTATCGCCATGGAATCCGGATTCTCTCCCAAATCGCTCGATCCCAAGCACTGGGTCATGTATCTGATGAATTCCAGGGGAGTGATGATCGAGCCCGCACAGGTCCAGTTCACTCCGGGAAGTTCCCTGCGCGACAGCCTCTATTCGAGCTATCAGCGGGTTTCGCTTCCCCGAACCCGCATATACGGCTATACCACCCTGTATTTCGACCGGGTCACCTTCTTCAAAGAAGATCTCCTGGGGAAAGACAGCCCCTATATCCTGCTCGAAATCGTGCAGAACCAGAAAACGGTAGCCCGGGCGCTCTGGAAAAACGGGAATAACAAATGAGAAGACAGGAGACAAAAGGGAAACCGGCCTGACCCGCTGATTACGGCGAATGGGTTGTAATGAACATCTATGCACCAGGTCGCAGTTTTGTTCTGCGATTCAGACACTACTCACCGGGGCAATATCCTTTTCTGACCTTTGACTCCTGAATTCCGTCTTCTTCCAAGGAATCCTTCATGTTTGATCTGAGTGTCGACAGCCATTTCGCCGCCGCTCACCGCCTGCGGGGATATGCGGGCGACTGCGGACGGTTGCATGGCCATACCTGGGGTGTCACCGTCGCTGTCGGGGCGCGCGAAAATACGGATTTGGGCATGGCGGTCGATTTCAAGACGATTTCCGCCCGTCTGGATGAGATAATTTCACGGTTCGATCATCAGACGCTCAACGATCTGCCCGAGTTTACGGAGCAGAATCCCACCGCCGAGAACATCGCCCGCCTGATATTCGAACGGTTGTCGGCGTCCCTGAATACCGGGAATATACGGGTGCTATCGACCACCGTGGCGGAGAGCGCCCGCTACCGGGTAACCTACCGTCCGGAGGACTGACGTGGACAGAAAAGAGATAAAAGCGGTCGTCCTCCTTTCCGGCGGAGTGGACTCGACCACCACGCTGGCGATGGCGATAGACGGGGGTTATGCGCCCTCGGTCATGAGCTTCCGGTATGGTCAGCGTCATTCCTGCGAACTCGATGCCGCGGCCAGGATCGCGGAAGCCATGGGGGTGAAACAGCGGATCGTCGTTGAAATCGACCTGCGCCTTTTCGGCGGCTCGGCGCTCACCGCGGACATCGAGGTCCCCCATGACCGTCCTGAATCGGAAATGGCCCGGGGAATTCCCATCACCTATGTTCCCGCCCGCAACACCATCTTTCTCTCCTATGCCCTAGGATGGGCGGAGGTGCTCGGCGCGCACGATATCTTTCTCGGAGTGACCGCGGTGGATTACTCCGGTTATCCGGACTGCCGTCCGGAGTTTATCGAGGCGTTCGAGAGACTGGCCAACCTCGCCACACGGGAGGGAGTGGAAGGTCGTCCGATCCATATTCATGCCCCGCTGATCCGGATGACGAAGGCGGAGATCATCCGCGCCGGGATGTCTCTCGGGGTGGATTACTCGCTCACCCACAGCTGCTACGATCCCTCCCCGGAAGGACTGGCCTGCGGGGTATGCGACAGTTGCATCCTGCGGAAGAAGGGATTCATCGAGGCGGGCGTGGCGGATCCCACCCGGTACCGTAAGGGATGACCGAACGGGACGGGTATTCGCGTTTTGAGATATATTCTCCATCCCCGCTGAACGGCGCTTCTTTCCCCCGCACGCGGCCGTCGGGAACGGGAAAGAAGGGGCGGGGGAGAACGTCATCCACGGCTCATTGGAGATCGGATACATGGCATCGGAACAGCAGAATACGGATCTGGAGCGCATGATCGGGAACGTGGTGCGGGAAACCCCCGTGCTCGACATGCACACCCACATTTACGAAGCGGATTTCGGCGGGCTGCTCCTCTGGGGGATCGACGAACTGCTCACCTACCATTACCTTATCGCCGAGGTCTTCCGGGCCGCGCCCTTGCCCTATGACCGTTTCCATGCCATGTCACGGCGGGAGCGGGCCGATTACATCTGGAAACATCTCTTTCTGGAGCGTTCCCCGGTGTCCGAGGCCTGCCGGGGCGTGGTGACCTGCCTCCGTGAACTGGGGCTCGATCCCTCCGACCGTAATCTGGACGGCTATCGGGATTTCTTTTCCGGCATGACCACCGAAGGATACATCGACCGGGTGTTCCGCACCGCCAATGTACGGCGGGTGGTGATGACCAACGATCCCTTCGACGATCAGGAGCGCCCGGTCTGGGAGCGCAAGACGGGGCGCGATCCACGTTTTCAGGCGGCGTTGCGCATCGACCGCTTGCTGGTGGACTGGAAAAACGCCTGCCCGATCCTGCGGTCGTGGGGATACGATGTGGAGCCGGGACTCGG
>CAYRTQ010000050.1:13624-17868 GCA_964426865.1 uncultured bacterium
CTCGGTCCCTGGACCATCCGGGAAATCCGGCGTTTCCTTGCCGACTGGACCCGACGCATGGACCCGGCCTACATGGCCGCCTCGCTGCCGCCAAGTTTCCGGTTTCCCGATGATTCGCCCTGCGGCAGAATCATCGAGCGCTGCATTCTGCCCTCGGGACGGGAACTCGGGCTGCCGTTCGCGCTCATGATCGGGGTAAAGAAACTGGTGAATCCGGAACTCGGCCTGGCGGGCGACAGCGTGGGGAAGAGCGATATCAACGCGGTGGAGGAACTCTGCTCCCGGTATCCCGATAATCGTTTCCTGGTGACCATGCTTTCCCGGGAAAACCAGCACGAACTCTGTGTCACCGCGCGCAAATTCCCGAATCTCATGGTATTCGGATGCTGGTGGTTCCTGAACAATCCGAGCGTCATCGAGGAAATGACCCGGGAACGGCTCGAACTCCTGGGGCTCTCCGTCATTCCGCAGCATTCCGATGCCCGGGTGCTGGACCAGCTTCTGTATAAATGGAACCATTCGCGCGCGATCATTGCGCGGATACTTGCGGAAAAGTACGGCGATCTCGCGAAAACGGGCTGGGAAACCACCGAGGCGGAAATCCGCCGTGATGTGGAACTCCTTTTCTCCGGGAATTTCGAACGGTTTACCGCGCGGTGACCGGGCAGCAGCGGCTCTTTCCGTGCGCGGGCTGAACGCAGTCGAAGCCCGCGCGCGGAATCGAGACCAGCGTGAAGGCGGTCGGCGGGTGAATGAAAAACGATTCGGCAGGGGGGAGCGCCCTGTATGCGCCGGTGTGGACCGGGTGTGGATTTCCGTTTCCCTTTGAAACCCGGAAGTGGTTGCCGAAACCTTGTCCGGAAGAAAGATATCCGGGGGGAGTGATGGTTTCCTGTGAGAACGGTGCGGATTTTACTGGAAACTCCGTGGTTTTTTCCGATGGACTTCCATCCGGTTTCCGGCTGCTTTCCATGCACCCGGAACGGGCGCGGAATTCGGTATTCTCCGGGATGGGGGCGTTTGCGCTCCCTTTTTTTTGTCCGTGGATGGCTTCGGCAACGGGGCGCGCCCATCCCAAAAATATTCCATATCGCGGATTCCCACCATTTCCCATTGACTTTCTTATGGTTTTGCTTTATCTTACAAGACTAAATTTGCAGCCGGATGGGGCGTCGACAAGCGGCAAGTCAAGAGATTTTGGATCTCTCATTCGGAGGTTCGAATCCTCCCGCCCCAGCCAATATGAATGGATAAAGAAAGGCGTCCTTATATATTCACAGAAGGGGAGGAACCATGGCGGAAGGAAAATTACAGGCGCAGATCAGATCGGAAAAAGGAAAACAGGCTGCCAAGCACCTGAGGCAGCAGGGTCTGATTCCAGGTATCTTGTACGGTCCCGGCGAGACTCCGACACCGTATACCATCAATTCGAAGGAATTCCTCACACTGCTCCACTCCTATGGGCGAAATGTGGTTGTCGATCTCTCCCTGGGCGGCAAGAAGAATGTCAAGGCGTTCATCTACGAAATTCAGCATGACCCCATTTCCGGCGATATCATCCATGTCGACATGAAGCACATTGATCTGACCAAAAAGATCCGCACGACGGTTTCCGTTCTGCTGACGGGTATTCCGGTGGGGGTAAAAGTCGAAGGCGGCATTCTCGAACACATTCTGCATACCGTTGAAATCTCCTGCCTCCCGACCGAAATCCCCGAGAACATCACCATGGACGTGTCCGATCTGCATAATGGAGCGCTCGTTCATGTGAAAGATCTCCCGCGCGGCAATTTCGAAATCGTGAGTGAGCCGGAAGCCACGGTGGTTCACATCGTTGCTCCCAAGCAGAGCGCCGAGGCGATTGAGGAGGCGGGACAGGCGGAACCGGAAGTGATCGGCGGCAAGAAGAGCGAGGAGTAATTTCGTGCTCGCGGTCGTGGGACTGGGAAATCCGGGCGCCGCATACCGGAATACCCGGCATAACGCCGGATTCATGGTTCTCGACGGCATGGCGGAAGGACGCTACGGCGAGGGAATCTCCATACGGCAGAGCGGAATGGAGGCCATTCGGTCCGCGTTTGGAATCGGGGATCGTTTTCGTAAAAGTTCCGGCCTTCTGGTGAAACTGGAAGCGGAGTATGGTGGGACGCCATTCCTCATGGTGAAGCCCGCTGCTTTTATGAACGAGTCCGGGAAAGCGGTGACCAGTCTCCGGACGCGCGGGCTGGTGAAGGATATATCGGAGCTTCTGGTGGTGGTGGACGATGTGGATCTGGACCTGGGAAAGATACGGTTCCGGGAGAAAGGTTCGGCGGGCGGTCACAACGGGATGAAGAGCATTATCGAGGCTCTTGGAACCCAGGAGTTTGCGCGTCTGCGAATAGGGGTGGGTCCGAGGCCCGGCGGCAGGGACATGGTGGAATATGTGCTAGGTTCTTTTCGTCCGGAGGAGCGAGAGCCGCTCGAAAAGTCTTTGCATATTGCAGCACTGGTTGTTAAAGCGTGGATTACGGGCGGGATGAGTGGCGCTCAAGCCGAACTGTCAAGCGCTGGCCGTTCCGCCGAAACTGCCAAACGAGGGGGGAGGAATGTTGATGAACATTGAACTTGCTCCAATCGTTGCAATCATTGGGTTGGTCATTGTTTCCATATTGTTCTTATGGATAAAGAAGCAGCCCGCGGGAACGGATGTGATGAAGGGCATTTCCGGCCAGATTCACCAAGGAGCGATGGCTTATCTCAAACAACAGTACATGGTGCTGTCGTTTTTTATCCTCGTGGTTTTCCTTTGCCTGCTGTTTTTCCTGCCGCAACAGGGAATGTACACTGCCTTGGCGTATCTCGGGGGTTCGTTGTGTTCTCTCCTGGCCGGATTCATCGGCATGAATGCGGCGACGCTGGCGAATGTTCGGACGGCATGGGGCGCCAACCAGGCGGGTCAGGGGAGAGCGCTCAGCATATCGTTCTTCGGCGGCGCGGTCATGGGACTGGCTGTGGCGAGCATCGGTCTGCTGGGTCTTTCCATTTTGTTCAATGTTTTCAGATCACCATCCGAAGCGGCGATCATCAACGGTTTCGCGATGGGCGCTTCCACCATGGCTCTCTTTATGAGAGTTGGCGGCGGTATCTATACGAAAGCAGCCGATGTGGGCGCGGATCTCGTGGGTAAGGTCGAGGCTGGCATTCCCGAGGATGACCCCCGTAATCCCGCCACCATCGCCGACAATGTTGGCGACAATGTGGGTGATGTGGCCGGTCTCGGCGCGGACATCTTCGAATCGTATGTGGGGTCGGTGGTAGCTACGCTTGCAATCGCCGCAACCGCGACCTCATCAATATTTTTCGGTGATGTCATTTTGCAGAACCAGGCCGCGTTTATGCAACTTCCCGTCATTCTCATCATGCTCGGTCTGGTCAGTTCGATAATCGGCGTTTTTTCCATGCCGCTCCTCAAAAACATCGATCCGGCAAGTGCGCTCCGCTATTCCACGTTCATTGCGGCGGGGCTGTTCATGGCCGCGGCGTATTTTGTGATCGTCGCCCTTGTCGGGACGACCGGTCCTTTCTGGGCTATTGTTGCGGGTACTGTCGCGGGTATAATCATCGGACTTTTCACCGAATACTACACGGGCGCCGGTCCGGTACGCAGGATAGCGGACGCATCCCTTACCGGTCCCGCGACCAATGTGATTACCGGGCTTTCCGTGGGTATGGAATCCACGATCCTGCCGGTCCTTTTCATCTGCATCGCGATGTATATCGCGTATAGCGCCGCCGGATTATACGGAATCGCCCTTTCGGCGGTGGGTATGCTTGGAACGGTCGGAATCATCATGACCGTGGATGCATACGGTCCGATTGCGGACAACGCGGGCGGTATTTCCGAGATGAGCGGACTTGGCGAAGGAACGCGCGCCATCACCGACAAACTCGATTCGCTTGGGAACACCACGGCCGCAATGGGCAAGGGATTTGCCATCGGATCCGCGGCTCTTACCGCGCTGTCGTTGTTTGCGGCGTATACGGTCGCGGCGGGAATCGACACCATCAATATTATCAACACAAAAACGGTGATCGGCATGTTCATTGGCGGATGCGTTCCGTTCTTTGTCGCCTCCCATACCATGAAAGCGGTTGGAAACGCTGCAAACAAGATGGTCGAAGAGGTTCGCCGCCAGTTCCGCGAGATTCCCGGCATCATGGATGGAACCGGGAAACCGGATACCGGACGATGCGTCAAAATT
>CAYRTQ010000051.1:0-16848 GCA_964426865.1 uncultured bacterium
AATACCTTCTCCATTATCGCTCGAGAAATGGACTTCTTTTCCAGAACCGCGATGAAATCCTTCTTCTTCCCGTTGCGTATCAATACGATATATGGCAAGGACACCTCTGCGCCGGTATTGGCACGCATGTTGCTAAATACGATGGAAGAATGAATTTGCCAGTCGCCATGAACCAACGGGGAATGAGCCGGACCCATGTGGAAGTTCCTCACCATACTTTTCATCATTCAGCTTATCGCGCTGAACGCCCTGGTGTTTTATTTCGGCGGAATACAGCGATACGGAACTCCTGCCGAGTTCAGGGCCAAACAGGCGCTGGCGGCCAAAGCGCGTCAGGATTCCATACGGTTGGCTGAAATGGAAATGGTGGCGCCCGGAAATGCGGGAGATTCCACTCTCTACGAACTGGGGAACCACATCCGCCTGTTTGAAAAGACCGCGCAGTACGAAAATGAGATACAGGCGCTCCAGGCGGCTCTCGATTCCCTGCAACGAGAGAAATCGATGCTTGAAAAGCTTGAAATGACTCTGTCCCAAAAGGAAAACCTGATGAAAACCATTCAGGAACAGGCCAAAAGCCAGGACATGATCGAGATGGCCAGAATGTTCGAGGCCATGAAACCGCAGCAGGCCATTCCTGTAGTGAGACAGGTCAACGATACTCTGGTGGTCGGAATACTTTCCCGCATGCAAAGCCGTAATTCCGCAAAACTTTTGGGAGCGTTGGCCCAGGTCGATACCATGAAAGCGGTGCGGGTGAGCAAACTGTTGTCACGAAAAGGAACACTGGCGGGAAAATGATGATCAACCTTATACCGTCCGGAACGGAAAATCTTTCTCCCGCAGCTCTTTCATCCACTGGAAACGCGAGCGGGAACGATTTCGCCTTGATGCTGTTGTCGCGAATGGGCGATGGGCCGACAGCATCGACCTCATCCGGGTGTGCCACGGAGAGTGGGGAAAGTTCGCCGGATACAGCTTTGCCGGTTACGCTCCAACCGAATGAATTGGAATCAGGGATGATTTGCTTCCCCGCATCGCAAACCGAATCCGGTCGAAATGGGGAAATCGTTCTGAGGGTTACGGATATGGTCACGGTTGAAAGCAATGGGGAAAGGATTGTCCTGAACGCCGAATTTCCTCGCGTCGAAGGGAACGTTCCATCCGTTGTCCGCCTGATACCCGTCGAAAGCGTGGAGTCACAGATCGGTGCGGGTATCGAAGCGACGGTTCTTGTTGTGGATGAGCCGGGGATTGTCATCGAACCCGATGCCATCCAATGCGATGGATGCGTCATTCCCCTCGCGGGAGAGGTGATCTCCGAGCCGGATACGGGTGAGGATTCCGTACGGAAGGTTCTGTTTCTGTATCCGGACATGAACAATCCACGGCAGGCCGTGATGGTTCAGCAATTGTTCCCGACACTCGATATTGCTTCTCTCGTCCCGCCGAAACAGGGGGGAGAAGATGTGGCGTCCGCTGAGAATCCCGCCTCCATCGTCACGGGAGATGTTCGTATTCCCTTGCAGGACGGGACGCCACAGTCGCCGGATTCGTCCGCTGGCAACCCCCCCGCGATGGCAGCCGTTACGGGCGGCGACACCTCATCCATGGCATCACTTGACCTTGCCACACCGGAATCAAGCGCCGGGACACCCGAAACGGCTGCATCATCCGCCGAAACCGGATACGGCTCTCGCACTCATGGCGCTCCCGTGCTCACGACATCCCTTCCCGACTGCGAAATCTCTCTCTCGCCGGTTCCGATGGATACCGCATGGAAAGACGAAGATTCATCTCCGGTTACCACCGCGCATGTGACCGTCCCAAAAGCAGCGCCTCCACGGGTGAATGCCGCGGTTCCGGAAAACCCGTTGCCGAGCAACCCACAACCTTCATCCCGGAAAGAAATACCCGCCGCTTCTTCCTCAACCGCAACCACCACGCTCCCGTACGGCCAGACAACACCACCGGATACCGGGCGGGAGATGACCCCGGAAACCGTATCGCCGGAAAACCGTATGGCTCCCGATATCTCCGGATCCGAATATTCCTATCGGGAGGCGTATGGCAGCGCAGAGGAAGCATCTTCAGGAACCCGTTCGTATCGTAATACGCCGCATGCCGATATCGCTGTTTCATCGGAGTCCGTCGCAAAGCCATTGAGACCCGCGCCCTCTACGGACAATCGCTTCCCGGAACCACTTCGTCCGAAGGCAGAGGGAACGAAAGGGAATGAAACGGCGCCACCGGATAAGTCCGTCAACGCTCTTTCCGCTGAACCCGCCCGGAGTTCATCGCCCTCACGGCAGGTTGTTCTTCCCCCGATCACCGCACTCACTCCGGATGGGGAACGGATCGAAGTGCGGATCAGAATTCAGCAGGTCGAAACAGGTGAGTCCGGATCCCCTGTCACACCGGAAACGCATATCGTCGCTCCCACGCTGAATCCCGATGACAGCGGAGCGGTCATTGTGCAGAGTCCGGATACGGAGCCTGCATCCGGCAGTCCGTCGCGTAACGCCATAGCCGGTTCCTCCACAACAATTACTGAGCGCGCGGAGGTCCCGAAAGACAATGTGATCACCGTACGGCTCATTCGTGAATCGCGGCCCTCGCCGGAATGGAGCGCGGAAACCGAACATCCCGCTGCGAACGCCGAGGGTGAAGAGCGGGCAGGGGAAATGCCCTCGCCCTCCACGATGACATTCCGGAAACCCGTGATAACTCCTTCAGCCTCCGTGCGTCCGAATCCTCCGGAAACCGTTTCTCGTACCGTGGATGATGATGGAATAACCAGTTCGACCCTGACGTCGCTTCCCGGTAAAACCGGTGTGGTTACGGAACGGGAGATTGCGTCCACACCGTCATCAAAGCCGGAACCCCATTTCGGAAACGGGGCGACCAATACGGTCATGTCCGAGACAGTGAAGGAAACGACCAACAACACCCGTACGGACCGCACCGGGAGCGAGTCCGCATCCCCGGTTGCCTCTCGATTGGTTACTCATTCCAATACGGCGACATCGGGAAGAACGTTTGAACTTCCCTTGACCGGGGATACCCTGCGCGCCGCCCCACAATCGGCGTACACACCCATACCCGTTGCGCCCGTTGCCGATGAGCCGGTTGTATCCCGTCCAATGGGAAATACGGTTCCGGAAAATCCGGATACTCCCCGCACGGAAGCGACTGAAAGCGTCTCTCCGGAGTTCTCGGCAAGAAACGCCTATGGATCCGGCAAATCTCATCGTCCCGTGGAGACATTCATGCCCGGAACCGCACGGAAGATACATTTCGCCGCTCCGGTGGAAACCGATGGGGAGATTGCGACGCCTGAACCGAATACCATCGATGCGGAAAGTATCCTTTCCATGGAAGCCGTGACTCCTCAGGCACATGAACTGAACGGAGTTTCCGAAACGCCGCCCGTGAACGAAGCGGACAGATCCAGCAGAGCATACACCGTTCCGGATGGGACGTTTTCATCCGGCGATGACACCGCGATTGCATCCGGCGATGACATCGGCCCGCAGGCGCTCGAAGAGACTTCAACCACCGAATCCTCACCGCTCCGGTTTGCGTCTTCGGAAGCAACCGAGACCATTCCGGTCCGTACCGTTTCCCGCATGCACCGGGGAGACGCCCTCCGACATCCGGAATCACGCCGCAGCGCGGGAGAAGGTGAAACCGTTTCATTTCCGGTCCGACCCGAGACTTCTTCCTCCGTCGAGGAGGGTACGGAAACCGAGTATATCCGCGCCGTCGAAGAAAACGCCGCTCCCGCCGCTGTCGATGATGGCTTTGTCGATGTATCGCCACAGAGTCCGATGACCGCAAATCCCACCGCCTCGAAAAGCTCGCCACGGGAAAGCGGACGGGTTAGACGGGACGGTTCCGGTTTGTCCACCGAACCCGCCGGGAACACGGAAGGGGAAGAGACCGCCCGGGCCGGACAGGTGAAAAACGAATTGGCTTCCGTGCGGGAAGCGCGCATCGAGAAAAGAATCCATCGCGTCGAGAGCCGCGGCGAGAAAAACCGTAAAAACGGTGATTCGCCGCTGGAATTTTCTTCTACGGTGGGGACAACCGTCTCTTCCAGTTCTTCAACCACGACGCTGAACGCATTGCGCCCGTTGGGGAATACCGTGTCAGAACCTTTCTCCGGAGAAATCCGCCGAACCGGATCCCCCGGAGCCGTTGAAAGCGAATCTTTTGGAGAAAACGACCCGGAGATCACGCGCGCCACACTTGAGATGGTCTCCACCGCGTCAGAAACGAAACGGAGTTCCAGCCCCAAGGCGACCTTACGACATTCCGAATCTCCGGAGTTCGAAACCGGCATCCTGAACAGCGTCGTCCGTCAGGCGCGGTTCATGCTCCAGTCCGGGCAATCCAGCGCCGCCATCACACTCGATCCGCCCAGTCTCGGAAAAATGAGGCTGGAGATTGTCACCGAGAATTCCAAGGTCACCGGAAAAATCATGGTGGAATCCCGTGAGGTGCAGGACATCATCCGCAACAATATGGCCGAACTTCGCCAGAGTCTTACACAGGGCGGTTTGCAGGTGGAATCGTTCGATGTGCAGGTCGGTCACAACGGCGGCACGGATAGCTGGGCCCGGAGGGAAGATATGGAAAGTCTGGCCGAATCCCTCCGCCAAGGCATGAAAAACGCCGCAGGGACGTCAGATGTACCGATTTCCGGCGGAATACGGGGCGGGCGCGTTATTACCGGCCCGGGATATATCGACATGTGGGTCTGAAATGGGCGGCAGAATCAATTTCCCATCGTCATCATGGGGAAACGGCATGGCAACGGCATCATACAAAATTGAAGCGGGCCACGACGGACGTGGGAATCTTCCAAACGAGATTTTTCCCAATCTGAACAAATCGTGATGAAATTCCCCTTCGGGAAAAGAGGAAAAGGATGTCAAGCTCGGTCAACAACATCAATTCCCAGTTGTACACATCGGACACCTCGGCGACCAGCGGCCTTTTGAAAGGCGACTCGGCCACGGAGAAAACGGAAAGCACGATAAACACCCAATCTCTCGGCAAGGACGACTTTCTCAAGCTCCTGCTCGCGCAGATGCAGAACCAGGATCCCCTGAATCCGACCGACAATACCGAGTTCGTGGCCCAACTCGCGCAGTTCAGCTCCCTCGAACAGATGACCCAGATGAATTCGAACCTGGAATCCATGATCGAGAACAACGTCCAGACCACGGATTCCATTAACCGGGCCATGATGGTCAATTATTTCGGGATGAATATCAACGCCGAAGTTTCCGACTTCGTTTTCGACGGGGAACAACCGGTGGATTTGAATTTCATTCTGGAATCGGGATTCACCACCGGGAAAATCGAAATCATGGACAGCGAGGGCAATCTTGTTCGCACCCTCAGTCTCAAATCAATGGAAGCGGGCAACGGCACGGTGACCTGGAATGGGGTGAACAACAGGGGGATAACGGCGGAAGCTGGTGATTACTCGTTCAAGCTGACGGCGATGAAGTGTCATATACTCCCATATACGCCGGAGTAGTGGATGGAATCACCTACAAGGACGGCAAATCCTATCTCTATTCCGGCGGTGTCCTGGTGCCCTACGAATCGATACGAAACGTGATTCCGGAAAGCTGAGGCGAGGATCGGCATGAACGGAGGAAGAATTCAGTGACTGCAATTTACCGTAGCCAGGAAACGGGAGGCGCGGGGATATATCAGGGGTTGACCCGTATCGACCGCTCCGGACGGGACCTGTCGTTCTCCGATGTTCTCCGGGTCCGTCTGGAAAAGGAAACCGGGGTTACATTCAGCGCGCACGCCATGGAGCGTTTGAACACCCGGGGTATCACCCTGCAGCCCGATGAGATCAGCCGTCTATCGGAAGCCATCGGGAAAGCGGAGCAAAAAGGAGCCGTAGACTCTCTCATCATCCTGGGAGACAAAGCGTTCATTGTCAGTATCGAAAACCGTACCGTGGTGACCGCCATGACGGGAGAGAGCATGAAGGATACCGTATTCACGGAGATTGACAGCGCGGTGGTTGGATAACAAACGCCGAGCGGATGCAACGATGATTTTGATTATTTGCTTTTCATAACACCCATTCACAGGAAGAAACGGGCCGGACCTCGCGGAGGGGGCCCAAAGCCGTGGACCGACGGAAGCGGCTTTCACCGAAAGGAGGTTGACAGCATGTCCGGAAGATCAATGTCCACCGCGGTCAGCGGACTGCGGGATCAACAGGTTATGCTGGATGTCATCGCGAACAACATCGCGAACTCCGGCACCATCGGTTTCAAACGGAGCCGGGTCACCTTCAAGGAATCTTTCGCGGTGCTTTTGCAGGGAGCTTCGCGTCCTCCCGGAGACCAGGGCGGGGTGAATCCGCTCCAGGTCGGAAATGGAAGCGCCATCGGCTCCATCGACAACCTCTTCAGCCAGGGCACCATCTCGTCCACCGGAAACCAGACCGACATCGCGATCCGCGGCGACGGATTCTTCGTGGTCTCCGATGGTCAACGCAACCTGTATACCCGGGCCGGATCGTTTCAATGGGACTCCCAGGGAGATCTGGTCATTCCGTTCAACGGCATGAAGGTTCAGGGGCGCATAGCCGACTCGACCGGCATGGTGGACGATGGGTCTCCCATCAGCAATATCACGGTCCCATTCGGAACCGTGGACGCCGCAAAGGTGACGACTTCGGTGAACTTTGTCGGCAATCTCAACGCTGACGCCCAGCCGGTGGGGAATATCCTCAAAACCGCGCGGCTGTACTCCCGTGAGATCACCGGTTCGACCAGCGATATGAACGGACTGTACGGCAACGGGAACGCCGATCTCCAGATAACCGGGCTTTCCAGCATGTCCACCACGGTCACCGTGTCCGCCACCGACTCCGTCAGTGGATTGAAAAACAAGACCTATACCTACGTGGCGGAAGACGCCGGTGTGGGGAGCATGGATTTCCACACGCTGGACGATCTCATCGCGGAGATAAACAACGACTTCAGCGGCGCGAACATGGCGTTCACGGCGTCATTGAACGACCGGGGCGCCATCGAGTTCACCAATCTTGGCGCGGCGAACAACTCGCTCACTCTCTCCAGTGTCAACTCCGTTCTCAACAAGGCGCTGGCCTGCGCCAACGGTCTGATCGGGACGAACACCACCGACGAGTTCTCGCATGTGGCGACCGCCGCGGACAAAGTTATCGATCTCCGCAACTCCAGCGGGCAGGACCTCGGTCTGACCGTCGCGGATACCATCAGTGTCAACGGCAGGGTTGGGGGAAATCCGATTACCCGGGGTAACATCGCTATTGATGACGGTACCGGCCAGAGCATCACCTATGGAGGCTATGTCCAGAATCTCAAGGACATATTCGGAATCGCCAATGTCAACGGAATCGAAATCGACGCCAACAACGGATCGACGGTCATCAACGCCGACGGCGGTTTGAACAGTGAGATCAGCGCGGTGAACATCGCCCGCGATCCGGCGGTTCCCAATGCCGATGGCGTCGATGTGTTCAACAAGGTGTATGACGCCACGGTCGGCAATTGGACCGAAACCCAGAAAGCAAAGGATGTAACCCATTCCGCTTCGGTGCAGGTATACGACTCGCTGGGCAACGAGCATAATCTATCCATGGATTTCAAAAAGGATACCCGGCTTCCAAACCGCTGGGAGTGGAGCATTTCCATTCCCGAACCGGCTGAACTATCGGGCGGTTATTCGGGCGCGGTGACTTTCGATGCCGAAGGAAACCTGGAATCCTACAACTATTCCCAGGGAGCGAGTTCCTTCACGTTCGATCCGAAGAACGGGGCGGACGTCCCGGTCGAGATCGTGCTCAATTTCGGGACAATCGGCTCCGCTGACGGTATCGCACAGTTCTCCAACAACAGCACGGTAATCGCCCGCGACCAGAACGGTTATTCCTCGGGAAGTCTCGACAATGTCTCCATCGGGTCGGACGGAACCATCACCGGCCAGTTCACCAACGGCAATACCCGTACCATCGCCAAGCTCGTCCTGGCGACATTCAACAATTCCGCCGGGTTGCAGCGGGTGGGCGACAATACGTACGATGTATCCTCGAATTCCGGCCTTCCCATACTGGGATTTGCCGGAACCTCCATCAATGCGGTCATCACGCCCGGTGCGGTGGAAATGTCCAACGTGGACATCGCCGAGGAATTTACCAACATGATCATCGCGCAGCGTACGTTCCAGGCAAATGCCCGAACCATTACCACTTCGGATGAACTCCTGCAGGAAACGGTAAACCTGAAACGATAACAGTTTCCGGCAAAAGTAAATACGGGAGGCCACCGGATATCTGAACCCATATCGGTTCGCGGGGCCTCCCGTCACCCACGATGGAGGCGCGGGTGAAATCGGGCGTCCCTGTATGTTCCGGAGCGGGTTTTTCCTTCCCGGGGCGGCATCGCCGTGACATATCCCCGCTTGCGAAACGGACCAGATACGGATATTTTATACAGCCGTGCCGTCAAACCCGCGAAAGGAGCGGTTCATGATCAAGCTGACCCGTCTGAATAATCAGCCCATTGTCATAAATTCAGACCTCATCGAGTTTGTCGAGGAACTTCCGGACACGATCATCACGCTCACCACGGGGCAGAAGATTCTCGTACGGGAAAGTATTGACGATATCATCGAACGGGTCAGAATTTTCAAACGGAGTGTTGTTTTCAATCCGGATTCGGACAGGAATGGTCCGGGTTCGTCTTTATAATTCTTTCGTCAGAAAAAGGATGCAAAAGCGATCTGAAGTTTGCGTCCGGTCTACCATCTGTTTTTCGGGGTGACCTCATTCCTCCGAGGCATTTCCTTTATACCCGGCCAAGAGCCCATCCATAGAGAGCGAAATCATATCATTCGTGAGGTTCCGGCCCTATAACCCTCAATCCCTTGCCGTTCCGCGAGAACTGCGTTTACCCCCAAGGGGGCGATGGTGATCGCTGCGCCACAGGCTTTTCCTGCCCCATTCGCAGGGAGGGAAAGATGGCCCGGAGGGCGCGGGGTCCCCGCCTTGTACGGAGTAGAACGGGATGCGTTGCAGGGGTTGCCTTCCCACATAAGGCGATATCCTTGTTTACGGATAGAACTATACGGGTTTCGGTTTTCAATGCCGTTGATGAACAGGATCGTTTTTTCGAGGAATCAATAAAATGGATTTTGCAAGTGTCATAGGTATGGTGGTCGGATTCGGCCTGGTCCTTTGGGCGTTAGGCGCAAATTTCATGGCATTTGTAGACCCTCCCTCCATTGCAATCGTAGTGGGAGGAACCATAGGGGCCACGCTCATTCATTACCCGCTGAAGGAAGTGGTCCGGGTGGTCAGCGTGGTGAAGAAAGTCTTCCTCCACAAGGAAGAATCTCCCTCTGAAATCATTCAGACACTTGTGGGTTTCGCGGAAACCGCCCGCAGGGAAGGTATTCTCTCTCTCGAACAGCAATCCCAAACCCTCGACGACGCGTTTCTGAAAAGCGGAATCACCCTGGCGGTGGATGGCACGGAACAGGAGGTTATCCGTGAGATCATGACCACCGAGATGAATAATATCGCCGAACGCCATAAGAACGGCGCAGCCATAATGGAGGCAATGGGGACATACGCCCCCGCGTTCGGAATGATTGGCACGCTTATCGGTCTTGTACTCATGCTGAAAAACATGACGGATCCTTCCACCATCGGCACCGGAATGGCGGTGGCGCTCATCACCACATTTTATGGCGCGGTTTTGGCAAATCTGATATTCCTTCCGATTGCGGGGAAACTGAAGCTGCGTTCCGCCCATGAACTTCTGCTGAAAGAATTGTGCATACAGGGTATCATGGCCATCCAGTCCGGTGATAATCCCCGGACTGTCGAGGAAAAGCTCAATGCATTTCTTTCTCCTTCTGAACGGAATATCCGGAAAAAAGGAGAGTAATCCATGGCAAAAAAGCCGGAAGAGCCACCGAAAGGCGCCCCATTGTGGGTGCTCACCTATGGCGATTGCATGAGTCTTCTCCTTTGCTTTTTTGTGATGTTGCAGTCATATTCCACGATGGAGAGGGAAAAATTCAACCAAGCCATGGCATCCCTGCAAGGGGCGCTGGGGGTGTTGCCCAATCAGAAAGCCGCCACACCGCCGCTTAAAGCCCAAAAACCATTGCAGCGAAAAGCGAAAGCCCCCAATGTATCACGATCAGCCGCCATGGAGAAGCTCAACCGGATTATTCACGAGAGGAATCTTGGCGGCGTTATTCGGATAAACGAAGGCAGCAAAGGGGTGCACATCACCATCGGCGATCCGGCGCTTTTCGATACCGGAAAGGCCGAAATCAAACCCGAGATTCTGCCCGTTCTGGCCCAAATTGTGGAAGTAATCAGTACAGGGAATGAAAATATACGGGTGGAAGGACATACGGACAATATTCCCATCCACAATCCCCAGTACGAAGATAACTGGGAGCTTTCGATAGCGCGCGCCATGTCGGTTATCCGTACCATGCGCAAACAACAGTCGATCGATCCAAAAAGATTGCAGCCGGTGGGATGCGGGGAGTATCACCCGGTTGCATCGAACGACACGGAAGAGGAGAGGGCGTTGAATCGAAGGGTGGAGATCTTTATCGAAACGAACAATTGACGCCTGCTCCTTCTCCTGAAACAAGGAACCGCCGTGTAACGGAGAAGGGGGGTGTGCCGGGAGGTATGCATGGCAGGGGCAAAGGAAAGCGCTCTGGTAAAAATATTACTCATCGCCGGGATTGTGCTTGTGGCGGATGTCATCGGAGGATATCTTATCCTCAAATTTGCCGTACCGATGATCTACCGGACGGAACTCTCCGGCGCACAAGGGGAAAATGGCGGCAAGAAGAAAAAGGGCAAGGAAGCGGAGGCTCCCAAGGTAAAGCCGCTGGAACCCATCGCGCTCAACCCGTCGAATTCCGGGGGGGAGATACTTGCAACCGAGATCGTTCTCGAGGCGCATGACGACGCGGTTATCGAAGAGCTTACCCTCCGCGACGCCCAGGTCCGGGATATCGTGATCACCTATCTTTCCACCAAAACGGTTACCGAACTGAACGATATCACCCGTCGCGACCAGTTCAAAAAGGACATGCTGGTCAAGGTCAACGGAGCTTTGAAATCGGGCAAGGCAACCGCTTTGTACACAAAGAGCTGGATCATTCAATTCGAATAGGAGGTGATGAGCGGTGGCGGAAATTCTCTCCCAGGAGGAAATAGATGCCCTGCTTTCCGCGGTATCTTTTGGCGAGGAAGTACAGGTCCAGACCGAGGCGGCCAAGACCGAACGGATCATCAATACCTATGATTTCCGTCACCCGGCCCGGGTAAGCAAGGATCAACTCCGGACACTGCAGAATCTTCATGACAATTTCGCCCGTCTCCTGAGCGCGACCTTTTCGACACTTCAGCGCGCCATCATCGAAATAAATCTGGTTTCGGTAGACCAGATCACCTATAGCGAATTCATCATGAGTCTCTCCACTCCGAGTTGCACTTACACGTTCCGGATGGAGCCGCTGGACGGAGTGGCGATCGTTGATTTCAGCCAGTCCGTGGTGTTCAGCTTCGTGGACCGTCTGTTCGGCGGACGGGGCACCTCGATCGTGACCGAGCGAGAGATCACCTGGATCGAAAAAAGTGTGATGAACAATATTATCAACCGCACGCTCCGTGATCTCGAGCGCACCTGGGAGAGAATCATCCCCCTGGAGTGCAATGTGGAGATGATGGAAACAAATCCCGAATTCGTGCAGGTGGTGCCCTCCTCGGAAACAGTGGTGCTGATTTCGTTTGAACTGAAAAGCGAGAACGTGAGCGGACTCATCAATCTCTGCTACCCGTATATCAGTATCGAGCCGATCGCGTTACGGCTCGGCGGGCAGAATCTGGTCAGTTCTTCCAAGGAAGTACCCTTTGAAGAACTGGAAAAGAACCGCAAACGCATCAAGATGTTCGAGGCCATGGTGAGAGCCTGTTTGGGAGAAGCCACGGTGACTGTGCGCGACCTGGTGAATCTCCGCCCGGATGACGTGATCTCTCTGAACACCCGGATAAAAGACGATATCGAGATATTTGTGGAAGAAGAATTGAAATTTGTGGGCAAGGTGGGGTTACAGGGTAAGCACAAGGCGGTCCAGATAACGTCCCGTGTGCATCACGAACTGGAAGGGGATTGATCGATGGCTGGCGAGAGCGGGAACACCGCCGATGACGATGACGATCTGAATAAACTTTTTGCCGAAAACGCCGCGGATCCGGAGATGTCAGCGACACTGGCGGCCCAGAGCCTGGGCGGCTCCCTGGAGGATGACGACCTGGAAGCCCAGATGGCGGCGGCGATGGCCATGGAGGCGGGCGGATCGGATGACGACGACCTGGAGCGTCAGATGTCCATCGCCATGCGTGACGATTCGGGACGTGGACCACGCGGCGGGCGCGGGAGTTTCATGGACGCTCTTTCCGATGATGACCGTGATTCCGGGCCTGCGGTTCAGCCGCTCCGGTTCCAGCAGTTGCGGCCTTCCGAGGAACATGTGTCGTCGAGCGATATCGCGCGCCTGATGGACGTCAGCCTCAATGTCTCGGTGGAACTCGGTCGTAAACAGATGCAGATCAAGGAAATTCTCGAACTTGGCCCCGGCAAGATCATCGAGCTCGAGAAACTCGCCGGCGAACCGGTGGATCTCCTCGTGAACGGCAAGTTGCTCGCGCGGGGGGAAGTGGTGGTGGTGGATGAGAATTTCGGAGTGCGAATCACCGAATTGGTCGATCCCAAGGATCGAATCAAGATGTTGTGACGGGTTTATGACTTTTACAAGAATCACGGTCAATTTCGGGCTTATTTACGCCTGGGGCGCTCTCCCGGTTTTTGCCGGTGTATCGGCGGACAGCCTTTCCACCGCACCGGGCGTTCCGGAAATCAATCTTTTCTGGCAGACCCTTCAGGTTATCTTCGCGCTCGCCCTGACTCTCGTTCTCTTGGTGGGAACCGTTTTCCTTTTCAAGAAAATCACCAGATTCAAGCGGTTTCCCGGTATTTCCGGTGGCGCTATCCGGGTCCTTGAGATACATTATATGGACCCGCGAAAAGCCATCGCGTTGGTGAAAGTGCTGGACAGGGTGCTCATCATCGGATACTCGGACCACACTATCGCCACCCTGGGAGAACTGACCCCGGAAGAGGCCGGATCGCTCGCAACGGAACACCCGCCCGATCCCGATATCTTCGCGACGCTCCTCTCCCGTTTCTCACGGCGGGATTCCAACGCGCCGGGGGGCGGCGGGGGACGCTGAGGGGGGAGAGAGAAACATGCGGTGCGGATTGTTTTCGCCCGGGGGGAATGAATTCGGGTCTTCCGTTTCCGGACGGAAGACTCCGCCGCGGAACGGAATCTGGCCGGGGCGGGGGAGAACTCGAACAGATTGTATCATGGATTCAGAATCACGGAAACAGGAATGAGCGAACGCGGAAACGGCAACATGAACCCGGTTTGGAAGCGAGTGGCATTAGGCGCGGCATTTCTCGTTCCCGCCATTCTGATGACGGCGCTCGTTCACGCGCAGACACTCCCCAGTCTCAATATTCAGGTGGGGAAAACCAATTCCCCCGAGGACATGGCCATCACCGTCCAGATCGTCCTCCTGCTCACCCTGCTTTCGCTCGCCCCGGCGCTCCTCATCCTTCTCACCTCGTTCACCCGCATCGTGATCGTGCTTTCGCTGCTCCGTCATGCGCTCAGCACCCAGCAGATACCGCCCAACCAGGTGATTATCGGTCTCTCCCTGTTCCTGACATTCTTCATCATGACCCCCGTGCTCAACAGGGTGAACCAGGATGCCGTGAAACCGTACATGGCCAAGCAGATTTCCCAGCCGGAAGCGCTGAACCGCGCCATGGTTCCCATCCGGGAATTCATGTTCAAACAGACCCGCGAGAAGGACATCGCCCTTTTCATACGGGCGGCCAAGCTCCCCAAACCCGCCAACGAGGCGGCGGTTCCCTCCCGTGTTCTCATTCCGGCCTTCGTGATTTCCGAACTGCGGACCGCTTTCGAGATGGGGTTCATGCTGTTCATCCCGTTCCTCATCATCGACATGGTGGTCGCCAGCGTGCTCATGAGCATGGGTATGATGATGCTTCCGCCCATCATGATCTCGCTGCCGTTCAAGATACTCCTGTTCGTTCTCGTCGATGGCTGGAACCTGCTTGTCCAGTCCCTGATCATGAGTTTCCAGTGAGGGAGGTTTCTCCGTGAGTCCGGATTTCGCCATCCATGTCGCCCGTCAGGCGATAGTGGTCACCCTCCTCCTATCGGCGCCCATGCTGGGATTCGGCCTTCTGGTGGGACTTGTCGTGAGCATCCTTCAGGCGGTCACTCAGGTGAACGAGATGACGCTTTCCTTCATTCCCAAAATTCTCGCGGTGATGCTGGCATTCGCCATCTCCCTTCCCTGGCTCATGAGAACCACCATGGAATTCACCGTGTGGATATTCTCCCTCATTCAGGGAATGTAGACGGCAATGGATAATGAACAATGGACTTGTGGACCGTCAACACCCCGTCCAATCTCCTGGCTTCGATAAGATTAGCCGGCGGGCGCTGAGCTTGTCGAAGCGCAGACCACCCAATGACCGTCCACCCGGCAGGGATGAAATGCTGAAGTCCCCTTTTTCATCATCAATTGTCCATTGCTCACGGATTCGAGGTTTTTCATGGACCCGTTCACCATATCCCAAATGGACCTGTATCGCGCCATGCTCCTGATGTTCCGGACCGGCGCGTTTTTGATGACCATTCCGATTTTCGGCCATACCTCCATTCCTCCGCTTCTGCGGGTCTGGTTCGTCGTTCTCCTCAGCGCGGTTCTCTTTCCCTCCTCGACCCTGGCGGCCGCTCATCTCCCCGCCACCGCACTGGAACTCACCCTGGTCATCGTGAGCGAACTGGGTGTCGGATTCCTCATGGGATTCGCGGTCGTGGTCCTGTTTTCCGCCGTTCAGTTCGCGGGACACCTCATCGGGCTCCAGATGGGACTGTCGGTGGCCAATGTATCCGATCCCATGAGCGTCGGGCAGATTTCGGTCATCGGTGAATTCTACTATCTCCTGAGCATTCTCATTTTCATTCTCATCGACGGCCATCATTACGCCATAGACGCCCTGATCCGGAGCATAGAGCATGTCCCGCTCGGCGGCGCGTCGTTCAGCCCGGAATTCAGCGGGTTCCTGGTGAACCTGACCGCAACCGTATTTGTCCTGGGAATCAAGCTTTCCGCGCCGGTGGTGATCACCCTTCTCATTGTAAACGTGGTTCTGGGCATCATCTCCCGAACCGTACCCCAGATGAACGTGTTCGTGGTCGGCATCCCCCTTTCCATCGCTGCGGGTCTCGCCATGATCGCCATATCGCTTCCGGTTTTCAAGACACTCATCGAGAAATCCGTCCTGGAACTCCGGAACGACTGGACCACCATCATCCGTCTGCTGGGATGATGGAAGTATGGAGTATGATATCCCGCCGTTTTTCGAGAGGAATCGTATACCATGCGCTCCAATTTCGTTTGAGCCGGGATTCACATGATTGCTGAATTGTCCCGAGGCGGCGTCATTTATCAAAGGCAACCCTTTCATCCCACGAATTGACGGTCCGGACGAATATCCCGTGTTCGGATCGTGTGTATCCGGGAACCGGTCGTTTCACATTCTGTCTTTTGCAAGGTGGTGATTTCTTTTGGCCGAGGATTCCGGTCAGGAAAAGTCCGAACAGGCAACGCAAAAGCGCCGCGAGGAAACGCGCAAACGCGGACAGGTCGCCCGTTCGATGGAAATCAATTCCGCGGTGATGCTGCTGGTGGGATTCAGCGTACTCATGCTCTTTCGGGATCACTTTCTGAACCGGCTGATGCTCTTCTCCGCGCGCACCATGTCTCACGCCCACGCCTATCACCTGACATTTTCCTCCACCCAGCAAATCATTTTCGGAGTGATGCGGGATTTCCTGGCGCTCATGCTCCCGCTGCTGCTTGCCATGTTCATCGCGGGCATACTGGTGAATATCCTCCAGATCGGGCTGCTCATCACCGGCGAGCCGATCCAGCCAAAGCTTTCCAAAATCAATCCTCTGGAGGGATTCAAACGCATTTTTTCCAAACGGACCCTGGAATCGCTGATTCGGGACATTTTCAAGATTATCGTTGTGGGCTGGATCGGATGGATCGCGGTGAAAGACCTGCTCCGGGAGACCGTCATGATCGCGGACGCCTCGATTCGGCAGATCATGTCGTTCACCGGAATGGCCATCTTTTCCATCAGCATGAAAATCCTGATCGGGTACGTGATTATAGCCATACTCGATTATGCATTTCAGCGATGGGAGTACGAGCGGTCGATGCGCATGACCCCGCAGGAGGTGCGCGAAGAAATGAAGCAGACGGAGGGGGACCCGCTCCTGCGGTCCCGCATCCGATCCATGCAGCGTGAACTCGCGCGACGTCGCATGATGGATGAGGTTCCCAAGGCGGACGTGGTCATCACCAACCCCACCGAGATCGCGGTGGCGCTGTCCTATTCCGCCGGGATGGCCGCTCCGGTGGTGCTGGCCAAGGGAAGGCGTCTCATGGCCCAGAAGATCCGGGACAAGGCGCAGGAGGCCGGAATTCCCATCGTGCAGAACGTCCTGCTCGCCCAGGCGCTCTACAAGGCGGTGGAGATCGGGCATCCCATTCCCGGAGAGCTGTACACCGCGGTTGCCGAGGTGCTGGCTTATGTTTACCGGCTTAAAGGG
>CAYRTQ010000051.1:16858-17552 GCA_964426865.1 uncultured bacterium
GATTCATGTATCTTATCATGCTCCTGACTTCTTGACCGGAAAGAGGGTCGGGAGGTGCGGGAATCCTGATATCCCGGGAGTTCGGAATTGAATTTTCCGCGACGCCGACGGAACGGGAGCGGATATCGCATCGGACATCTTCTCGTTGTTTGTTATGCTTCATCCCTCAAACTCCAGCATTCGTTTCTCGCTTTTTACAGGGGAGAACGCTCTTGGCGGACAGCGCGCTCGCGGTAAAAAGAGGCTCCAATATTTCCGACGCCATTCTTGCGATCCTGGTGGTCGCCATTCTCGGAGTGATGATCGTTCCGGTGCCCACCTGGACGCTGGACATTCTGCTCAGTTTCAACATCACGTTCTCCATCATCATTCTCCTGGTCACCATGTCCGTCGTGAGACCCCTGGAACTTTCGGTGTTCCCGGGGCTGCTTCTTGTGACCACGGTATTCCGTCTGGCGCTCAATGTGGCGAGCACCCGGCTTATTCTCGGGAACGCGGACGCGGGCAAGGTTATCAATGCATTCGGAACGTTCGTGGTGCAGAACAACTATGTGGTCGGGTTCATCATCTTTTGCATCATCGTCATCATCCAGTTCGTGGTTATTACCAAGGGCGCGACCCGCATCGCCGAGGTCGCGGCGCGATTTACCCTGGACGCCATGCCGGGCAAGCAGATGGCCATCGACGCCGATTT
>CAYRTQ010000052.1:0-3966 GCA_964426865.1 uncultured bacterium
AACCCGTTTCAAGGACAGATAATTTTGAAAACCGGAATTCGTCCGCTTTCAGGACTATCCCGGTTGATCACGATCATATTCGCGGCACGCGTGTCCGTTTCATCGCCTTTCGGCACGGTGATCCCCTCACTCGGACTCGGTCTCGTCGTCCTCATCACCGGTGTTGGTTCTGAGCATACCCTCCTCAAGTCTCTGGGGCGGCATACGTCGCTGCTGGGGAGCCGGAGGCGTCACGATCTGCGGCTGTTTCTGTTCTTCGCCTGCGATATCCACCCGCTCGCCGACCCGGTCGAACGCCCGTTCCTCGCTGAATGAGTACTGTTTGAACAGCTCCGCCTGGGCGGTAACCAGCGCTTTCAGTTTCGCAAGGTAGGTATCCTTGTGCATTTTGAGTTCGCTGAAAGAGTTCCGGAGCTTCACCAGAGAATTCTGCCCCTCTTCGAGAATGGCGGAAGCCTTGATTTCCGCTTCCCGGACCACGATCTCGGCCTGTTTCCTGGCGATCTTCAGGGTTTCCTCGCGGGAGCGTTCCGCGGAAAGAAGCGTTTCCTGAAGAGTGGTTTCCATATTGCGGTATTTTTTTATCTGGCTCTCCATCATTGCCAGCTTTTCGTTCAACATGGAATTCTGATGCACCAGATTTTCATACTCCATGGATATGATATCGAGAAAAGACGCAACCTCATCGGGGTCAAGCCCCCGCAATTTCCTTTTGAACTCATGTTTACGGATGTCGAGCGGCGAAAGATTCACGGTATTCTCCTCAGTGATGATATGGGACCGGAATTCGAAACAGGGTATGACCCTGAAGGATCATCCCAAGGATGCACGAACGGTCGAAAGGAAGCCGGATGGCAAATTCCGTATTCAGCCCCATACCGGCAGTTTCCGCCGTTTCTCCAGCAACCCGTCTCCTGAATTCTGTCTTCCGAATTCACAAGAATATATCACAAACTGCGCGCCATCAGCATAAATATTTCATTTACCCCAAAGCCGATCAGCAGCAGACAGATCGCTGTCACAAGGGAGGCGTAGTCGGGCTTTCGGCATCCCAGGGGATAGGGAAGCAGGTTCCGCACCGGCTCCACGATCATTCCGGTCATCTCGTTCAGGAACCGGAGGATACGCCAGGCGGAAACCGGCAGGTATGTGGCGCCGAGCGACCGTAAAACAAGCAACGCCGCCGCCATTCCCACCAGAACCCGTACTGCCAGCCCCGCGCCGTGGAGCGCCGCGCCGGTTACCACAATCGCATTCACTTCAACTCCTCTCTCCAAAAATCGCTGTCCCCACCCTCACCATGGTGGACCCTTCCTCTATTGCTATCCGGAAATCTCCGGACATTCCCATGGACAAGACATCCAGGGCTGCATGCAGTTCGGGATCGCGGCGAAGACGGTCGAACAGGGTGCGCATGGCCCGGAACTCTTCCCGTGTCCGCTCCGGTGCAGCGCAGAGAGAACCGATGGTCATCAGCCCCCGGAGGATCAATCCCGGCAGACGGTCCACATGGAGAACCAGATTCCGGATCTCCTCCGGAGCCACCCCGGACTTGGATTCCTCGCCGGAAATGTTGACCTGCACGAGAACCCGCAGGGTTTTCCCGAGTTTCACCGCCTCATCGGAAAGGATATCGGCGACTTTCTCCGAGTGTACGCTGTCGATCCAGTCGAAGAGACGGGCGGCCTGACGGGCCTTGTTGGACTGGAGGGGACCGATGAGATGCCATTCGGCGTCGCCGCTCACCTCCGGAATTTTCCCGGAGGCCTCCTGCACCCGGTTCTCTCCCAGGTGGCCGATACCCGCGGCAACCGCTTCCTCGGCTTCTCCGGCGGTATGGGTCTTGCTCACCGCGACAAGAGTGATTTCCGATGGTTCACGGCCCGCAGCCCGCGCCGCGGCGTCAATCTCGTCCCGAACCAGTTGTACATTGTCTCTTATCATTCGCATCTGCCTTGTTGTCCGCATGAATAACGGCGAACGGAGCGGGTACAATCATCCCGAAGACCACGGAAACCATTATTGGTTCCCGTTTCTGAAGTGATTCCCCGGAAACAACCACGCCGGTCATTCCAGAATACGGTTCAATTCCTGGAGGAACTCGTTTTTATCCTTGAACTTGCGGTATACGGAAGCAAACCGGACATACGCCACCTCGTCGAGATCCTTCAGCCGCGCCATGACCAATTCACCGATGTCGTGCGAGGAAACCTCGCGCTCGCCTCGGCTTTCGATCTGGCGGGCGATCTCGTCCGCGATCTCATCCAGTTTATCGGTGGGGATGGGGCGTTTCGCGCAGGACATGGCGATGCCCCGCAGGAGTTTCTTACGGTCGAAGGGTTCGCGGCTGCCATCGGCCTTGATGACATTGAGCGAAACATCCTCGATGTACTCGTAGGTGGTGAACCGCTGATTACAGTTCAGGCATTCACGGCGGCGACGGATGGATTCGCCGTTTTTCGCCGAGCGCGAATCAACCACCTTGTCGGTATCCGAACCGCAGAACGGGCATTTCATACATTGGCCCCTTCGTGTGACGGGAAAACGGGGAAATAACGTCCTCTCACCCCTGCCCTTCCGTCCTGCCGGAGAGAGGGAAGGCAACGCACCTCGCGCGTCGTTCCCCCCTCTATGCCGATAGAGGGGGGAACGTGAGGCGGAAAGCGTCCATTACCACGCGAAGATGGGGAAAGACAGGGCGAGATCCCGCGATTCTTCGCCGATCCCGCGGAGCGCGGCCTCGTCCTCGACATTGTCCAGGGCGCGCCGAACCATTCCGGCAATGGCTTTCATATCACCCTCTTTCATGCCCCGGGTGGTGAGCGCCGCGGTCCCGATGCGCACCCCGCTGGTAACGGTGGGTTTGGCGGTATCGAACGGAATGTTGTTCTTGTTCACCGTGATCCCGGCGATTCCCAACGCTTCCTGGGCCGCCTTGCCGGTCACGCCCGTTCCGGTGAGATCCATGAGGATGAGATGATTGTCGGTCCCGCCGGTCACCAGCTTGAAGCCCTGCGCCAGGAGCGATTCCGCCAGCGCTTTGCAGTTGGAAACAATCTGGGCGGCATAGGTCCGGAATTCCGGACGGAGCGCCTCACCGAACGCGGCAGCCTTGGCGGCGATGATGTGCATGAGCGGGCCGCCCTGGATTCCCGGGAATACCTGCTTGTCCACCGCCTTGCCGAGTTCCTCGGTGCTCATGATCATACCGCCCCGGGGCCCGCGCAGGGTCTTGTGCGTGGTGCAGGTCACGATGTCGGCGTAAGGAACGGGGCTGGGATGCGCTCCACCGGCGACAAGCCCGGCGATATGGGCGGCATCCACCATGAATTTCGCTCCCACCTCGTCCGCGATCTCGCGAAAACGCGGGAAGTCGATAATCCGGGGATAGGCGGTCGCTCCACCGACGATGAGGTCTGGCCTGGTTTCACGGGCGATTTGGGCCAACCCGTCGTAATCGATGGTGCAGTCGCCGGGACGGACGCCATAGGGAATGATCTGGTACATGCGGCCGGAAAAGTTCACCTTGCTCCCATGAGTCAAATGACCGCCGTGGACGAGATCCATGGCCAGTATTTTCGCCCCGGGCTGCACCACGGAGAAATATGCCGCCATGTTGGCCTGGGAACCGGCATGGGGCTGGACATTCGCATGACCGCAGCCGAAAAGCCGTTTCGCGCGGTCAATGGCGATGTTCTCCACCATGTCCACATACTCGCAGCCGCCATAATACCGGTGACCGGGGTAGCCTTCGGCATACTTGTTGGTCAGCACCGAGCCCGCGGCTTCCAGCACTCCCGGAGAGACATAATTCTCGGAAGCGATCATCTCCAGATTGCCGCGCTGACGCGAAAATTCATCCCCGATACGGGCGAACACCTCGGGATCGGACTTTGAAAGGTACTCCCCGGCACTGCCGATAGCGTTATTTGACTCGCTCATGGGTGGATTCCTTATGAAAAAGAG
>CAYRTQ010000052.1:3976-17448 GCA_964426865.1 uncultured bacterium
AAGCCGGAAATCAGGAGAAAAATGAAAAGAAGGACCGGGGACCATTTCAGTCCATCAAACGTTCCCCATTCCGACTTCCGTCTCCCGCATTCCGTCTTCTATGTAAATTACAGCCGCCCCCCGCGGCTTTTAATCTCATTGATCAGTTTCGGAACGATTTCCATGACATCGCCAACGAAGCCGTAGTTCGCCACCCCGAAAATGGGCGCGGACGGGTCGCGGTTGATGGCAATGATGACATCGGAGGTCTTCATGCCCGCCAAATGCTGCACCGCGCCGGAAATTCCGCAGGCGATGTAGACACTGGGGCGCACGGTTCTTCCGGTCTGGCCCACCTGGTGGGAGTAATCGATCCAACCAGCATCCACCGCGCCTCGCGAAGCGCCCACCGCTCCGCCGAGCAGATCGGCGAGTTCCTGGAGCAGGGAGAAATTCTCCGGCTTCCCGAGTCCGCGTCCTCCGGAAACGATGATGTTGGCATCGGCGAGATTCACGCCCTCCTTTACCGGAATCCATTCGAGAATACGGGTCCGCTGGCCATCCTCGGAAAGTTCGCGGGTTTCCCTGACTATCTCGACCGGACGTTTTTCACCCCGGAGCGGCATGGCGAACACTTTGGGCCGCACGGTCGCCATCTGGGGACGATGCCGCGAGGACTTGATGGTGGCCATGATATTGCCGCCGAATGCCGGACGGGTTTGCAGAAGGCTCCGGGTCTCCAACTCGATTCCCAGATTGGTACAGTCTGCGGTGAGCCCGGTATGGAGCTGCGTAGCCAGTCCGCCCGCGAAATCACGCCCGGTCGAGGTGGCGCCGATCAGCACGATCTCCGGCTGGTATTTACGAATGAGATGCGCGGCGGTTTCCACGTATGGCTGGGTACGGTAATTCCCCAGCACCGGACTTTCCACCAGGTAAACCCGGTCGATATCGTAAAACGAAAGCTCTTCGGCGAGCATGGCGGCGCTGCTGTTCCCCATGACCATGCAGGACACGTCGGTGTTCAGTTCGTCGGCCAGTTTCCGGCCCTCGCCGATAAGTTCCAGCGAGACGTGGTGAATGGAATCGCCTTCCGCCTGGACGAACACCCAGACGCCGCGGTGGGCGTCCAGACTGCCCGCGGGGGCGGTTTCGCGTTCCGGAGCAAGGATGGCCCCGAACTTGCATGTATTGACGCAAGCGCCGCAGAGCGTACAGGAATCCAGGCAGACCGCCTTGGCGTTCCGCAATTCAAGCGCGCCGAAAGGACACGCTTTCACACACGCCCGGCACCCGATGCATTTATCTAAAAGAATGGTGATTCCCATGTATCCCCCTACTTGGCCATCATTGCAAGTAACAGTTCCGTCAGCCGTCCCGCCGCTTCTTCCGGATCGCCCTGAAAAACATCACCGCCGGTTTTCTGTTCTGGTGAAAAGATGCGCTCCACCCAGGTGGGGGAGCCATTCTGACCGGTCTGCGCCGGGTCGGCCCCGATATCCGATGCCTTCCAGACCGGGATTTCGGCGTTGCGCGCCTTTTTCATTTTCAGGATGGAAGGCTGACGGGGAACATTGATTCCCTTCATTACGGTCAGGAGCGCCGGAAGCTTTCCCTCCACCCGTTCGCGTCCACCGTCCAGCAGACGTTCCACGGTAATGGTCCCCCCGGAAACGGAAATGTCTTCCACTTTCGAGACGTACGTGAGCTGGGTGTATCCCAGACGGGCGGCGATTCCCGGCCCCACCTGGGCGGTGTCGCCGTCGATGGCCTGTTTTCCGGTGATGACCAGGTCCACGTTCCCGGCTTTCTCCACTCCGCGGGAGAGCGTGTACGAGGTAGCCAGGGTATCCGAACCGGCGAACGCCCGGTCGGAAAGGAGCGCCACCGCGTCCGCGCCCATGGCGAGTGCGGTGCGGAGTATCTCCGAGGCCTGCGGCGGACCCATGGTGATCACGGTTACTGTCCCGCCAAACCGTTCCCTGATCCGCAGGCCCTCCTCGATGGCGAATTCGTCGAAAGGATTGAGAATGGAGGGAACGCCATCCCGCACCAGGGTGTTCGTCTTCGGATCGATCCGCACATCCATGGTGTCGGGCACCTGCTTGACACAAACCACGATGTTCATGCAAGGATTCCTTGATGGGTAAATGAATATATACTATTGCACATTATTCAAAAAAGGCTTTTCAATATCCGGATATTCCGTCGAAATCCGGCATGATACAATCCGGATGAAGCCGGGAGCGCCGGGTCAAAAGTCCGCACGCACTGTACCTGTTTCGCCCCCGCAACTGTTCATTATGGGAAGCGCCGCAACGTGCGTCCCGCGCCGGTTTTTCGAATCCGGCAACCCGCCGACAGTACCAGCAAATCTTTGGTAATTATTCCCACTCGAACGTTCCGGGCGGTTTGTGCGTGAGATCGTAAAATAGATACTCGATCCCCCCGATCGCAAGAATCCGATCCGCGATTTCCTTCAGACTCGGCTCCGGCATACGGTAGAACCGGGCGGTCATGACATCCGAGGACTCCAGCGGACGGAGCACGACGCATTCCCGCGCGGTATCGGAAGCGATAGGAAGAAGCACCACCGGCATCTGGAAAACCTGTTCGTAGATGCCGTGTTCGTGCAACACCTGCATGGCGATGGCATCGGCTTCCCGAAGGAGGTCCAGGCGGTCGCGGGTAAGGGTCGCCGCATGACTGGTCAGGGGACGGAGCGGTCCGCCGCCGATTTTCAGCACAACGCGGTTCACTCCGGCAACGCTGTTGGTTATATCCGTCGAGAGTTTTTCGAGACGATCCCAATCCAGCGGACCATCCAGAGCGGCGGGATGGGCGTAGGTGCGGCAGTCGCCCTGTACCCCTACGCTGCGCACCGGAAGGACCAGGGAATCATACCCGGCCATCCCCGCCATCTCGCGCACGTTCGCGGTGACCTCCGGGTAATCTTCGGAAGACGCCCCGCCGATATCGCAGAGCACCCGCACCGCGATTCCCGGTCCGGGGAAAGGATGACGCCATACCAGATCATGCGGCAAACCCAGCTTCTCCCCCACCTCGCGAACCTCGTCCTTGTAAAGCTGATCCAGCGGTTCGACCACCAGGCCGCGGGCAACCATTTCCTTGATCATGTCCGTACGGTTATGATGGGTCTTGATGACGTCGGCGTGACGGGTGCCGCCCGATTCGATGATATCCGGGTAAAGGGTCCCCTGCCCCAGCAGCCATTGGTCGGGATCGAGGTGAAGAGCCTCCAGCTCGCGGTCCTTCACGAAAATGAACTCGTCGCCGATGGCCTTGCGTTTGGCTTGCGGTTCGGTCAGCCCGGCGACCGCGCGCAGAAAATCATCGCTGCGGTCTATCACGGTCAGGTTATGGAAACCGAGACGATCCAGCGCCTTTTCCACTGCGGCGGTCTCGTTTTTCCGCATGAACCCGTTGTCGATATGAATGCCCTTGACCCGGTCCTCGCCCAACGCCTTGTTCAGGAGGGTAAAAGTCACCGTGGAATCCACGCCGCCGGAAACGAGGAGGAATACATTCCGGTCGCCCACCTGCGTCCGGATATCCCGCATCTTCTCCTCGATATATCCTTCCATGGACCAGTTGCGTTTCAGTCCGCAAAGTTTTATGAAGTTTTCGAGAACCCGGTTTCCGGAGGGGGTGTCTTTCACTTCCGGGTGAAACTGGATGCCGTAGATGGTTTTTTCACGGTTCCAGATTCCCGCGAAAGGACAGTCGGAGGTGCGCCCGATGACCGAGAAACCTTCCGGGATGCCCGCCACCGAATCGCCGTGGCTCATCCACACCAGTTCGCGTGAAGCGAGCCCCTCGAAAAGCGGGGAATCGCCGGTCACATCCATCTCCGCCCGGCCGTATTCGCGTCGGTCCAGCCGCCGTACATCGCCGCCCAGCACGTAGGCGATAAGCTGCATGCCGTAACAGAGGCCCAGAACGGGAATCCCGGCTTCCAGAATTTCACGGTTGAACGGCGGCGCATTCTCGGCATACACGCTCGAAGGTCCTCCGGAGAGGATGATTCCCCCGGGCCGTCCCAGCTCCGTCAGGCTCGCGTCCGGGTGCGCGATATCGGCATACACGCCGAGATGACGAATGCGCTTGGCGATGAGGTGGGCGTACTGGCCGCCGAAGTCAAGAACGGTAATTTTGTTTTCGATTTTCATGAACCTTGTCTCTCGCAAAGTGCGCAATGTGCGCAAAGAGAAGTATATGGGGTATTTATTAAAGCCTGTTCGCGAATTGTATGATTCCGTCCTTCAAACTCTCGATACTTCGATAGCCCATTCCCGATTCTCATACACAAGATTCTGGTGCTTCGCATTTTTCATGGGTAGATGCCATGACCGGACATGGTCTGTATGTGCCGATTACAAAAGCGCTCTCATACGGTAAAGAATATCCCGTACCCTTCCCACCTCTGTACTTTTCTGGTGTGCCCAGAAAAGTACCAAAAGAGGGCGGTCCGGGAAAAGCCAAAGATTCCCCGGGTACGGCATGGCTTCCGGGGACCGCTGAACTCGCTGTCGCTCGAACAGCAGCGGTCCACTACCCCGGAAGCCATGCCGTACCCGGGGGGCTTTTCCAAGACAGGGGAAAACCGCACGAGAATCGTTTACCCACAAAAACTGCGGAGAACCAATATTCTCTTCCCTCGCGTACTTTGCGAGAAACACCTACAAAAGAATCTCCTCGTTGCGAATAATCGTATCGTGACGCCAGAAACGATCGTCGCGGTCGGGATAGTCGGTATTGTAATGCAGGCCGCGGGATTCCTTGCGGTGACGGGCGCACATCACGATGAGCCAGGCGTTGAGCGCCATGTTCCGCAGTTCGATGAGTTCATGCGAGAGCCGGGTGTGACGATAGTATTCCTCCACCTCCTCGCGGATGATGGCGATACGGCTCAGCGCGCGGCGGAGACGGAAATCGCTCCGGACAATACCCACAAGGTCCCACATGAGACGCCGGATGTTTTCACGGTCATGGGAGATGATCACCCATTCTTCCTGATCGAAGGTGCCCCGGTCGCTCCAGTCCGGAATGTCCGGAAGCTCGGAGGGCAACTGCCGTCCCTTTCGTGCCGACTGGGCGGCCCGCTCGGCCATGACCACCGCTTCGAGCAGGGAGTTGGAGGCCAGACGGTTGGCGCCGTGCAAACCGGTGCAGGCCACCTCCCCCACCGCGTAGAGATTGGAAATCGTGGTGCGGGCCCAGGAATCGACCACCACGCCGCCGCACATGTAATGCGCTGCCGGAACCACCGGAATGGGGTCTTTCGTGATATCGATGCCGTACTCCAGGCAGGTGCGGTGGATATGAGGAAACCGGGCCCGAGTCTTGTCCGGGTCATGCCCGGTCACATCGAGGAACACGAATTCCCGTCCGCTGCTCTTGAGATAATGGTCGATGGTCCGCGCCACCACATCGCGGGGAGCGAGATCTTTCATGGGATGAGCGTCCATGAGCCGTTTCCCGGCGTGATCCACCAGAATGCCGCCATACCCGCGCACCGCCTCGGAGATGAGGAACGACCGGCCGTCCGCCGATTTCAGCGTGGTGGGATGGAATTGCATGAACTCCAGGTTCCCCACGCTCGCGCCCGCCCGGAAAGCCATGGCGATACCGTCGCCGGTGGCGATCTCCGGGTTGCAGGTGCGGAGATACACCTGCCCGGATCCGCCGGTGGCCAGCATGGTGGTTCCGGACATGCAGGTCTCGATGCCGCCGCTGGCCTCATCGAGCACATAGGCCCCGAAACAGTTGACCGAGCCGTGTTTGCCCATCGTCCGCACATTGTGTTCGGTCAGAAGGTCCACCGCGATGTGATTGCTCAGGAGGGTGATATTCGGATGCTCCTTGACCCGCTCCAGAAGCGCCCGCTCGATCTCACGGCCGGTGAGGTCATCGGTATGGACTATTCGGTTATGCGTGTGGCCGCCCTCGCGCCCCAGCGAAAAGGCGCCGTCGGAATTACGGGTAAACCGGCATCCCCACTCGATCAACTGCCGAATGATCTCCGGCCCCTCGTCCACCACCAGGTTCACCACATCCTCATGGCAGATTCCACCGCCCGCGCCCAGAGTATCGGCCACATGGGCTTCCTTGGTATCGTCGCCGCCCAGCACACTGGCGATGCCGCCCTGCGCATAATTGGTGGAGGAATCGCAATCACCCTTTTTGGTGATAATGACCACCCGCCCCAGATCGGCGACCTTGAGCGCGTATGAGAGTCCGCCGATTCCGGAACCTATGACCAGAAAATCCGTTTTCAGAACACACCCCCCGTGTTACATATACCTGCTCCGATAAGAATCTGAGAATATAATAAATTTCCCGTCGCAGACAAAGGGATTTCTGGGCGAGTACAGTATATAGTGTATATTGGGAGTGGTGTAGGCAGGTATGGTGTTAAAAGGGCAGGTAAAAAAACCAGTGAAGGGGGATCCCCGAGAGCCGGAGGATTCGTTCTCCTCTCCCCTTGCGCGGGAGAGGAGAACGTTCAGAACATTCGTAAAATCATGCGAAACGGTGATCGCATTTCGCCGTGCGCGCTGCGGTTCTGTCTGTTCCGGAATTCACTTCACTTCCAGCATCCGTTCCAGCGAGCGCCTGGCTTTTTCGATGACATCTTCCGGCAGGGTCACTTCGTAGTTGCCGGTTTCGATGGCCCAGCAGACCTTTGCCAGGGTGGTCATCTTCATGGTTCCGCACACCGCGAAATCGCTGAGCGCCCAGATGGCGACATCCGGATATTTCTCGCGAAGCTGATGGACAAGCCCCACTTCCGTCCCGATAATGACCCCGTTCCGCTTCTCCTCCTCCGTCCGCATCGCGGCGACATAGTCCGCCATGCCGGTGGTGGAGCACACCCGGTCCGCCATGCCGACCACCTCGGGCGGAGCCTCGGGATGGATGAGAAAAACGGCCTCGGGATGCTCACGTCGCGCGCGATGGACATCTTCCACGGTCAGAAAATTGTGGACATAGCAGTACCCGTCCCACAGGTTGACCCGGGCGCCGGTAACGGACTGAACATAATTCCCGAGATTCTTGTCCGGAACAAAGATGATTTCGCGGTCCTTCACCGAATTGACCACATCCACCGCATTTGCTGAGGTGCAGCAGATGTCGGTGAGCGCTTTCACCCGCGCCGTGGTGTTCACATACGCCACGACCACCGCCTCGGGATTTGCCGCTTTCGCCGCGGAAAGCGCCTCGGGAGTCACCATGCGCGCCATGGGACAGCTCGCGTTGATTTCGGGGAGGAGTACGGTCTTTTGGGGTGAAAGGATCTTGGCGCTTTCCGCCATGAAATCCACTCCGCAGAACACCACCAGATCCGCATCCGTCTTCGCGGCAATACGGGAAAGGCCGAGGGAATCGCCCAGGTGGTCCGCGACATGCTGTATTTCGAGACGCTGGTAATTATGGGCCAGGATGACCGCGTTCTTATCTTTCTTCGCCTTGCGGATACGGTCCACGAGTTCCGGTTCCGGCAGCTTCTTGTATTCTTCCAGTTCCATATCATCTCCCGTTCTATCACAAAAATCAGAGCATTTCATCCCGGCTTGGATGAAATAGTCTCCGGTTCTCCCAATCAGTTATTTTCCCATCACCAGTTTCAGAAAAGATTCCCGCTCCCCGTCAAGCACCGCTTCGATATCCAGCACAAAGGTCCGAACGGCTCCGAACCGCCCTTCTTTCGGCAAATCGCGCTCGTCCTTCGCGGTCATGACCAGCAAATCGGCGTCGTGGGATATCGCCTGACCGCCTATTTCCGCCATCTCCCCGGTTTGATACCGGTGATGATCCGGCATGGGACATTTCCACACGATCACCGCGCCGAGAGACTCCAGTGTGCGGTGGAACGATTCCGGGGAGGCGATATTTGAGAGGGCCGCAACCCTCTTTCCCCGCAGATATTCCAAAGGGAAGGAATCCCCTTCCGGAAACACACGGAGATTCACCGGAACATGACGGCTGTAAAAGACCGGGACGCCCGCATGGAAACACCGTATCCCGCGTTCCAGTTCCGTAGCGGGGATATCTCCGGAAAAACGGGTGATCAGTACCGCGCCGGAACGCGCCAGGGAGGACGGCGGCTCACGGAGAAGTCCTCTCGGAAGGAGACATCCTGTCCCGAACGGACTTCCGGAGTCGAGAGTGACCACATCGAGATCGCGCCGCAACTGCATGTGCTGAAAAGCGTCGTCCAGCAGGATCACATCCGGGTGGAACCGTTCCCAAGCCAGCATTGCGGCCTCCGCGCGCCGTTTTCCCACCACCACCGGCGTTCCGGGAAGCGACGAGGCAATGAGATGCGGTTCATCACCGGACTCCTCCGCGGGAAGGAGGATGCGGATGCCGTCGGAAACCACCCGCACACCCCCGCCCTTCCGGGCGTATCCCCGGGAAACAACCGCCGCCTTCCATCCGGCCTCGCCAAGCATCCGCGCGGTCATGATCGCCACCGGGGTTTTCCCGGTTCCCCCCGCGGTGATATTCCCGATGCTCACCACCCGGCAGGGTACGGCCCTCGCCGAAAGCCATCCCCGTTTATACAGGAAAGCCCGCAACAGGACCGCTCCGCCATAGAGAACGGAAAGCCCGCGCAGGAGCGCCCGCAACGGCAGAGTGGCCGGGTCCCGCCTCCGGCCTCGCAGGATGTCCTCCATCAGGGTGCGCATTGGGGCCTCACAATATCTTGCGGTTATCCAGGCACTGGATGGTGCGGGTCAGGATGCCCTTGAAACGGGCCACGACTTTCGGACCGGCCTGCGCCATGAGTTTGCAGCGTTCGCGATTACGGAAGAGGTCTACGAGCATGTCCGCCAGTTCGTTCTGATCATGGACCAGAGCGGCGGCTCCCCCCGAGAGCAGTTCCTTCGCCCCGGTCTGCTCCATGTAGGGACCGAAGAGCACCGGAATTCCCAGCGCGGCGGGTTCCATGGGATTGTGGCCGCCGTAATCGCGAAGGCTGCCGCCCACGAACGCCGCATCGGCGCAGGCGAACGCGCCAAGAAGCTCTCCCATCGTATCCAGAATCAGCACCCGGGAGTCCGTTTCGTCCAGTTTCAATCCGGCGCTCCGTTTCACCGAAGAAAGCCCGGCGGCATCGAGAATGTGCTCCACTTCCTCCACCCGGTTCAGATGACGGGGCGCGAGCACCAGGACCGAATCGGGGATGTCTTTCCGCACCAGGACGAACGCTGCGGCGATGATCTCCTCCTCGCCGGGACGGGTGCTCCCCGCAGTGAAGACCTTCGAGGAATACGGTATGCCGAGTGTCGTCCGGATAACCGCCGGTTTGAATATTCCGGGGTCCGGTAGGCTGTCGAACTTGATATTCCCCAGGATTTCGATACGGTCGGGGGGTACCCCGAGCATACGATATCTTCGGGCGAATGAGCGGGACTGGACACAAACAAACGAAATTTTTTCCATGAGATGGTGCAGCGCGCCGCGCACCAGGGGAACCATACGGTATCTCCGGAATGCCCGCTGGCTGAGCTTCCCGTTGATGATGGCGATGGGGATCCCGCTTTTATGGACCGTGGCGAGCAGCGAGGGCCAGATTTCCGTTTCCACCAGGAGAAACAGGGTCGGCCGCAGCTTCTTCAGGAACCGTCCGATGATAAAAGGATGGTCGACGGGCGCCAGGAAGGAACGCTCCACCGCCGGCGAGTTGATATGCCCGGCCAGCCCCCGTATCCGCTCCAGGCCGGTTCGGGTCGAGGTGGACACGAAAACGAGGCATCCCGGCTTCTTGCGCCGCAGTTCGCGGGCCATGGAGAAGGCGATAATGGACTCGCCCACGGACGCGGCATGAATCCACACTCTCGGAACATCATCCTCCGGAAGATCCGCGGGCGGTGTCAGCCGACGAAGGAGACTCGTCCGGTCGAACAGGGAGAGCATCCATGCCGTGGGATACAATACAAGCAGGACGATGGTCATGAAAAGCTGGTAGAGAAACATCATTTTCCTTCAATTGCCCCCACGAGACGGTCGGCCTCACAGGCCAGAGCGGCGAGACGGCGTTCTATTTCGGCCCGGTGACACTCGATATTCTCGTCATCCAGCCCTCCGGTCACATAATACGGTTCGCCGATATTGAGCACGCTCCGAGAAAACGGCAGGGGAAGCTGAAACGAATCCCAACTCCGGAAATAGTGGGCGTAACGGGCGCTCCCGGTGATGGGCACGATGGGCAGCCCGGTCTTCGCGGCGAGATACACCGCGCCCGGCTGGAATTTCCAGCGCGGCCCCCGAGGACCATCGGGAGTAAACGCCACCTTCGCGCCCTGACGCACCAGACGGACGAGCTGCACGAGCGCTTTCGCCCCGCCCCGGGTGGTGGACCCGCGTACCGTACGGAATCCCGCGGCATCCAGCGAGGAGGCGATCAGTCCGCCGTCACGATGCTCTGATACAAGCACATAAATTCCCAGATCACGCCGGCAGTACATGGGGAAGAAAAGGCGACCATGCCAGAGGGCGAAAATAACCGGGCCGGTTCCGGGACTGAAAAAATCCGTCCTGCACCCATGCTCGGTGATGGAAAGGGTCTTCCCGATTGCCGATACCATCATCCAAGCCAGCCTGCCGAGCGTCTCGGGAGATAAAATGCGCATGATTAAAATCCAAAAATATATTTGAAGCACAGAGAACACAGAGGAAAAGTCGTAAAAAACGCTGTATATCGCTCTGAATCTCCGGATAAGATTCGGGTCGGTGACTGTCTGCTATCCGTCAACTTTCATGAAAGTGAATTCTGTCCGTGCAGGTAACGCGCGTAATGGAAATTCATTTCCTCAAATCCTTCGATGTGGCGAGGGCGATCACCCGTCCACGATCCCCCACCGCGCAGTAGAAATGGTACACGACGCCCTTGTGTTTCACCACCCAGGGCTTGTGTGCGTACTCGGCGTCCCATGATTCGGAAGGAGCAACCAAGTCGGGGCCGGTCCATTTCGTCCAGTGCATCAGATCGTGCGAGCAGGCGAATGTATCGAACGCTTTGGGACGCCAGAACGCTCCGAAATAAAACATCACCCACACCTTGCCGATACGGACCACCTGCGGATCCCCGGAAACCCCGGAGCCGTTGTCGATCACCGGCCCGGGGCCGCAACGCCTCCATCGTTTCAGGTCGTCCGATACCGCCATCCCGATGCGCTCCACCGAATTCCCGTTCTCCAGGGTCTTGCCGTTGTAAAACATGACAAACGGAGCGCCGAGCATCTTGCTGCCATCGCGGATGACATTGCTTTTATACAGGGTGACCGACTCGAACGGACGGATATCGGATTGCCCCCGGTGGAGTACCGGATTTTCCGGGAGACGGGTCCAGGCTTGCGCCGATCCGGGCGACCGGGTCCAGGCCATCCCGATCGCCAGCGGGTCCGTCTCGTATCCTTCCAGTGCGCCGCCCAGATAGGAGAGCCAGTATCTGCCTTCATGACGCTGCAATTCGTACGAGCCGCCCCAGCGGGTATCCTGGAGGGCGACATACCCCGCGGCCTGAAGCGAATCCCATCCCCCGCTCCCCCGGGTCAGCACCTTGCCCAGCGTTTTCCACTTCAGGAGATCGTCGCTCACCGCGAGCAGGGTTTCGTATCCGGTTCCCTGGAACGTGATGTACATCATGTACCATCGTCCCTTGTACCGGAAAACGCTCGGGCTGTCCACCGCCGCGCCGTTCTCCCCGGTCATCACCACCCCATATTTGTACGGGGTTTTCACTTCATAGTAAATCCGGCGCATGGTCCGGTCGGAAACCGCGCCGGGTGAATCCTCTTTCCCTTCGCCCCATGCTGGAAGCGCCGCCGCCGTCCAGAAAAGGCAGATCAGCCAGACCGCAAATCTTATCAGGTTGCCCATCATCCTCCCGCCCTTCCCGAATACGCCGCACCCGGTCGCGATGACGAATCCGCCATCCGCATTCATCCCAGTTCCCATTCCCGCAACACCCTGAGCGCGGTATCGCCGCGGATGAGCCGCCGCTCCTCCTGTGTGAGATTCCAACGGTCCAGGACATCGAGCGCTTCCCTTTGCCCAAGCCAGGGATGATCCGTGCCGAAAAGCACCCGCCCGATTCCGTGATGCCGCAGAATCGAAAGGAACTGCGTCTCGTTCATCCTCCGGAAACAGAGTGCGGTATCGAAAAGGACCTCCCTTCCGGACAGGGATCGCTCCACCGCATCCCATGTCTCCAGGCCGCCCATGTGCGCGACGATCACCCGCAGCCCCGGAAAACGGTCCAACAAACCGGCGATCATCTCCGGCGTCGTCCTCCCCGGCGGATAGCCCGGAATGAAAACCCCGGCATGCACCATCACGGTCATCCCGTACTCGCGGCAGGCGTCCAGGAGCGTATCCATGCGCGGATCGTCAAGATTTACCATTTGATAATCGGGATGCAGCTTGATTCCCCGGATTCCATGTTCCGCCAGACGAGCCGTTTCCTCTCTCACTGCCCTCATCCCGGGGAAAAGCGTCCCGAAGGAGATGAGCCGATCACCGGATAGACCGGCAACCCAACGGTTTATGGCGGTTACCTGCCGCTCGCGTGTGGACACAGGCAGGATCACCGAGCGTTCAATTCCCGCCCTATCCATGGACCGGAGAAGCCCGGAAACAGTTCCATCCGAAACCGCGGGCACACCCCCCTGTTCTTCAAGAGCGGCGATCGCTTTCGGCGCCACGTCGTCAGGGAAAACATGCGTATGGAAATCGACAATCATTTCGCCCGTTCAACCGTATTGCGAAAAGTCTGGAATACAAATTCCGCGACGTATTCCTTCCCCTTGTCGTTGAGATGAATACGGTCCTTGAACATCGAACGGTATTCCTCCGGCTCATCCCTGAGCAGTTTTTCGAGGTGGTGCGCCACATCGATGACCGGAACATGGTTCAGACGCGCCTGAAAGGCGATCATGTCGCTGAATTCCTTGAGACGATCACAGGCGGCATCCCCGGGATTGAGATCACTGAACCCGGTGGGGGTGAGCAGAACCGCGAAAACCCCGGCATCGTTCAGTTTCTTGAAGTAATCGGATGCAATTCCCTTGAATGTCTGAAGATATAATCCATTTTCGACGGAATCGGACAACCCCAGCATGCTCAGTGTCACATCGGGACGGAAGGAAAGAATATCCTCCGGAATACGCCTGCTCGCCTGATCGAACGTCTCATCGATACGGCTCGAATTGATCATGCTGACCTGGGACCCGAGATAGCCCGCCAGCTTGTGTTTCAGGAATGTGCCGTATGACGCTCCGGATTCCGAGCCTTCCGTTCCGGATGTCGAATCGCCGATAAGGACAACGGACATCCCCGGCTTGCCCTTGAGACTGGACATGGTCAGGGCGATTTGCTCGTAGTCCTCTTTCATGCAGGATGTGCAGACCAGAAGCAGGACCAGCGAAGAAAAGAACACGATGCGATAAAGCATAAGAGAAGAC
>CAYRTQ010000053.1:0-3309 GCA_964426865.1 uncultured bacterium
TCCCTTGCCGCTTCGCGGGAACTGCGTTTACCCCCGAAGGGGGCAAGGGAAGTCGCAGCGCCCCATGCTTATCCTGCCCCCTCCGGGGGAAGGTGGCCCGGAGGGCGCGGGGTCCCCGCTCGTACGGAGTACGAACGGGGTGCGTTGTAGGGGGCTGCGTGCCCAGAGAAGGTTATATCCTTAATTTATGGATACACTCTTATTACCGCTCAAAGGTATGGCGGCTGTTTCCGAAAGAAAAGGAGTACGTCTGGCGTGTCGCATACGACAGTCGGAAAGCATCGGGGATGGGAAGGATATGCCACTTTCGGGAGGGGGGAGAAAAAAATGCCGGTCCCTTTCGAGACCGGCATCGTACCGGGGAAAACAAAAGGAGTGAGAAGTCTCAGCCCTTTTCGACCGCCGGAGCGGCGGTGTTTTTGTCGACGACCGGATGGGCATGCCACCAGTTCGCCAGCACGGAGCCGGAGATGTTCATCCAGGGGCCGAAGATGGCGGGGGCCAGCGCCGCCGCGGGGCTCTTCAGGACATTGATGGCCAGAGCCGATCCCAGCCCGCCGTTCTGCAAACCCACCTCGATGGCCACGGTGCGGCAGGAACGTTCGTCCAGCCCGGACAGACGGCTGCCCCAGTATCCGAACGTGTATCCGGCCATGTTGTGGATCATTTCCGCAGCGAGAAGCATGAGTCCCACGGTGAGGAGGTCGTTGCGTCCCGCGGCGGTGATGACCACGATGATGAACACGATGCCGCCCTGAGAAAGAACGGGGAGCGAGCGATCAAGCCATTTTGCCTTTCCATGCATGAATTTGTTGAAAATCAAACCGGCGGCGACCGGAATGATGGTGATCTTGAAGACCCCCCACATCATGGACATGAAGTCGATCGGCACGAACTGTCCGGCCAGGACTTTCATCCACATCGGGGTCATGATGGGGGCGACGATGGTGGCGAAGGCGGTGATGGTGACCGAGAGGGCCAGGTTGGACCCCGCGATGTAGTTCATGACATTGGAGGCGAGACCGGAGGGAACGCATCCGATGAGAATCACGCCCGCCGCGATCTCACCCGGGAATCCGAATGATTTGGCGATGGTGAATCCCACCAAAGGCATGATCGTGAACTGCATGCACATGCCGATCAACACCCCTTTGGGCATACGGAGCACCTGGGCGAAGTCGCGGAGACTCATCGTGGTCCCCATTCCGAACATGATGATCATCATGAGCGGCTCGATCAGCTTGGTGGTCTTGTACGATCCCCACTGAACGAAGAGTTGGGGATAGTACATGGCGACCACGACCGCGAAGAATATCCAGATGGTGAACGCGAACCCCTTGAGTGTTTCGCTCCCGCGCGCATAGATGGCGAAAGAAGCGAACATGGCCATGAGGAAAAAACCGGCGTTGGCGATCTTGCCGAGAGCGATCAGGACCACCGACCCCAGCAGGGTTGCCAGGGTCAGGAAAAGGAATATCCTGTATATCGCCTTTCCCTGCGCTCCGCTTGCGCTGCTCATCATACCTCCTTTATTGGGTTATCTTCCAGCGAATAACATGTCGAAAAATATACCGGGGATTGACAGTATGCAAGTGAAAACGGCGGATTTTTACCGGTGAACGGGATCTGAACGCATATTTGAGACGAATATGCATTCCCGGGATAGTGAGCGGATGTGGCGTGCGGTGGGGATCTCAGCGGATAGGGTTTCCGTGGATCGAGCGACGGAGACTCGCGGCGGTCAGCATGGAGTGTTCACGCTGTTCGAGACGGGTAGCGATACGGCGGGTGAGTTCGCGCATCTGCCGGTGGAGCGTCGCGATCTCTTTTTCCATTTCAGCATACATGGCGGATACCTCCGGGATTTTGGACCGAATAGCACTCGACGAAGGATCGGGTTTCTCGCTCATGTTGAACGATAACCGGTATCAGCTCATTACGGTGGACACGGTCACAACCCGGGTGATGAGCATGTTTCCGGCGAGAAGGCAGGACGCCAGCCAGAAAGCGATAGTGATGAAGCATTTCATGATGGACCTCCCATCCAATGGGTTCTTCAGCGGATAATGGTTGCGGTTTCTTCACCCTTCCTGATATATATGACGGGGGGGAGTCCGGAATTATTTCGAAAAATTTACAGCGATGACGGGTTCCCGGTATCCTGCGCCTTCGGGGACAATTATGGGGAAACGGGAACGATTGTATTTCCGAATTACGGGCTGTTCAGGAGTTATAATCCTTTTATAAACTCGTGAAAAAACGGTAACCGGCTTGCTCCCGTTGGCATTCGCTTCCGGCTTCCTTCCGATCTCCGGATACAGGGGATATTATCCGCTTCCCGCGGGGGGTATAACTCCCGATGGTTCATCCGGAGAATCGCATCCCAGCCCTTCTATTCGCCATGAAGTTCTTGACATGACATCGACCCCGTTCTTATATTCCGGTTGCGTTGTTGTGACGCACATTCGTGTTCCTTTTGAACAAAATGGAGTCGGCTGTGGGCGGTAAGGGCTTTGTGAAACGTTTTCTGTACCGTTTGGAATACATGGCGCTCATTTCGCTTTCCGCGGTGTTCCGGGCGCTGCCGCCGGGCGCTCTCTACGGATTTGCGCGGGGGATCGGAATCTTCGCTTTCTCATGCCTCCGGATACGGCGAGATGTCACTCTGGACAATCTGCGGGAGGCTTTCGGGAAAGATAAGACGGAGCCGGAGCTGGAGCGTTTCGCCCGGGAAGTCTACATCAACATCGCCATCACATTTGCGGAAATGCTCCTTTTTCCGGGGCTTCGGCGCGGTGTGCTCGACATGGTGGACCTCGAAGAGGTTCGTCTCATTCGCGAGGCTGCCGCGAGGGGCAGGGGATTGATGCTGATTTCCGGCCATTTCGGGAGTTGGGAGTTGAATGGAGCCTCGATCACCACCTCGGGCATTCCGGTGGTCATCGTGGCGAAACGGCAGTCCAATCCCCATGTCGACGCCTGGGTCACCCGTTGCCGCAAAGAATTCAGCATGAACATCATCGGGACCGGCGCTCCGGTAAAACACCTGGTCCGGGCCTTGCGCAACGGCGAGGTGGTGGGGCTCATCTCCGATCAGGACGCCGGGCGCAGGGGCGTTTTCGTACCGTTTTTCGGGCGTCCGGCCTCGACCACGCGGGGCGCGGCGGAACTGGTTCTCCGGTATGGCGCTCCCCTGGTTGCCTGCATGACCGTACGGCTGAGTCAGGGGAAGTACAAAACGCTCGTACGGGAGATCGAGGTTCGTTCCGATGACACCGTGGAATCCCTGACCGCGCGCTATACGAAAGT
>CAYRTQ010000053.1:3319-6295 GCA_964426865.1 uncultured bacterium
GATCGTCCGCCGCCGACCGGAACAGTATTTCTGGATGCACCGCCGATGGAAAACCCGTCCCGAAACCATTGCGGACCCCGCGGGCGAAAGCGGAAAGCGTGCTGAACCGGAAGGTTCGGAGGAGACTGCATGATTCTGGGGCTGACCGGGTGTCCCGGTTCCGGGAAATCGGTTCTGGCCTCGGTTCTTGTTGAACGGGGCTGGGCGCTCATCGACGCCGACCGGGTTGGAAAGGATGTGGTCGAACGGGATGCCCGGACGCTCGCGGAACTTGTCAGTATTTTCGGAACGGATATCCTTGATCCGGCGGGTAAACTGGATCGACGGCTGCTTGCCCGTCGCGCCTTTTCCAGCCCGGAAAACACCCGCCTTCTCAACGGGGCGGTTCACCCCGTCCTGATCCGGACCATTCTCGGGATGATCGATCTTCGGCGGGAGTCCGGGGAGGATGTTGTGGTGGACTGCGCACTGATCTACGAGTGGGGGATTGAACGTCATTTCGACCGGGTGCTTTGTGTGCGGGCGGACGAGGATATACGGAGGAGCCGTCTGGCATTGCGCGACGGACGGTCTCCGGATGAGATCGGCCGGTTGTTTTCCAGCCAGATACCGGAACGGGAGAAGGTTTTGAGGGCGGATATCGTTCTGGCGAACAACGGAACGCGGATGGAACTGGCGGCATACGGTCTCATGATCGCGGAATTGCCGCATTTTCTGAGAGAGAGCGGGGCATGCAAGAACTGAGTACGGAAGAACCCGGAGCGCAGAACCGCCTGAAAACACTGGTAGTGGATGATGAACAGAATATCCGGGATGTCCTGCGGGAGTTCCTCGATTCCGAGGGATATGAAACGCGGACCGCGGGATCGGGACCCGAGGCGCTGGATGTGCTGCGCGAATTTACCCCGCACATCATATTTCTCGATATCCGCATGCCCGACATGGATGGATTGCAGTCTCTCCGCCGTATCCGCGAGATCAACCAGACGACGGAGGTGGTCATGATATCCGGTTTCGCCACGATCGATATCGCCCGGCGGTCCCTCGAAATCGGGGCTGCGGACTACATCGGAAAACCGATGGATTTTTCCCATGTGCGGTCGGTGATTCGGCATATAACCCAGTCGAAATTTGTGGAGTTTCTGTGAAATCCGCCCTGTACAGGAAGTCATTCGTACTTCTACTCGTCCTGTGCGTTTTTGCCGCGCACCCGGCTCTTTCCCAGGCTCCGTCCGGAGGATCCGCTCCCTCCGTGACCCTGGATCCGGGAGTCGGTCTGGACGCGAACTCGTCCTATGTCATCAACCCGCTCGACAAACTTCTCATCGTCATCTATGCCGGTGACAAGCAGACCGGCGAATACCAGAAGATCGTGCAGAGCGACGGGGCGGTATATCTCCCCTTTCTGGAACGGGATGTGAAAATCAGCGGCATGCGTCTGCTGGAAGCGGAGAGGCAGCTCGAGGAGCTTTCCCGCAAGGTCATCCGCGAACCGCGGGTGGTCATCACCATCATGAGTTCGTATTCCCAGAGCGTCTTTACCTACGGTAAAATCGCGAGCAGCAGTGTCGAACTCAATACTCCGCTACGGGTGCTTCAGCTCATCGCCCGGGTGGGAGGTCCCCAGGAAGGGGCGATAGAGGATTCCATACGGGTCATTTCCAACGACGGTTCGGTGCGCATTTTCAACTACCGTATGGTGAATCGCGATCCTTCCTCCGAGCAGAATTTTCTGCTCAGCCCGGGAGATATCGTCTATGTTCCCGGAGCGAACGACTTCTCTGTCCAGGTGATGGGGGAGGTACGGACCTCAGGCCAGTATTTCATGAAAAATGGGGACAGGATACTCGACGCCATCGTTCGGGCCGGTTCCTGGAATTCCAGCGCCGAGTTGAGAAAGGTTCGTCTCCTCCGGAATTCACAGGGGAAGAAAGTGGTCCGTGAGGTGAACCTGAAGGATATCTTCGAGCACGCGAATTCCAGGAACAATTATGTCCTGGAGGATGGAGATGTTCTTTTCATCCCGACGAAGAGCCAGTCCCGTCAGCAAACGCTCTATATGCTGTCCTCCATCACATCAAGCATTCTCGCCATCATTGTGGTCGCAAAGAATTTCAACGAATGACATTCCGGATCATGGCCGCATGAAACGGTATTTGTAGGGAACGCGCCCCGTGAATGGTTTCGCGCCCGGGGCCGCTCCGGAGGAAACGGAACGATACGGGTGAACGATGGATCGCCGTCCGGCGTGACTTCCGGCCCGGTGCGGCGAACCGGGCCGCGTGTTCCTGTTTTGCACATGTTTCCCCTTCGGGAGAATCGGTAGAAGAAGATGAACCAATACGATGTCGATCTTCGGGATTACTGGAGAATAACCAAGAAGCGCAAGGCGGTTATCCTTTTCTCCATAACAATCATGTTCATCTTTTCGTTCGCTTTCGCCAAATACCAGGAAAGCCGGGTTACCGACGTTTTTTCCTCTTCCTCCACCATCCGGATCGACCGGCTCATCAATTTCCAGGAGTACAGCTCCACTCCCTACCGGTATTCGACCGGCGATGACATCTCCACGGATGTGAAGACCATCACCTCCTTCTCCGTCATGGCGGAAGTGTCACGGCGGGTGGGGGCGATTCCCGACACGCTTACCGACGCCGCCATACGGAGCGATCCAGACCTTCTGGTGGCCATCAACAATCTTGCCAGCATGGTTTCTCCGGAGCGGAACGATTACACGCACATCATCACCATCCGGACCGTCGCGTTCGACCCGGTGAGAGCCCGCGATCTCGCCCAGTCGACCGCCGAGGCCTACAAGGATTACCGTCGCATCGAACTGAACCGTCAGATCGACAACAGCATCGATTTCATCCACGAGCAGGTCAAGGAAACGGAAGATTCGCTCCACGCGGTCCAGAGACAGTTCCAACTGTTTTCCTCCCGTAACGAGGACCTGACCCGGTTTTTCAGCGAGGG
>CAYRTQ010000053.1:6305-17252 GCA_964426865.1 uncultured bacterium
TCGTGGATGTCTCAAAGAAACGCAATCTGATCTCCGAAAAAATCAATGCCACCGAAGCCATGACGGAGATCCTCAAGAAAGAGGGGATCATCGAGAATGCCATCATGGTGAGCGCTTTCTCCGAGGGTGAGGGCGATGTATTTCGGGAGCGCTATGGGGAACTCCTGAAATCGTACGAGGAACGCCACAGCCTTCTCCGGTATCTCACCCAGGAGCATCCCCAGGTTCGGGATGTGAACAGCAGGATTTCCTCCACTACCGGTTTCCTGATTTCCCAGCTTCAGGGCAATCTGAAGATGCTCTCCGCGCAGCGGGACGATAGCGACCGTTCTCTGGACGATATGCGCCGTAAATATATGGAGTCTGGGGAGCAGAAATATGAGATGCAGCGGCTCGATACCCGGATCAGCGATCTCCAGAACCAGTACACGGAATACATGCGGCAGCTTCAGTCGCTCCAGATCAAGAAATCCGAGCGCATCGACGAGGTCACCATCACCGAACCCGCGGTGATCAATCGTAACCCGACCAATCCCGCCACCTCCCCCTATACCATTACCGGCATCGGGGTGCTCATCGGGCTGATCATCGGGCTCATTTTCGCGTTCATTTTCGAGGCCTTCGATACCTCCATCGGGACCATCGAAGATGTGGAATCCTACCTGTCCGTTCCGGTCATCGGCCTCATCCCCCAGATCGAGATGGAGGAACTCAAGGGAGACATCGCCCAGTACAACCGTAAGGGACGGGACGATACCAAACTGTCCGAGGATCACGCCCGTCTGGTGATCCACTACGCCCCCAAGAGCAACCTTGCGGAATCCTACCGCGCTCTCCGGACCAATATCCAGTTCCTTTCCTTCGAGCGCGAGGCCAAGGTTCTCCTCTTTACCTCGTCCTCTCCCAAGGAGGGGAAAACCACGACCATTGTCAATCTGGCGCTCACCATGGCGCAGAGCGGCAACCGGGTGCTTCTCGTGGACGCGGACATGCGGAAACCCAAGGTGGACCGTATTTTTGGACTGGATCGCGAACGGGGTCTCAGCGAAATCATCCTCGGGAATCACCCCTGGAGATCCTGCGTGAAGACGGTTACCGATATCATCACCGGCGAACTGGGGATGACCGACATCATCCTCACCCCCGGAATCGATAACCTCCATATCATCACCTGCGGCACGGTTCCCCCCAATCCCTCGGAACTGCTCAACAGCGAGAGCATGGATCATTTCGTGCGCGAAGCCCGCGGCGAATACGACACCATTCTCTTCGACAGCGCGCCCGTGCTTCCCGCAACCGATGCCGCGGTGCTCGGGCGCAAGATCGACGGCGTGGTGTTCGTGTATTCGTTCGGCAAGGTTTCCCGCAGTTCGCTGAGACGGGCGAAAGCCCAGCTCGACAACGTCAAGGTGCGGGTCATCGGCGTGGTCCTGAACGGAATACGGAGCGAATCCATGATCGACTTCCACGAATACCGGTACAAGAAATATTATTACGCCGAGGATGACGAGTATACCTCTCCGGGAGCGGTGGAAAAACTTCGGAAATTCGTGGACGGGGTGATCAGGAAGGTGGTGTAGGGAAGAGGGCGGGAATCGGAATGGCGGATTGTCAAGCCGATGGAGTCGGGTATGGCGCTTCGACACTTCGACAGGCTCAGTGTCCGCAGGCTGAGCGTACGCCGGTGGCTGAGCTTGTCGAAGCCAGCGCCTCGGAAACACGTTGCTTCACCTGAAAAAAAGATGGGTTCCGACCGCCGGAAGCAGAGGATAGTACCGGAGGGGATCATGTTCCGGGAGGGGATGTTTTCCGTTTCGTACGATTCCCCTCCAGGAACCGGATGATATCGGAAAGCGTGTCGCAGACCGGGGTCGGAACGCCGTGGGCGCGTCCTTCCGCGGAGATATACCCGGTGAGGCTCTCGATTTCGGTGCGTTTCCTCGCCTCCAGGTCTTGGAGCATGGAGGAGCGGTGATGCCAGGTGGCCGGGACCTGCTGCGAATAGAAGAATTCCGTGTATTCTTCCGGTGTTTCCCAGTGGGTTCGCGCCCCTTTCCCGCGGATGACCGCGAACACCTCCCGGATGACCCGGTTCATGATATCACGGGAATGGGGATCATCGCCCAAAGCTCCGTAATGAACCCCAAGCGCCGCTCCGAGGGGATTGAGCGCGGAATTGTAGAGAAGCTTCGCCAAAAGATCGCGGGTGATATGCGGCGAGGCGGCGCAGGGCAGCCCGGCATGGTGGATGGCCTCGGCGAGAATCGTCGCCCGTCCGGGGATAACGCCCTCCTCGCATCCCCCGATATGGATGGAATCGGCGGATACGGTAATGCGCACCCGTCCCGGACGCTCGATCTCGAATCCGGTGATGACCCTCGCCGCGAGCGACCGCTCCGTCCCGAACCGTTCCGCCAGTATTTCGAGATTCCCGCAGCCGTTCTGCATCGAAACGATGGTGAATGTCTGTTCCGGGAGACTCCTGAGACGGGCCGCCGCCTCGACGGTGTCATAGGATTTGGTGGTCAGCAGCACATACTCCCACTCACGTTCCCCGATTTCCTCCACCGAAGTATATACTCCCATTCGTCCCGGCGCGCACCGGTATTCGCCGTATATACCGGCGACCGTCAGACCATCCGCGTCGATGGCCGCACGGTGACGCTCCCGCAGCACCATATCCACCGTATGCCCGTCCGCGGCGAGCATGCCGCCCACCGCCTGCCCCAGCGCTCCCGCGCCATACACCAGAATCCGCATGCGTGAAAGGAACCTCCGTTGATATTCTGTCTGAACCGGGAAAGCGTTCATATCCTGATGAACCGTTCGTCCCGGATTGAATATGATGTCGCCGTCCGTGTCATTTGAAAACGGACAGTTCGGTCCAGTTTCGGATATCCGCGCCGCCTTCCAGTTCCGTGTGATTCACGCTCACTCGACCGACCCGGAATTCCGCGCCCTTGTCGTCATGATAGCTGTAGCCGTTCTGGTGGATGATAAAATGGGTGTTGTCCACCTTCCCCAGGTACAGCACCACATGCCAGTTGAATCCGCAAACGGTGATTCCCGGTTCGCAGGTTTCCAGAAGACGGTATTTCTCCGGCAGCGGGGTATCGGTCGGGAATGCGATGACATGGTCGGTGTGGTACAGTTCAAAGGTTGTCCAGCGGGGCATAAAAATTCCGAACGTCCGGTATACATCCCGGACCGCGCCCACGCAATCGCGTTCATGGTCGGTCCCGCCCCAGCCGTAAGGACGATTGAGCAGACGGAAAAACGTGGTGATGACATTCCGTTGGGTGTACGGCTGATACCCGACATGTATTCCGGCGTCGTTCTTGATCCAGCCCCGAACCGTTCCGATCGTGCCATCCGTCTTCCGCACGGGCACGGTCACCCGGTAATTCGAAACCGTTTTCGAATCCAGGCCGAGACGTTCGCCCATGTACAAATCGGTCAACCAGACCCGGCAATCCTTGTCCGCATACACGGGGACCTTGTGGGTAACCGCCACAACGAAATTCTTGGGTTCTGAAACCAGCCTGATCCGCTCCACCGAGCCGGTTGCGACATGAGATGCCGGAACCCAGCCGAGTGAATACCCGGATTTCACATAGAGCCATCCGCCGGATTTGGAGGCATGGAGCGCCGTAACGGGCGTTCCCGTTTCCAGCGTGGCGTTCTGGAATGAATCGAGCCACTGGAACGGACCGCGGTACGCTTTTACATCGGTCGGGACCAACCGGTTCAGCGTATGCCTGACAATGATGCCATAGCGGAGCGGACGGGGCGTCGACAGGTCCGCCATATTCATTTCGTCGAGGAGTTCCCGTTTTTCGTGTTCCGGGAAGGTGATCTGTCTTCGGTCCCAGAACTCGTTTTTGAGCAGGAAATCGCGGGTCTCCGCCAGTTGTCCGGCGAGTGCACTGGCCGGGTAATTTTTGATGGCAAGCGGGTCTGTCAGGTGGAAACTGATGCCCGCGAAATTCCCTCCCGCGGTAACACTGTCGATGACCACCCTGTTCCCGCGAATATTTTCCCGGACGAGGGACCGGGTGCGGTTCTTCCGGTTGAAATCCGAAATCTGATCCGGTGTCATGATAACCCGGTCGGGATTGTCGATCCTCGCGATCCAGAATTCCGGATGCTGCATTTCCTCTGTCGCGGGGGGGACGATATCCGGCGCCGCCAGGAGTTTCCCCCCGGTCTGGGCATGGGAGGCGGGAGTAGCCCAAAGGATCAGGAAAGCCGCCACGAGCATGTGTATCATTCCGTTTTTCTCCAGATGAAAAGCGGTTCGTTCTTCAGATAAACAGATTGATTCCGGATTCCCGCGCCTCGCCGAGATAGGTGGCCACCCCGCCGTATTCCAGGTCGTCCAGCAGTTCCTCCCTTCGGATGCCCATCATTCCCATGGAGGTGGTGCAGGCCACCATGTTCACTCCCAGGGAGCGGGCCATGTCCATGTATTCGGCGAGCTGGGGCATGCGCTTGTCCCGCATGACCCGTTTCATCATGGCGGTTCCCGCGCCGAGGAAGTTCATTTTGGAAAGGGAGGTCCCCCGGGGACCCTCGGGGAGCATCCACCCGAGCATGCGTTCCACAAGCTTCTTCCCGGGAGTGAAATGGTTCTCCTTGCGGAGCAGGGAGATTCCCCAAAAGGTAAAAAAAACGGTAACCTCCATGCCGGACGATGCCGCTCCGGTGGCCAGAATGAACGCGGCCATGGCGCGGTCCATATCGTTGGAGAATACGATCAGGGTCATTTTCTTGACGGGATCGCTCATGTCGCGCCTCCGCGATGATTGTCATGAAATCACAAATGCACTCGGGTGAAAGAACGGGGGACGCATCGGTCCGCTTTCACCCGTTTCATCTGGAATATAACTATGAAGCGTAACCGGGAAGTAGTATTTTTATAGGGTGTTCCGGGTGGCGCGACCGCTCTCACGCCCCCCGTATTCTCAGACACCGGCATGCTCGTACCCGTCATTCATTATTTCTGACTCCCGTCTTCTCTCTCCGGAGGTCCCATGCGAATACAGTCCCGTACTTTCCTGCCCGTGGAGATCGTATATCACCCCAACTGGTGGAACCGGGAGGCGGGCGTCACGTTCGACCGCGGATATTTCTTCGATCCCGACCGTCGGGTGCGCGACGAAATGAAAATGCGCCGCATCCTGTGGGAACGTTTCGGAGGCTATGGCTGCGGGGAGGAGCATCCCCGTCCGGAGCCGGTCATCGGTCCGGTGCATCTCGCGGCGGGATTCATGATCTCCTCGCTCTGGGGGTGTTCCATCCGCTATTACGACAACAACAGCCCGGTGGTGGAACCGCGCCGCATGACGCTCGCGGAACTCGACGCCATGGAGGCTCCCGATCCCTCGGACAACGCCGATTTCCGGGATCTGTTCGCTCTCATCGGGGAGTTGAAGCGACGGTACGGGTATGTGAGCGGGGACATCGGCTGGGGCAATCTCCAGAATCTGGCGCTCGATCTCATGGGGGATGAAATCTTTCTCTCCTACTATGACGATCCCGCGGCGGTTCACCGTGTTTACGACAAGATGAACCGAAATGTCATCGAGGTGCTTTCCGGAATACGGGCGGAGACGGGAACCACATCCATTTCGGTGAACCGGTCGGTGGAGCGGGTCGATCCCGCCATCAACCTGCAATCGAACTGCTCGGTGCAGATGATCTCCAACGAAACGTACGAGGAATTTCTCCTCCCGCACGAGATCGAGCTTTCCCATCGTCTTCAGCCCTATGGAATACACCACTGCGGCGACAACATGCACCGGGTGGCCGAGGGCTATTCGAAGGTGAAGGAAGCCTGTTTCTTCGATGTGGGCTGGGGCGCGGATATCGCGCGGTGCCGTGAACTCATTCCGGACGCTTTTTTCAACATCCGCCTCTCGCCGGTCAAAATCCAGACCTGCACACCCGCCGAGGTGGAGGCGGATCTGGTGAATCTGCTGGAAACCGCCGGCGATCTCTCCAATGTTGGTATCTGCTGTATAAACATGGATTACGGCACTCCCGACGAGAATGTGGCGAGGGTATTCGAGGTGGCGGAGCGATATCGTTCATTCGGTGGATGAAGAATGACGCTTCGTTCGTTTTTTCAATTGACTCCATTCTCCATTCAGGCTATACTTCACCCAAACACTCCAGAACCGAACACAAATCACACCATTCGTGCAAGGAGGAGTTATGAAGAAGTTTGGGATTGCTTTCCTGTTGGCTCTCGGTTGTTCAGCCGGCAGTGCATTTGCCGCGGGGCTCGCCATTTCGGAGCAGGGCGCGGCGGCCATGGGACTTTCCGCGGCGGTGACCGCCCGCTCCCAGGATCTCAGCGCCATTTACTACAACCCCGCCGGGTTGGAGTATGTCCAGAAGGGCGAGGTGTTCCTCGGTCTCACTCCCATACGGCCCAACCACAAGTTCGAGACCACGGGTATTTCCAACGAGACGGTTTCAAAAACGTATCTTCCCCCCCAGGCGTTCATCGCCTACCGGGTGCATCCGCGTCTGGTGCTCGGCATGGGAATGTATACTCCCTATGGTCTCGGGACCGACTGGGATCAGAACTGGGTGGGGCGGTATACATCAACGTACGCTGAGGTGCAGAGCCTGTATTTCAACCCCAGCGCCTCGGTGAAAGTCACCGACTGGCTGTCCCTGGGCGGCGGTTTTTCCTTCGTCTATTCCACCGCGGTGATCGAAAAGATGCTGGATTCCGGACTGGCGACCTACTCCCAGACCAAAAATGCCGGTGCCATCGCCAGCACTTCCTATGATTCCAAATTCCGGCTCGATGGCGAGGGCGGCGGAACCAACTGGAATCTCGGACTCATGCTCCGTCCTTCCCAATCGACGCAGGTCGGTGTTTCCTACCGCGCCATAACCGACATGAAATATACCGGCGACGCCGTATTCACCCATCAGGACGTCCTGGCCTCGTCGTTGAGCGGCATCATGCCCTCCCTGCAGGACGGCAAAACCACCCTGCATCTTCCGAGCGTGCTCAGCGCGGGAGTTCTCTACAATATCAACGAACGCTGGGACGCCTCGTTCGATGTGAATTTCACCAAATGGTCCGTATACGACAAACTGGAAATCGATCTCGACAGACAGCTCCCGAAAGCGCAGATCGTTCAGGTCAAGGACTGGGACAATACCCAGACCTACCGTTTCGGGACCTCCTTCGATCTCAACCCGCTGACCGTGCTCCGCGGCGGCCTCATGTACGATATGAGCCCGGTGCCGGAGGAGACGTTCGACGCCCAGCTTCCCGACGGCGACCGTATCGGCGTATCGGTCGGATTCGGCCGCAAGGTGGGGCTGTTCACTCTCGATTTCAGCTACCTGTTCCTGAAATTCTCCAGCCAGGACAAGAAAAATTTCGTGGGCTACAGCGATGTCACCGGCGCTTTCCCGACCACCACGCCCTCTCCCGACGGCACGGTGAATCTCGCGGATGAGCAGATGCTGGCCGCCATGCGCGGCGGAGCGGCTTACCCGGTCGGTACGGGTGAATACAAGAGCTATGTCAACATGCTTTCCCTTTCGGCGAGCATGAAATTCTGAGCCGGGTTTATCGCAGACGAATCGCAGGGACGGGGAACGCCGCACGGTGTTCCCCGTCCCTTTTTTCATATGCCGGGGATCCAAAGCGGCAGTGGCTCAATTCTTTCGGGAGAGGGCGAGTGTTGTTGCATCCGGGCGCGGGATGCGGTATTTTTGATTGTTTTGTCAACCGGCTTCCGAAAAAGGGCTGTATAGCGCCGGGATTCGTTCATATCTCATCCTCTTGTCAGAAAAGAGAACACGGTTTGAAGTCAGCAGCAGCCGGTTTACCGGGCGCACGATTCCTTGCCATCCATCACGACCTGGCATTGTTCATTTCCGTCATTTCCGCGGTGGCGTTTGGTGACAGCATTTTCAATTCGGTATTCAACAATTTTCTGAACGACACATTCACGCTGGATAGTTTCAGCCGGACATTTCTGGAATTCCCCCGTGAATTGGGCGGGTTCCTGGTGGTGTTCGTCTCGGCCTCGCTTTTCTTCGTGAGAAGCCGAAGGCTGGCGTTTGCCGCGATCCTGGGCGGGGCCGCCGGTCTGGTCATGATGGCCCTGTTCTCGGTCACCTTTCACTGGATGTTCGTGTGGCTGTTCATTTTCAGCCTCGGACAGCACATCTTCATGCCGCTCAACACCAGTATCGGCATGGAACTCGCCGAGGAGGGGAAGACCGGACGGCGTCTCGGCCAGTTGAACGCCATCCGCAATGCGGCGGCGATCATGGGAAGTTTTTTCATCTTTCTGGGATTCAAATATTTCCATTTCAATTACAAACTGTCGTTTCTGATCGCCGCGTCGTTCTACCTGCTCGCCGCCCTGCTCCTGTTTTCGATGAAGCCGGGCAATGCTCATCCTCCGGCCATGCACCTGAAATTTCACAAGGAATACCGGCTCTATTACTGGCTTTCCATCCTTTTCGGCACCCGCAAGCAGATATTTCTCACTTTCGCTCCCTGGGTGCTGGTTACCGTGTTCAAGCAGCCGACGGCCATTCTCGCCACGCTGCTGACCATCGCGGGAATTGCCGGAATCCTGTTCCAGCCGGTCTTGGGGAGGGTGATCGATTCCTGGGGGGAAAAGACCGTGCTCGCCCTTGAGGCGTTTTTCCTCATTTTCGTATGCATGGGGTATGGCTTTTCAAGAAGCGTGTTTTCTCCCCACGCCGCGTTTCTCGTCGCCTGTGCCTGCTTCATCGCGGATCAGTTGCTCATGTCGGTCAACATGGCCCGGGCAACCTATCTCAAAAAGATTGCCGTCCATCCCTCCCATATCACCCCGACCCTGACCATGTCGGTGTCTCTGGATCACATATTTTCCATATCGATCGCGGTGATGGGCGGAGTGGTCTGGGCAAAATGGGGCTATCAGACGGTTTTTTTGTGCGGGGCGGGAATTGCGGCGCTCAATCTGGTTTCGGCGATGTTCATCAGGGTCCCGGCGCGGGACCGATGAATGCGGACCGCTCTTGCATTCGCGTGAGGGATAGGTTATCTTCCTTTTCTGAATAGGGAACGCTATCTGTTTGCTGTACCTTGCCATTACACCCCATCCACCGCGAGGGCCCAGTATGTCTGAAACACAAGCTTCCAGCGTCACCGAACGTCTGGACGCGCTGTATGAGTTCGACCGGGAGCCGGTTACCGCCGACAAGCTCCAGGGCGCGGGCAGTTTCATCGGCATGTACTCCGGCGAACATGTCGCCGGAACGGAATTCGTCATCGGTCCACTGTTCGTGGCGCACGGAGTGGCCGCTATCGACCTCTTCCTGGGGCTGCTGGTCGGAAATCTCCTCGCGGTGCTGAGCTGGGCGTTTCTCACCGCGCCCATAGCAGTACGGACCCGTCTCACCCTCTACTGGCTCACCCGCAAGATCTGCGGACCCTACCTGACTTTCGTCTACAGCATCGTGAACGCCCTCATGTTCTGTTTTCTGGCGGGGGCCATGATCGCGGTCTCGGCCACCGCGGTGGGCCTTCCTTTCCACATGCCCATGCCGCAGTTGACCGACTTCTATCCGACCAGCGTGAGCTGGATCGTGATCGTGGCGGTCATAGGGTCGTTTTTCACCCTGCTCGCCATTCTTGGATTCGAACGCCTGGCGCGTTTCGCGTCGATATGTTCTCCCTGGATGTTCCTGGTGTTCGTGGCCGCCGCGGTGGCGGTTCTGCCTTCCCTGGGCGTGACCTCTTTCGGTGATTTCTGGCGGGTGGCGAATGAAAAGATATGGACCGGCGTTCCCATGGCCGGACAGTCCAGGTTCACCTTCTGGCACATCATGTTCTTCTCCTGGTTCTGCAATACTGCCATGCATATCGGGATGGCGGACCTCTCCGTGCTCCGTTACGCGAAAAAGTGGCAGTATGGGTTCGCGAGTGCGTTCGGGATGTTCCTGGGGCATTACACCGCCTGGATCGCTTCGGGCATCCTCTGCGCCGCGGCGCTGGGCAGCGTGGCCCCCGGCCCCATCGCCTTCATGGGCGCGGGCATCGCGGGCGTGGTGTGCGTGACCCTCGCGGGCTGGACCACCGCCAATCCCACCCTTTACCGCGCCGGTCTGGCCCTGCAGGTGGCCACCCCCAACTGGAAACGCTGGAAAGTCACCCTCGCCGCCGGAGCGGTGACCACGCTCGCCGCCATGTTCCCGGCGCTGGTCATGCGTCTGCTGGATTTTGTGGCTCTCTATGGTCTGCTGCTCATGCCCATGGGCGCGGTCATCTTCGCTGATTACTGGATCCTGCCGAAACTGGGACGCCGCAGGTATCGCGCCGAATGGGCGAAACTGCTGGTGAGCTGGCCCGCGGCGGTCGCCTGGGGGCTTTCGCTTGCGGTGGTGTTCCTGCTTCCCATCGAGCTGTTTTTCAAGGGACTTCCGGGATGGTTCATCGCGACCCTCACCTATCTTGTATTGAGCGTGATAGTGCAGAAGAGAAGCGCCGGCGTTACGGCGAGGGAGGCATGACATGAAAAAGCTGCTGCCGGCGATATCGTTCCTCGGCCTGGGATTGACCATACTCCCCGCGTTCCTGGTGTTTTCCGGGGTGATCCCATGGCAAACCCATGCCAATCTCATGGCCGCGGGCATGGTGCTCTGGTTCGTGACCGCACCGTTCTGGCTGGGAAAGAAATAACGTGCAAGCCCCCTGTCTCTCCAAAGAGAGAGGGGGCTCGCTCCGGACCATTATGTCCGGGTATGCGAAGAACAGGGGGTTTCCCCTTCTCCTGATGGCCGGGGAAGGGCGGACCCTTTCTTTTCGGTTCTCCGCAGTTTTGTATGGGTAAACGGTAACGCTGCGGTTTTCGCCAGTCTTGGAAAAGCCCCCCGGGTATGGTATGGATTCCGGGGTAGTGGACCGCTGCT
>CAYRTQ010000054.1:0-11052 GCA_964426865.1 uncultured bacterium
GAATGACCAGGGACATGCGGTCCACCCGGGTGGCGGACGGCTTGATTTCCAAAGTCACCTTCATCATGCCGTCATAGTCGTAATCGAAGCGGGTCACCCCATTCACCGGCCCTGCGCGCCACGCGGAGGAGCCGAGCGCCTGATATTTTTCCCGTTTTGTGAATATGGGGCGGTTTCCCGCCGCCCGGAAGGTCTTTCCGTCCGATTCCACGGTGAGCGACATGGGAGCAACGAGCAGGTTACGGCCCTGGCTGGTCACCTGGTTCCAGAGACCGGCTCCGTTCATCTGGTGGCTGCGGAGAATGCAGCCCACCCGCCCGGATTTTTCGTCCACGGTCAAGGGAGTGAAGGGCGGGATGATGACGGAACGGTCTTTCCCGAGATTGTTCCCTTCCCAGGGGCGGATTTCGCGGGTAAACGTGCGTTCCAGGACTACGGGATCGCCTGATCCCTCGATGACCAGGGTAAGCCGGTACGATCCCCGGTCCAGTTTCGGAACGCGCATGACGGCGCCAGCGGACGGGAAGGGGAATTTCCCGGTTTGTTCGGTCATGACCCTGCTTTCCCCGATCTTTTCCAGCGCCAGCCTCCAGGTCTTCGCGTCCGCGGGCGGGGAGAGAATGAGATGGCGGATGGTGTTGTAGCTCGGCAGGTAACTGAACCGGAAGTCGAGCGGCGCGGCGACCGCGTTCCGCGTCAGGAGAAGCGATACGGCGACCAGGAGAATGCCGGCGATAACACCTGCCGCCCGTCGATTGCATACACATGACAACATCGGGAAATGCTCTCCTGATAATAGGGGTGAAGAAATTCGGCCCAAACGGCATCGCCGAGGGTACGGTAATGCAAAATATGGCGCACGGAGAAGCATTGTCCAGTGCTATTTGACCATTTTACCGTGGTTTTCAAGGATATTCTTGATATGTGCACGTTGAATTCCCTATTTTGTATGGATACCCTGTTCCGAACGTCCGCGACCGCCGATTCCGCGTAAAACTGCGGGCAACCGTTCCGCATGCGCGGAGTATAATGAGAAACCGGATATTTTTCCCGTATCCTTTCACCCCCCGGACAACCATGGACGATTTGAAATATTTGATGAAGGACGGCCCGGTCTGTCTCGACGGCGCGGTGGGAACCGTGCTCGCCGACCGCACCGGCCAACGGTCTCTCGCCGAAAGCCTGCTTCTCACCGAGGCAGGAAGAGCGGTGGTACTGCAACTGCATGCCGAGTACGCCGAAGGCGGCGCCATGGCGCTCACCACCAACTCCTTCGCCGCGAATCGCATTACCGTTGAACTGGCGGGAGTCGCCGCCGATGTGCCGTTCCTCAACGAAACCGCGGTCGCCCTGGCCCGTGAGGCATCCAAAGGAAAATGCCTGATCGCGGGAAGCGTGGGTCCCCTGAATCTGGGCCTCCAGCGCCAAGACTACACAGAGGACGCGCTCACGGAAATCTACTCCGGGCAGATCGATGCACTGGTTCGGGCGGGCGCTGATTTTCTCAAGCTCGAAACGTTCACCGCTCCCGCGGAGGCAATCGCGGCGCTTCGGGCGGTCGGGAAGCACCATCTGCCGTTCATTCTCTACCTGCGCGGCTGGCGGAGGGGCGCGGAACAGAACCTCTCCGGCTGGATTCCGGTCCTGCGTCTGGCGGAGGAGATGGAAGCGGCGGCGGTGGGCTGCAACTGCGCCCCGCCGCAGGATATCGCGCTCGCCCTGCACATGGTTCGGAACATGACCTCGCTCCCCCTTGCCGCCCAGCCCAACTCGGGAACTCCCCGTATCGAGCGGGGGACGGTTACCTGGCAGGAACCGGCGGAAGGATTGAACGCCTGGTACCGGCGATATCTGGAAATGGGAGTGCGGATAATCGGAGGGTGCTGCGGGACCACTCCCGCCCATATGCGCGAGGCGGCCCTGACCCTTCGCGCGTTCGTACCCCCGCCGCAGCCGGTCATGGTCATGGAAGCGCCCGCCCCCATGCGGGAACGGGCCGCGACGCTCAAGCCGGAGAACCCCCTGCGCTCTCTGCTCGAAAGCGATCGTCTGCTGGCGAGTGTGGAAATACGCGCCGGATCGGGCCGCGGCCTCCGTGAGGTGCTGGATTCCTGCGCCCGGCTGCCGCTGGACCGTATTGACCTCTTCGACATTCCGGACAATCCCGGAGCGGGCGTGGCGCGGGATTCGGCCATGGTCGCGGTGGCTCTCCAGGAACGGTGCGGCGTCACCGTGATTCCGCATCGCGCCACCACTCACACCAACGCCATCCAGATGCAGTCGGGTCTGCTCGCGGCATGGGACATGGGAATACGCGGGATTCTGGCGGTGACAGGGGATGTTCCCCAGGCCGGGGATCATTCCGGCATCGCCAGCCGGGTGTCCGATGTAAAATCCTCGGTGGGCCTCCTCCGTATGGTGGAATCGCTGAACGAGGGGAAACTCATCTCCGGAAAGACCATCTCGTCGCCCTGCGATTTTGTATCGGGCTGCGCGTTCAATCCCAACGGTCCCCAGGGGCCGCAGGTGAACTGGCTGCACCGAAAGGTGGAATCCGGCGCACGTTTCGTATTCACCCAGCCGGTATTCGACCGTGAGGGACTGGAACGGATCATGCGCGCATCGGAGCAATTCGAGATGGTGCGATTCTTCGCCGGAATCCTGCCGCTGGCGGGCGCGCGTCAGGCCCGTTCCCTCGCGGACGGACGTATTCCCGGTATCCAGGTGCCGGAGGAAATCGTGCGGGAACTGGAACGTTTCCCCCGTCTGGAGGACCAGAAGAAACGGGCGGAAGAACTCGCCACGGCGCTTGCCGGAGAAGCCGCGGCTTCTCTCCGGGGACTCTACCTCATCCCCCCGTTCACCGCGGATGGCATGGAGATCATTGCGCGGGTAATTCTTGCGGTGCGGTAGAATCTATTTTTTTGGCGCTTCGCAATTCTCCAGGGGTAGATGCCATGACCGGACATGGCCTGCATGTGCCGGTTACAAAAGCGCTTTCGTGGGGTAAGGAATCCTTCACTCCTTCCACTGCCGCTGTACTTTTCTGGTGCGCCCAGAAAAGTACCAAAAGAGGGCGGTCCGGGAAAAGCCAAAGATTCCCCGTGTACGGCATGGCTTCCGGGGACCGCTGAACTCGCTGTCGCTCGAACAGCAGCGGTCCACTACCCCGGAATCCATACCGTACCCGGGGGGCTTTTCCAGGACAGGTGAAAACCGCATCAGTACCGTTTACCCATACCAGACTGCGGAGAGCCATTTTTTTTGAACCTATTGGAATACCAAGCCAACAAAATTGTGTGGTATGCGTTTCGACACTTCGACAGGCTCAGTGTCCCAAGGCTCAGCGCCCGCCGCTGGTTGAGCTTGTCGAAGCCGGCCAACCAAAGATTACTTCGGGTTGATAGAGCATTATTTTCGAATACGCCCACAGGTTTTCAGCACCCTTGACACATTGTTTCAGGCCCTTACCATGCATATGGATTTGACTCCGGAACGGATAGACGCTTTCCGCTCCGAAATATACGCTTACTACCATTCCCGGATGCGCGATCTCCCCTGGCGCAAGACATCCGACCCCTACCGTATCTTCATCTCGGAAATGATGCTCCAGCAGACCCGGGCGGAACGGGTGGTCGAGAAATACGAGCAATTCATCCGGGTTTTCCCCGATTTCGCTACGCTGGCGAACGCCCCCCTGCAGCAGGTGCTGGAAGTATGGCAGGGACTGGGCTACAACCGCCGCGCGCTCTACCTCATCCAGTCCGCCCGGAAGGTGATGGATGAGTTCGGGGGCAATCTTCCTTCGGACCCGGAAGTTCTGGAGGGCTTTCCCGGGATCGGACATGCCACCGCTTCGGAGATCGCCGCATTCGCATTTCATTATCCCTCGGTGTTCATCGAAACCAACATCCGGCGGGTATTCATCCATTTCTTTTTCGGCGATGCCCGGGAGATACGAGATCGTGAGATTCTTCCCCTGGTGGAACGGACGCTTGACCGTGACAATCCCCGGGAATGGTATTACGCGCTCATGGATTATGGAGTCATGCTGAAAGGAAAGGGTGCGAACCCCAATCTCCGGAGCGCGCACTACCAGAAACAAAGCCCGTTCCACGGCTCCAACCGTCAGCTCCGGGGAAGGATTCTCCGGATTATCACCGCATCGCGGGAACGATCATTGGAAGAAATTGTGCGGGAAACCGGAGCGGATAGGGATACGGTCGAGCGAAACGCCGCTCAACTGGCACGGGAAGGATTTCTTCTGGAAGAAGACGGGAGATACTCCATCCGGTAGAAACGAAAATCAAACCATTTGCTTGTAAAAAAACGCACCGTCCCATTGAAAAGGACAGTGCGTTTTCCATATCATTACCAAATTTTCCAGCGAAAGAGCAAAGATCGGTCAGTCGAGCGCCTTGAGATAATAGTCGTATATGCGATCCACCTCGGCGGCGGTCTGCGGATCGAGTTCGAACGCGAAGGGCCGCCGGACCAGCCGGTTCTTGAAAATTCCCTGTTTTTCCAACAGGTATTTTTCAATGGTCAGGAAACCGTCGAGCGAGGACACTTCCATGGTGACGATACCGCAGAGCGGGAAATACACCCGGTACACCCGTTCGTTGTCATTCCGCTGGAGGGCGCGCCAGATTTCCACCACTCCCCGTATGAGGTCGCATCCCGGCATGGAACCGTGAATGCCGCGTCGGAAGGAATCCACGAGTTGAACGCCGCCGCTGCCCTCGAATACCACCGCCTCATGGTTCAATGCTTCCTGAATACGGCTCAGGGTCGGCCCGATGGGCTGCGCTTCGGGCTTGAAGTACACCCGGGGTCCCAGTTCCATGCGCATCCGGGCCTGGATGTCCACGGACAGGGCGTTCCCCAGATATCCGCTGGCGTCCTGCACCACCAGGGGAATGGAAATGGAATCGTGGATCGCCTTGTAGTACTCGAACACCCGTGATTCGGGGAGACGCGTAGCCACCGGCGGGATGGCCATGACCGCATCCGCGCCGCACTTCTCGGCGTACTGGGCGTATTCCGAGGCGATACGGGAGGTTTCGGCCCCTACCGAAATGGTGACCGTGCCCCTTCCGGCGGTCATTTCCGGAATACGGCGGGTCAGATCCATACGCTCCTCATGGCTGAGACGCACCAGTTCGGACGCGAGCGCCAGTGCGACGCCGTCGCTTCCCGCATCGAAGACATAATCGATCTCCCGCGCCAGAACATCGTAATCGATGGCGTCATCATCGGTATAGGGCATCTGGAGAACGGGCATCACTCCGAATATCTTGGGATTCGTTTCCATGTCAGAAATGTACTCCGTTTTCATGGGATGTTTATGTTTTTTTATCGCTATAGAATACTCTAAATTTTGGTTGGAATCAAGACGATTTTGAGAGGAAAACGGCGATCTTTTTGTTATTTTTTAGCCATGTCCACGCGGATTCAACGCTGAATCCCGGAGGAACCGTTGCCGAACCGTCCGTGACAGGGAGACTCGAAGATGTTTCGCCCCCCGGAATCGCGGCGTCTGACGGCCCGGACCTCCTTGCCTTCCGTCCGGTCTTGCGAAAAGAGGAGCGCGATGATTGTCGATCTGCATACCCATTTCTGGAAAATGGAAGAAATCGAGGACGAGATGTACCGGGATCTGGAGGTCGCCCATGTCCCGCCCGACCATCTCTTCATGACCAGCGAGAGTCACCTTCAGGCCACCGCCGCGGTGGACCGCGCCGTGGTATTCGGTTTCCGCGCCAAGCGAAGCGGCATGAACATCTCCAACGACACGGTGCGCGAGCAGGTGGATAAAGCGCCCGACCGTCTCATATTCTTCACCTCGGTCGATCCTTCCGAATCGGATTTCATGGCGGAACTGGAACGGACCCATCTCGAACTCGGAGCGAAAGGCATCAAACTCGGTCCCATCTACCAGGGAGTCCATCCCACCGACGACCGGTACCGCCTGATCTACTCCTATGCCCAGAAACACAATCTCCCCGTACTCATCCATATGGCCACCACCTTCTCCAGTTCCGTCCCGCTCGATTATGCGCGGCCCATCCACATGGACGAAATCGCCATCGATTTCCCCGACCTCAAGATCATCCTCGCGCATGTGGGCCATCCCTGGTCCGGCGAGGCCATCGCAGTCGCCCGACGGCACGCCAATGTCTACACCGACATTTCCGCCCTCTATTACCGTCCCTGGCAGTTCTATGATATCATGCGTCTTCTGGTCGAGTACGGTGTCACGCATAAGGTCTTCTTCGGAAGCGATTATCCCTTCACGCTGCCCGCGGATTCGGTGAACGGCGTGCGGAACATGAACCATGTTCTCGGTAACTCGGGCCTTCCGCCGGTGCCTGAGAAGGTCATCGAGGACATCCTGAACCGGAACGCGCTGGAAATTCTGGGGATTGAGTAAGCGCCAGCATCAGACGATCCGGCCCGGACTAAACGGGATAACCCGTAAAAAAAGCCGCCCCTTTTTCAGGGAGCGGCTTTTTTACGCGCTGATGTGTGCAAAACCTGGGAATCCATGCCGGCTTTCTCGGAGTGACCGGCGAGTCGTCCCTCACACGCCGTCGCTCATCGCGCCCGTCTCGCGGCGCGCCAGCCGCATCCCCGTGAACACGATGAGCACGAAGAGAGTAGCCAGCACGGTCATGATCATTCCCCGTGCCGAAATCACATGCATGGAATTGAGGAAGAACAACGATCCCGCCACAGCCAGCGCCAGAGGCACGGTACCGATGGCGACAACCCCCATTCCAGCCAGGATGGACAGCGTCAATCCTCCCACCACCAACAATTTGACCCACTCAACCATGGGAACGTGGAAATGCGGTATGGCCGGCCATGCGGACGGGTGGCCGCCGAAGAACGGAAGCCCGTTACCCGCCAGCACGCACAGGGCGAATATCCCGGCGGCGGCGATGAGCAGAAGCGCCATCCCATTCCGCTGGAAAGAGTTCAACCGCTGCGCCGTTCCGGAGGGGGACGGCTCGCGCTTGGGATCTTCCGGGGTGGTTACTCCCTGAGAAGGCGCCTCCGGGGAAACCGCTCCTTGCGAAGGATTCTCCGGGGCAGCCGTTCCCTTTGGCTCCTCGCCTGTTACCGGCGGACACGGCTCTTCCCGGACCGGCGGGCAAGGCTCCGCGCGTGGAGGCGGAGGGGGCGAAGGAGGGGGAGGCGAATATGCTCCAGACGCGTACTTTTTCTGCTGATCGGTCGGCGGCGGCATGAGTATCCAGAGTATGACATACATGATCAGGCCGAAACCATAAAAGAGAGTGGTCAGCAGGAAAAACAGGCGGAGCGGCAGAATGAGGATGGGGGCCTCGAACTGGCGCGCGATTCCGGTGCATACCCCGGCGATGATCTTTCCATCACGCACCCGCTGCCAGTACTGGGGGAACGCCGACGGCTCGGACCAGGAATTCCGTCCGCCCAGATTGCTCCCGCAGTACCGGCACTTGATCGCCTCCGCCCGGATCATCTCCGCGCAGTACGGGCATTTTTTCATACATTCGTTATTCATGAATCATGATCTCCTTTCCGGGCATTTCATTTCCGGAATTCCACACGGTAACCCTTCCCCCTTGCAGCGTTTCACCGCTCATGCCACTCCCCCCGTCGGAACACCCGCGGAACCGTACGGGACTCCCGTATTCCCCAACATGGAAGCGTCGTTTCCCGGGACGGTTTCTCCCTTCCGGTCTGGGGCGGGCATCAGCAGCCACAAAAGTATATAGAGGATCAGCCCGAACATTCCGAGAAAGGTGGTGACGATGAACGCCGCCCGGAGCGGCAGAATGAGAATGGGCAAATCGAACTGCCCGGCCAGACCGGTACAGACCCCGGCCACCTTCTTCCCCTCCCTCACCTTCCGCCAGTAACGCCCGTCGTGGGCATATCCGCCCGAATCAGCCTTTTCCAAAGCGCTGCCGCAATACCGGCAGCGGGAAGCTTCCGCCTTGACCATCTCAGTGCAGTATGGACACTGTTTCATTTCTTCCGTTTCCATGAAATACACTCCTGTGAATCCTGCGAATGAACGCTTCCGGCAAAACCATCCCGACGGCAAACGCGCTCCCCGGACGCCAGCGGCGGCCCGGAAGCGGGGCGGTTACCGCATGCCGTGCGCCATGCCGCGTTCCCCCGTTCCCGCGCCGGAAAGCTGGACATGCTTGAGGAAGACCACCATGAGAATTCCCGCAATAAGGCTGAATTCCGCCGCGGAGAACGCCACCAGGGAATGGGACAGGTACGTGGCGAATACGGGCGGGAGCGTCAGCCTCAGGATCGACCCCATGGTGAGCATGTAAAAGAGGTTCACGGTCAGAAGCAGCGCCAGCCCGATCACGGCCAGGAACCAGGGATGCTGTTGCACCGCCGGAGCGGTCCGGGCCTGTTTCGCCATTTCGACCCGCATCAGGCTCCGGGTTCTTTCCAGCAGCGCCTCACCGGGTTCGGGGACCTTCCATGCGTTCAGGAACGACCGCAATTCCTTTTCATCGAGTAAATCCATACACATTCCCTTCTCCATGCATCTATTTGTTACGGAGTTCCCACTTCTTCGAGAGAATCTTGATCGCCCGATGGAAGCGGGTTTTTACCGTTCCCAACGGACAACTCGCCACCGAGGCGATCTCCTGATCACTCAGATCATGAAAGTACCGGAGTATCACGACCTCGCGCATTTTCACCGGCAGTTCATCCACCATCTTCCGCACCTGTTCCGCCTGGAGCATCTTTATCGGATCCACTCCGGGATCGCATTGCAAAGGTTCCACGTCTTCCAGCGGAACGAAATGCTCTCGGCTTTTCTTGCGGATACTGTCCCGGCAGAGATTCAGGGCGATCTGGAACAGCCAGGTGGAAAGGAGCGAATCTCCCCGGAAATTCCCGATGGAGCGGATCATCCGCAGCCAGGTTTCCTGGAAAATGTCCTCGGCGGTGGCGTGATCCTCGATCATGCGGAGGATGAAGGCAAAGAGCTGCCGCTTGTATTTCTCGACCGCCGCATCGACCGCCCCGGGGTCGCCTTGCCGCAAGCGCTCAACCAACTGCCGGTCATCTTCCTGGAATGTACCCATGCCGCTTCCATTTGTAAAAAGCAGGCGTCTGAATCGCCGAATCGTATCCGCCCGGTCCGTGTCACCACGGAAGAGCGTCTGCTTTATGTAAAACGGATTGCCGTACCTGGTCTCGGGAGTCCCTTTATCTTTCTGTTACATGAGACAGGAAAGCGCCACGCAAGGTTCACTTTATTTTTCGCTCCAGGGAATGAGTACTGTGCAGAAAAGACGGCGTCCGGATGTGTGATCATTATGAGCGGAAAATATGTCCAAGGGTCATAATCCGAGACAAATTTTACTGGATTAGCGATATCGCGGTATGTATTATTCTCAATCATCGTCGCCCTGTCAATAAAAATATACCGAGGAGGAACCATGACACACCGTGTAACCCGCCGTCAGGCGCTCCGTTTGGGCGCGCTTTCCGCAGGACTGGTTCTTGGATCATCGACCCGCGAGGCCCTGGCCTGGAATCCGGGACCGGACGAAAAGCTCGTTCGGGACCTCAAGCCGGGCCCCACTCCCATTCGTCTTGGCGGATATTTCGGTTACGGCAATGAAGTGGTCGCGGACACGGTCAGAAAACTTCGCGAAAACGGGTACGCGGGTGCGGTCACCTCGCCCGAGCCCTGGAATACCATGAAGGACTCGCAACTCCGCGAGCTGCGGGCCGCGCTCAAGCAGCACGATGTCGTGATATTCGAGGTCGGCGGCTACACGAACATGCTCCACCCCGATCCCGCCACCCGTCAGAAGAATCTCAAGAGTCTCGCCATGTGCATCGAAACCGCGGACAAGATCGGCTGTCCCATGGTCGGCACCATTTCGGGAAGTCTCGACCCCAAGGATTTTTTCAATGTCACCCCGGAAAATTGGTCGGAAAAAACCTGGAAGACGCTGGTGGAAGGAGTCCGGCAGGTGCTCAGGGATACCTCGGGCTGCAAGGCCGGTATCGGAATGGAAGCCCAGGTGACCACGAACATCGATGGCCCGAAAGCGCATAAGCGGCTCATGGAGGATGTTGGAGACAAGCGGTGCCTGGTCAATCTCGACCCGGTCAACATGTGCTCGCTCGCCAACTATTACCACACCACGGAACTGCTGAATGAGTGCTTCGATCTGCTCGGTGAACAGATCCTCGGCGCCCATGCCAAGGATACCTATATCATTCCCGACCAGCAGACCGTGCATGTCCAGGAGGTCTGCGCCGGACGGGGGGTCATGGACTACGAGACCTACCTGGTCCGCCTGAGCCGCATGAAATGGCCCCGCACGCTTCTTCCCGAGCATGTCCCCGCCGAACAACTCATCGAAGCGAAGGCGTATATCGAGAAGGTGGCGGCGAAAGTCGGAGTGAAACTTTACGGCAGGTAAAGTACTGTTTTCGCGATATCATCCGGGAGCGACTCCTGTCGCTCCCGGACCGCTACCGGCTGCATCCATTCCCCTTCTCGTTATTCAATGAGACGGCTCCAGAAAAACCGCTTGAGAATCGTCCGCACCGCTTGCATCGGCGCTAAAATAGCGGAAACCGCCCTTGCTTGGTATTTTATTTTCTTCGACCATCGGTCGGAAGCAGCATAATTCTTTCGCGGTGTTCGAACAAGCTGCCTTTCTGAGTTCATTACTGCATGGATTCCCCTGTAATCATTCCAGATATGTCTTTTCCGCTTGTACGTCCCCCGTTTCACGCTTATTTTCCAAATATGAAATCATACGAACATGCAAACAGGCCTGTTGAAAAATGGAGTTGTCGGGCGGGAACCCCGGTTTGGGGTAAGCGCCACGCTCCCGGTATGGATTCCGGGGTATTGAACCGCTGCTGTCTGTAGGGTCAGGCTTTCGCGCCCACTCTCCCCAGAGATCGAACAGGCCTCCTTGTATGTTTTCCCTGGCGTGCAAGAAAGCAATATCGTATCATTTTTATTGCCGTTTGCCTTTTTGAACAACATAATTGGCTTTC
>CAYRTQ010000054.1:11118-17225 GCA_964426865.1 uncultured bacterium
GATCGCCCCCCCTACCGTGAAATGTCCCCCTGGCCGGAAACCGTGGATCGCTGGCGCACCGAGGGATATCCCAAACACGCCGATTTCACCACATGGTTCGGATTTGACCGGTATGACAGCACCGGAGTGGAGGAGGATATCCTCCCGGTGTTTCCCGAGGAAGTCGTGGAGGAAACCGGCGAGGATATCATCAAGGTCGATTGGCGCGGGGTGAAGGTCAAGCTCTCCCGGAGCAGCCGATCCATACCCTTTTTCTATGGCTTCCCGGTGACCGACCGCGCAAGTTTCCGCCAGTTCGCGCAAAAACTGGACCCGGATTCGCCGTCACGGTATCCCCTGTTCCGCGATATCCATTTCGCCGAACTGCAAAAGCGGGAGTATCCCATCCATTTCGGCTCGGGAAGAACGGTGGGATTCTTCGGACCCATACGGGAATGGGTGGGATTCGAAAAGCTGGTGATGGCATTCTACGATGATCCGGAATGGGTGCGGGAGATGATGGATTTCTATGCCGATTTTCTCATACGGCTCACCACGCCCCTGCTCCGTGATGTCACTCCCGACTGCATCCATTTTTTTGAGGATATGGCGTATCGCGGCGGCTCGCTCATTTCCCCGGATTTCTTCCGGCGATTCATGATGGAGCCCTACCGTCGGGTGCTCGACCATTTCCGCGCTCACGGCGTTCCCTTCTTCATGGTCGATTGCGACGGCAATGTCGGGGAACTCATTCCGCTATTCATGGAACTGGGCGTCACCGGCATGTACCCCTTCGAGGTCCAGGCGGGTATGGATGTGCGCGAGGTGCGCCGTAAGTATGGCCGGAATCTGGTCATCTGGGGCGGTATCGACAAGCGGAAACTGGCGCTCACGAAGAAGGACATCGAGGATGAAGTCCATTCCATCATTCCACCCATGCTGGAATCGGGCGGATACATCCCGACACTCGATCACGAAGCCCCGCCGGATATTCCATTCGAGCATTTCTGTTATTATCGTCGCCTCGTGCGTGAGATTTGCGAGAATGGATAAAGACAAGCGCAAAGTCACAAAGGCATACGGCGCAAAGGGGGAAGTTCTCCTTTTCTACATCCCTTGATTTCTTGGGAGTCCCTGTGCCCTTGCCTTGCTGAACCTTTATTTCACAGGAGATGATCGATGATCGTCACCACGGTGACTGTATATGTGAAACCGGAACACAGGGAGGATTTTATCCGGGCCACGGTGGATAACCACCGGAACTCGGTGAAGGAACCCGGAAACATGCGGTTCGATTTCCTCCAGTGCGCCGCCGATCCATGCCGTTTTCTGCTCTATGAAGCGTACGAGTCGGACGAAGCCGCCGTGAGCCACAAGGAAACCGAACATTACAAAAAGTGGCGGGATACGGTTGGCCCCTGGATGGCGAAGCCCCGTGAGGGCGTTCCCCACCGGGTTATCGTTCCCGAGGACAGGAGTGGATGGTGACAGGTTCTTTTGATTTCAGCGGAACGCCGCGCATACGGTTCGGCGCGGGAAGGTGCGCGGAGACAACGGATATCGCGGCGCGGTTCGGAAAGAAAGCACTGGTGGTGCTCGGCGGGAAATCCTTTGCACGGTCGGAGCGGTATACCCGGATGGTGGATGCATTCCGCGAACGGAATATCGAATGGCAATCCATATCCGTAGCGGGTGAACCCTCGCCCGAAGTGGTGGACAACGCGGTTTCCGAATACCGTGACCGGGGAATATCCGTGGTGATCGCGGTCGGGGGCGGAAGCGTTGTGGACACCGGGAAAGCGATATCCGCCATGCTTCTTCAGGACTCTTCGGTATTCGAATACCTGGAGGGAGTGGGAACCGGACGGAAACATGACGGACGCAAGGTCCCCTTCATCGCGGTCCCGACCACCGCGGGCACCGGAAGCGAAGCCACCAAGAACGCGGTCATGAGCCGTCCCGGTCCCGGAGGATTCAAAAAATCTCTCCGTCACGAGGCGCTCATCCCGGATTATGCCGTCGTGGACCCGGAACTGGCCCTTTCCTGCCCCGCCGATGTTTCAGCCGCCTGCGGAATGGACGCGTTCACCCAACTGCTGGAGTCCTACATTTCGGCGAAATCCTCTCCACTGACTGATGCGCTGGCCTGGAGCGGAATGGAACGGGTGAAAGATGCGCTGATCCCCTGTGCCGGAGATGGTGCGGATTCGCTTGAGGTGCGGACGGCAATGGCTTATGGCGCCATGATTTCCGGGATTACTCTCGCCAATGCCGGGCTGGGGGTCGTGCATGGTCTCGCCTCCACCATCGGCGGGCGCTTTCCCATACCCCACGGCGTGGTATGCGGTACGCTTCTCGCTCCGGCGAACCGGGTGACCATCGACCGTCTGCGGAAACTCGGTTCCGAAGGCGAAGCCCGTCTGGAAAAGATCGCCCGGGTGGGTCGCCTGCTCTCAGGCCGTGCCGATGCGGGCCGCGATCTTGGCTGCGACCTCCTCCTGGAGCGTCTGGAGGAATGGAGCGCCGCGCTCCGGATGCCGCGTCTGGGCGATTACGGGGTCGTGGGTTCCGATATCGAATCCATCGCGAAAGCGGCTGGAAACGGGAACAATCCGGTGAAACTGGACGTACAGGCCATTACGGAAATACTGAACGCGGTTGCATAGAGAGAACCCACACTGTTCCGGGAAAGAGGGAGGAATGAATGTCTAACGACGTGAACCGCCGCGATTTCATCAAAACGAGCAGCGCCGTGGCGCTGGGAGCCGCCGCCCTGGGCGCGGTCGAGGCGCAGGCCCAAAAGAAGGAAGTGGTTCGGGTGGGTGTGGTCGGCGTGGGCGACCGCGGGACCGGAATCGTAAAAACCCTCCTCGACATTCCGGGAGTGGAAATCCCCGCCATCTGCGACATAAACACCGTCAACCTGGAACGCTCCCTGAAGAACGTGGCGGACAAGGGCCGCAAACGCCCGGAAGGGTATTCCCGCGGGCCGCGCGATTTCGAACGCCTCTGCGACCGCAACGACCTCGACGCGGTCATCACCGCCACTCCCTGGGAATGGCACACGCCCATAGCGGTAACCGCCATGAAAGCGGGCAAATACGCCGGCGTCGAGGTTCCCGCCGCGGTGACCGTGGATGACTGCTGGCAGCTCGTGGAAACTTCGGAGAAAACCGGGGCGCCCTGCATGATGTTCGAAAACGTGAATTATTTCCGTAATGTCATGATGATACTCGCCATGATCCGTCAGAACCTTTTCGGCGAACTGCTGCACGCCGAGGCGGGATACCAGCATGATGTCCGGTTCGTAAAGTTCGACGACAAGGGCAACCTGCGCTGGCGGGGTCGTCATTCGGTGACCCGCAACGGAAATCTCTATCCCACCCACCCCATCGGCCCCATCGCCTGGTGGTTCGATATCAACCGCGGGGACCGGTTCGAATACCTGGTGTCCATCAGCACCAGGTCACGGGGCATGAATCACGAAATACGGGAGAAATTCGGACCTGACCATCCCAATGCGAAAATGGAATACGCACTGGGGGACATCAATACCACGCTCATCAAAACCCATAACGGTCCTGATTTTCCGGGTGCAGGGGACCAAAGGTCTGTATTCGGGAACGCTCAACCAGATATACATCGAGGGCCGCAGCCCCAAGAAAGATGTGTGGGAGGATATCGCGGCCTACGACAAGGAGTTCGAGCATCCCATGTGGAAGGACCTGGGGAAAACCGCCCAGAGCTACGGGCACGGCGGTGGAGACTATATCGAGATGCACCAGTTCATCAAGGCGGTCCGGGAGCGTACCCAGACCCCGCAGGATGTGTACGACGCCGCCACCTGGAGCGTCATATCCGCCCTGACCGAGAAGTCGGTGGCGAACAAGAGCGCGCCGGTGGATTTCCCTGATTTCACCCGCGGGAAATGGATGACCAATCCGCCCATCGGCATCACCGGAGCCTGACCACACCGCGCCGCCTTGGCCAGGCGATGAATGGAATTCGGGAGCCGAAGAAGCCGGGACGCATCCGGCATTACATACTGCATCATTCCGCTTTTGTCACCCGAAGGATAACAGGAAAAGGGGGACATGAATCCCTCATGCCCCCCTTTTCTTCCGCATTTCCACTTTGCCATCCGAATCAACCAGAGAGCATTTCATGTTCGAACGCATTCGCTTCCGACTCGCCGGGGCGATACGGACCAGATTCGCCCGTGATGAAAAATTCGGCCTTCATGTCACCATCGGGGCGGTGCTGACGTTCCTGTTCATGTGGCTGTTCTACAGTGTCATGGAAGACCTTGCGGACCGTGAGGTTCTTTTCCGCTCGGACTATTCCATCCACATGATTTTTGCCGCTCACCGCACCCCCTTTCTGACCAAACTCGCCGTCTTTTTCACCACCCTGGGCAATTTCTCGACCGTGACACTCGGGATGATATGCCTTTCCGCGTACCTGTTCGTGCTGAGACGGTGGTACCAGCTTTCCGCACTGATCGTCTCCGTCGCGGGGGGAGCGTTGGCGCTCGCCGTGTTGAAACTGATCATTCATCGCCCGAGACCGCCGATTTACGACGCCCTGACCATCACCCATACATTCAGTTTCCCCAGCGGGCACAGCTTCGTGGCGTTCTCCTTTTACGCCGCGCTGGCCTGGATACTGCACCGTGAGGGGAAAAGCATCCTGATCAAGACCCTCCCGGTCATCCTGGGAATCATGGTCATCCTTGGCATCGGCCTGTCACGGATTTATCTGGGGGTCCACTGGCCTTCGGACGTGCTCGGCGGGTACGCCGCGGGAGCGGCCTGGTTTACCGTTCTTGCCACCGCGCTGGAGACATGGTCCGACATTGATCGCCCTCCCATGCTGGGGAGAAAAGGACGTCGAATCCTGGCAATATGCCTTATTCTGATATGGATATGCGGAGCGGCGTACTCCATGTACACCTTCCCGTTCCGGACTGATCAACGGGGCGGGTACGAGAGTCCGGTCACATTCGTGCGTATGGAGTATATACAGTCACGGCAGGTGGCGTAGAGGGTTTTCATGTCGGCTCCCCCGAAAATGCAATTCGAGGGACCCTTGGGAAACTCGATGATTCCGAGCGGCGAACCGGAGGAATTGAACACCTGGACCCCCGCCGGAGTGGCAACATAGATGTTCTCCCGCGTATCCACGGTCATTCCGTCCGCGTTGCTCCGTTTTCCGCGGCGTTCCCCCCTGGGCGGTTCGAGTTCGGCGAACTTGCGGCGGTTTGCGAGCGTACCGTCCACACGGACATCGTACACCCAGACGAACCAACTCACCGAACAGTTGAGATACAACCGTTTCCCGTCAGGGCTCAGAATACAGCCGTTGGGAAATTCATACTCGTTCCAGCCGGTTACCCGGAGGAGCTTTCCCTGTGGATTGCGATAGAATACCGCGGTTCCGGGGAGATTCTTCGTCCGTTTGGCGCTGCTCCGGGGCTCGGTGAAATATAATCCGCCTTTCGCATCGGAAACGATATCGTTGGGTCCATCGAGATGCGTCCCCTCAAAAGAGTCCGCGAGCACTCGCACCATTTTTCCATCCGGAGTCATCTCAATGATCCGGGCTTCCAGAAGATCGCAGGCCGCCAGGTTGCCATTCCCGAACGGAATGGCGCCGCAGGTCTGCATCTCCGGATTGAGAATGCGGAACGCGCCGTCCGGGTCCATCACCATGGGGCCGCCCTCTCTGACGCTTCTCCATTTTTTCCAGAAAATATAGTAATTGGAGAAGTAGAGTCGGCCATCCAGCCAGGAGGGTCCCTCGGTAAACGTGAGATTGGGCTTTTGTGTCTTGCCGTCGTGGAGGAGTCTGGGTTTCGTTCCGGGAGTGACGATGTCGGCAAGCCCCGATCGGGCGGGCTTTTCCGCTGCCTGAAGGCCGCTTGCGAAGACCATGAGAATAATGAAAGACAACGCCGGACTCACACGCCGCGCCACGCCAATCACATTTACGAACACCAGCGGCCTCCCTTGTTTATAAAATCAGATACAGAATGCTCTGCCAGCCGGAAGATGCAGGGTGGAATCTTTCGTTGGCTGGCTTCGACACGCTCAGCCAGCGGTAGACGCTCAGCCAATGTCGGGCGCTGA
>CAYRTQ010000055.1:0-2764 GCA_964426865.1 uncultured bacterium
CGCTCGAATGGTTCGCCCGCAAGGCCGATGGCGTGCTGCTGCCGCTGGCCCCGGTGGACTGGGAGTGGTCCACCTATCTCGGCCATCCGGGCGTGCCGCTGTTTGCCGCCAATCAGGGCGTTATCGGCACCGCGCCGGGCATCACGCAGGAACCGCATGAAAATGCCATAGAACTGATTCAGCACACCGATTCCAACCGCGATTCCGAGAGCGACCACCGGCTTCGCAAGGGGATCGAGAAGGGTGAGTTTCAGGCGAAGCGCATCCACCGGATTCCCCTCTCCGAAATACTTGCTCAGATCGGCGGCCCAGCTTCCCATCAGCACGCCGAATATCACCGTACTCACCCCGCAGTAGGTGAAAAGCCGGAAGAACTCCACCAAGCCCCGCTGGCCGCGGAAGCGCTTTTTCAACCATGCGGCGAGACTGATGAGCATGACCCCGTAGAGGACATCTCCAAAGCAGATGCCGAAGAATACAAGGAAGGTGAGGGTGAGGAACGAGGTCGGATCGATCCCCCGGTAACTGGGCAGGCCGAACATCTTGACCAGAAGCCCCGCCGGGCGCAGCAAATTGTTCCAGGCCACGCTCACCGGGGGTTCCGCACCGGACTCGGGGGCCACCAGTTCCAGTTCCGCCCCCGGGAACTCCCGCTCCATGCGGGCGCGGAAATCTTCCAGACGGTTGGCCCGGATATACCCGTTGACAGCGAATACATGGGGCGAACTCACAATGAAGGTCTGCTGGAGAATACGGGTGCGTTCGCTTTCCTCCCAGGCGAGAGCAAGTTCCGCCTTGCCCACCCACTTTTTGGAAAGCTCCTTCGCCTCCTCTCGGACCGTTTTCTCCTGAAGGCGCGCTTCTTCCAGGGCGGCGTCCACCCTCGCCAGTTCCTCGGCGATGGTCCCTTCAACCGGCGGGAGAGCGATCTCCCGGAGGCCGTAATCGTTGATGACCTCCTGGACACGGTCTTCCGCGGCTTTCAGGGCCGCCATGACATAGGTCACCCCGTTGCCGAATCCGGATACCGACTCCACGAAGATATCGTCACCCAGACGGTTGTCCCCGACGAAGTCCTTCTGGCCTTGACCGACCGCCGAAACCAGATGCATGTTCACATGACGGAGCGTCCGGAGGTCCCCGATGCGAACTTTCAGAAAGTCGAGTTCACGGAGACGGTCGCGTTCGGATTGCAGCCGCTCCCATTTCTCATGGGCGCCCTCGATGGCGTCCTGCAAACGCTGGCACTCCGCGGCAAGAGCATCGGCGTCCACCGCGCCTACCGCGTCGTCCAACTCCTGCCGTGTGGCGAGCATCTTTACCGGAAACAGGCCCTCGATGAAATCAGCGGGCCGTTTGTGCGCCTCACGAAGGAAATCCACCGCCCCTTGCAACCGTGATATGCGGAGTTCGATCCCGGAAGGGTCTCCATCCAGAGAACAGAACCGCTCGCACCAGGTATCGGGGGTTTCCCGGAATTCCTCGAGATGCACCTCGCGCTGGTCGTAGAGCCAATCGATGAACCGGTCGCGGGAACTCGCGGGCGCCAGCAGGGCAATACTCTGCATTCGCTCGATACTCATTCGGCCGCTCCCTTTATCCGGGCGAGAACCATGTCCACCACCCGCGCCATACGGTCCGGAGAAACGCTCTCCACCGCCTTGGCCTGGCCCGCATGCTCTTTACGAACCGCTTCGATTTCCACATTACGCTTCTTTATGGCATCCGCCTCGATCGCCGCGATCCGCGCGGAAGTCCGACGGTCGAGTTCCGCCCGTTCCTCCGCAAGGCGGCGCTGCGCCTCGGCGCGAACCGCATCCGCCTCTTCGCGGGCCCGGGCGCGAATACGCTCGGCCAGCGTATCAAGATCAATGATTCGATTTACCACATTGTCCGATGATTGCATTCGTGTTGACCCGCCTTCTCCTCTACCGGAGTGCTATGTACTGATCGCCTGAGTACTCAACAAAATATAGAAAAATCACAACAACGAATAATAATATACCCCATAGTGATAATCAAGGAAAAAAGGGCAAAAAATCCTAATATTACGGTACGCGTCTCCCGGCAATTCCATGCTTGCCCCGGACACTCCCGTAAACGAAGCCGCATTCCCTCCCCGGCAACCTCCATTTGCACGTCCTTCACCGGCGGTCGTTACCGTATACCGGAAAAGGGATTACCGGGTCATACAGGGCTGCCTTGCCATACATCATCGAACAAGGAAATTTCTTGGTCGATATTTCGAAAATATACCCCGTTTACCTCTCCTGTCAATACAATTTGACGACCCACAGGGCAAAATAACCGGGGCGGCCTCTCCGGACGACCTTCTCCCGGTCGAGTTCCGGGAAAAACGCATAAAAAGGACCCCGGCCAAAAGTCTCCTTGCATTCCGCGAGCGCCACGCGTGCAACCATTGGATTTCCCTTTGGCTTCGACCCCGCCCGGCCAATGGGCGCGGGCGCCGTAAAAATGAGCGCTCGATCCCGTCGATCCAGACAATCTGCCGGAATGTAAAAAGGCCCGGCAGAAACCGGGCCCCCGTTCGCAACACATTTTTCCGCAACGCCTCCGTTTACTTCAGAACCTTCGAGGAGAGCGTAACCTTTCCGAAATCCTGGGGACGGTGATAATTGGGCTTCTCCGTCTGGGAAGGCGCCCACTGGCTGTACTGGGCGTTGGTTTTCCCTCCGCAGCGATGGAGGCCCACATAAATGGCCTGGCCATTTTTCGGCGGGAACTTGGCCCCGAACTCCTTGAA
>CAYRTQ010000055.1:2864-17222 GCA_964426865.1 uncultured bacterium
ATGCGACCAGGGTATGGAGAATTCCAGCACCCAGCCCTCGTCGATGTCGTCGTCCCTGTTCACCGTGCCTTTGATGTAGCGCCCGATGACCAGGTGGCCGTCTTCCCAGCGCCCGCGATCCGCATTACGGGACTTGGCATGGTATCCGGTGAGCCAGGTGCCGAGGCAGTTGATCTCGTAATTGATGTAGTCCAGACGCTCGGAACCTTCCGGCACGGGGCAGATGAACGCCTCGCAGCAGTCATCGCGGGACACCGGACTGTTCGGGGTGAAATATTCCGCGGCGATATTCTTGTCATCGCATGTGAACGCGAAGTAGATGCGCTCGTTGTCCCAGACAATCTTGGCCTCGGTCTGCTCCTTCTCGCCGGACTCGTACCACGGGAACACGAACGGCCCCACCGGCTGGGCCTTCCGCCAGGCGGGTTCATCGAGAACGCCGTCCATCACCATCCTGCAGCCCGCCTTCATGGCGGTGTATTCCGGCGGCGCTGCGAAAGCGGTCGCGGCCACCCCCCCCAAAATCATCAGCATGCCGAAAATCCTCAACCGCATATTCTCCCCTTTCTCCTGGAACCGTTCAAGAACCCCGCGCCATTCCACGGCGCGAGGACGCGATCACTGCGATTACTGGAATGTCAAGTCAATACCGTTGCGTGATCTGTGTTTCGACACTTCGACAGGCTCAGTGTCCGCTGGTTGAGTTTAGCCTCAATACGGTTCAATTAACCACGAAAGACACGAAAATCACGAAATTTCACTTTGTGAAACACTCATTTTTCGTGTATTTCGTGTCTTTCGTGGTTGAAAGCTTTTCGCTTTTCAGCGAAAATAAACCGTATTGAGCTTGGCCCGCTGGCTGAGCCTGTCGAAGCCAGCAAACCAAAGATTTACCCCTGCACTTCCAGTTGAAAAAGCACTACTTCAGCACTTTCGTGGAAAAGGTCACCTTCCCGAAATCCTTCGGCGAGTGAAACTGGGGCTTCTCCGTGGTGGAGGGCGCCCACTGGCTGTACTGGAGATTGGTCTTTCCGCCGGTACGGTGCAGGCCCAGATAGATGACCTGGCCGTTTTTCGGCGGGAACTTGGCCCCGAACTCCTTGAAATGCGACCAGGGTATGGAGAATTCCAGCACCCAGCCCTCGTCGATGTCGTCGTCCTTGTTCACCGTGCCTTTGATATAGCGCCCGATCTCGATGCCCCACGGGTCCTGCCAACTGGGGAGCACCTTTTTACGGGAATCGGCATGGTATCCGACTTTCCAGGTGCCGATGCAGTTGATCTCGTAATTGATGTAATCCAGACGCCCGGGGCCGTATCCCGCGGGAGCGATGAACGCTTCGCCGCAGTCGTCCGCGGAAACCGGATCGTTGGGTTTGAAATGATCGGCCCAGATGTACTTGTCATCGGCCTTGAACGCGAAATAGATGCGCTCGTTGTCCCAAACCACCTTGGCCTCGGTCATTTCCTTCTCTCCCGACTCGTACCAGGCGAACTGGAACGCGCTGACCGGCTGGGCCTTCTGCCAGGCGGGTTCATCAAGAATGCCGTCCATCACCATTTTGCAGCCCGCTTTCATGGCGGTGTATTCCGGCGGCGCGGCGAAGACGACGGTGGCCGAGATCAGACCGGCGACGAGAAACAGAACTGATTTACGCATAAAAAAACGCTCCCCCCTCATTGCAATACCGTGCATTTAACCACGAAAGACACGAAAATCACGAAAACTCCCCTGTGAAACACTCATTATTCGTGTCTTTCGTGGTTGAGAACTATTCGCTTTTCGGCTAAAAACAAACCGTATTGCACCTAATTGTGATTTTTGCTGATACGCGTAATGGGGAAATCCTTGAAAATGGCATTCCAGGACCGAATGCTGAATATATGGCTGCTCTGGATAAAGCTTTTCCGCCAAGGTTCGGCAACGGGACCGGAAACAGGGATATATTTCGCCAGAAGATCGGACTGGGTCAGCAAATCGGGGTCCGAAAGACTCTCAAGACCAAGGATGACACAGTAATGGATCGGTTTATGAATTCTCTCCATGCAGTATTCGTACAAAAAGCTGTCCCGGCATTTTACTTTGAGCTTGTTTCGAAGCTTGTCACCGGACGTCAGCTCTTCAATGAACTCTTGTCTGCTCTTCTCCTTGGCATTCGGATCATCCGGATCTTTGATTTCGATAAAGAATATTTTCTCCGGTAGTTCAACGATGAAATCGACAGAACTCATACAATAGCTGAGTTCGCAAATCGGTGAATCATCGAATTTCCGCACCGAAAGCGCAGTCGGGAAGTCTATGCGGATATCGGATTCCAGTGCAAACGGCATCAATTCTTCCCTCCGAGGCTCCTTTGAACTTCCTTGTTATATACCTCCGTGTATGCTTCGGAAATTTTGTTCGGAACGATATCCAGGTAGTTTTCGCCGTACTGCACGGAAATATCATTCTCACCACGCATGAACGAGAAGAAGCGGACACGGTCATCCACGGTTTTCTGGATGTCGAATTCCTTCAGTACAATATAGTTGTGGGTCGCGATGAATATCTGGACCCCGTTGCGCTGTAGTTCGAGAAGGACTTCGATGATCACTTTCAGCAGCGAAGGATTCATATTCGCTTCCGGCTCGTCCCAGAAGAGAACGGAACCCTTGTCCAGACTGCCGTTCTGGAGGAGAACCCACAAGAGGCCAAGCTTTTTCAATCCCTCCGCCAACAACGAAAACTCAAGATCAAACTTTATTCCATGAATGTAGAAGTGTTCTTCACGACTAAAAACACTCCCACCCATATGATACTCAAGCTTTTTGCATAGTTCAGCGTAGGAAGGCGCGATCTCCCTTTTTTTGGGTAAAAACACCTTATATATCAGGTCTGGATATACTTCCGACATGAATATCTCACGTTCGGCATACAGTGAAAGCAAACCCGGAGTATTTGTGAGCGTCTCATTCACCGGAATAAGAACAGGATTTTCATCAATAATGGGGAAATCATTTCCAGTTTGAAAAGGACCGGGACTTGGACTTCTTTTTATATCATACTGAACTGAATGTGATTTGCCATTGTACGTAACGATAACTTCCAAAGACGAGGCATCATTCCCTTTTTTCAGAAGAGAATCCCAATGTTTAGGGAATGGCATGAAAACATCCAACATTTTGCGATAATAAATATGTTTCCATGCTTCATCACTCGGGTTGTCACGATCCCCAAAAAGAAAAGAATACAGCACTTTCAAAACATGCGTCTTCCCGGTCCCGTTTTCTCCAACGAAAATATTGATCCCCGGAGAAAAGGAGATATCCAGCTTTGTAAAAGCGGTAAAGTTCTCCAGTTGCAGTCGTTCGATCATTTCATCACACCTCTCGGGTTCAGACAGAGTACATTGCTTTGTCCGCTCAACCGCAACCGGTCCGGATAATTCCTTTCACAAATGACGCGCCGCAGGCGCTCCTGACTTCTTTTACTGTTACTGCTGCCCCACCGGACGGTCGCTTCCGGTTTTCCAGAGAGCTACGAGGTCATACCCTTTGGCTTTCAGCAGCAGATCAACCACTTCGCGAACCGCGCCCTGTCCGCCCGGAGCGGCGGTCACATAATGGGCCGCCCGTTTGATCTCCTCGCAGGAATCTCCGACCGCGACCGCGACCCCGGCGACCTCGAATGCGGTATAGTCGTTGAGGTCGTCACCCATGTAGAGGATTTCCGAAAGCGCCATCCCGTACTCGCCGCAGAGGTCACGGAGCACAGCGGCCTTGTCCCCCACCCCGCAACGGTAGAAATCGACCTTGAGATAGCGGGCGCGGATTTCCGTGGAGGCGTCCCGTCGTCCGGTGATGAACCCACGGGGAATTCCCGCCCGTCCCAGAAGGTCGATTCCGAGGCCGTCGCGCGAGGCGAACCCCTTCATGACATTTCCCTCATGGTCGTAATAGAGCGTGCCATTGGTGAATGTGCCGTCAACGTCCATGGCCACCAGTTTCACCCCGGCCAGACGGGATTCCAGATCAGTCGTCGTCACGGCCGGTTCTCCGGGTGATTTTCGCTCCGAGCGAGCGGAGCTTGGATTCCAGATTTTCGTAGCCCCGGTCTACATGGTAGACCCGGTCGAGCACCGTGGATTCCCGTGCGGCGAGCCCGGCCAGCACCAGCGCCGCTCCCGCCCGGAGGTCGGAAGCCATCACCGGCGCGCCCACCAGCTTGGGGACTCCCACCACGATGGCCTTGTCACCCGCCACCCGTATGCATGCGCCCATGCGATTGAGTTCCGCCGCATGGATGAACCGGTTTTCGAAAACTGTCTCATGAACCAGTGAAACGCCGTCCGCCATCGCCAGACAGGCCATGAACGGCGGCTGGAGGTCGGTGGGGAACCCCGGATGCGGCATGGTGGTGATGTCCACCGCTTTCAGACGCTCCGGCCCACGGACCCGAATGACACCTTCCGCCACGCTGGAAAACTCCACGCCCATGTCCCGGAGCTTTTCCATGGCCATGCGGATATCGGCGGTCTCGACACCCTCCAACTCGATTTCGCCGCCGGTGATGGCCGCCGCGCACATGAACGTCCCGGTGACAATACGGTCGGGTATGGGCCGCCAGGTCACCGCGTGGAGCTTCTTCACCCCTTCTATATATATGGTGGGAGCGCCTTGGCCGGTGATTTTCGCTCCCATGGCGTTCAGGAAATTGCCGAAATCCTTGATTTCCGGCTCACACGCGGCGTTCTCGATGACAGTCAGCCCTTCCGCCATCGCCGCCGCCATCATGAGATTCTCGGTCCCGGTGTGCGAGGGATAATCCAAACAGATGACCGCGCCGGTGAGACGGGGAGCCACCGCGCCGAGCAGGCCCTCCTTGTCCATTACCCGCGCCCCCATCTTCCGGAACCCCTCCAAGTGGAAATTGACCGGACGCGCCCCGATGGCGCACCCGCCCGGAAGAGAAATGCGGAATTCCCCGAAGCGCCCCAGGAGCGCTCCGGAAAGCAGGAACGAGGCCCGCATCTGTTTCACCAGATCGTAGGGGGCCACCCCGTTGTGCGCATTGCGGGCGTCGATGGTGAGCGTACGGTCCTCGACATTGTAGGCCGATTCGCCGCCCAGCTCCGCGATGAGCTTCTGGAGCACCTTGATATCATGCAGGTAGGGAACGTTTTTCAGGGTGGTCACGCCCTCTTCGGCCATGAGCGCGGCGCACATCATGGGAAGAACGGCGTTCTTGACCCCCTCGATGGCGACTCTCCCCCGGAGCGGACGCCCCCCTTCTATAATGAACTTGTCCATGAAAGGTCCTTTGAGTAAAAGAAAACAGAATCCCGAATCCCGAAATCAGAAGAAAAGATAGTGAAAAAGACAGTAAAGGAAAAGAGGGATTTCTTTGGGGGAAAACGGGGAATCCGCCGGGAAAGGGGAAAAGGATTGAAAAGCAGAGATCATGTGGGTTCAGATGAACCGTGGCAGGTAAAGAGTATTTTCTTCGCCATCACCGCCCGGCTTGGGATGTCTTTCCTTCCCCGCCATTTACAGCTTGTCATGACTCAAGTTTCTGGGGGGATGAGGATAGAGGAGTTACGGGCGCTTTTTGCCCTCACTCCCTGCCCTCTCTCCCACGCGAAAAGATACGCGGGCGAGAGGGAAAGGAAGGCTTTTCAAATACAGGCCGGAAGAGAGTTCAAAGCTGTACAAAGAATTCTCCTCCTTGAGCGTGCATATCCTTCCAAAGCCTTGCCGGAAGCGTTCTTTTCCCTCGCCCGCGCGTCATTTCGCGGGGGAGAGGGTGGCCGCAGGCCGGGTGAGGGCAAAGGCGTGTGCAGGTAAACCGGCTGAAAGAGGCGCTAGATGTCACTTTCGCTGCGACCGGCTCCGGACCCGCGTGACGACATACCATCCGATACCGACTATAATCAGCAGGAGTGGAATAGCGCCCGGCTCGCTATCCGCGTACATTTGACGGATCATCAGCACGAATCCGATCATGATGGTCAGCGCCGATAACCGCGTATGCATCCTGGTCTTCCTGACCGCGTCTTCGGTCGTGTTTTCCGTGCCCATCGGTCCTTACCGCCTTTTCACCGCCCCATCGATCTCCACGAGCACCTTCAGCAACTCCTCCAGACGGTCGGTCTGGAGCATGGTGGCGGCGTCGCAGAGCGCAGTGGAGCAATCCGGGTGGGTTTCGATGAACACGCCGTCCACCCCGGCGGCGACCGCCGCGCGAGCGAGGGTCCCGATGAACCGTGGATCGCCGCCGCTGCCGCCGGAGCCCGCGCCGGGCCGTTGAACGGAGTGGGTGCAGTCGAACACAACGGGACAGCCGGTTTCCCGCATGACCGGGAGGGAGCGCATGTCCACCACGAGATCATGGTAGCCGAAGGTGGTTCCCCGTTCCACGAGGACGACCCGGTCCGAACCGCCTTCCTCGACCTTGCGCGTGGTGGAGGCCATGTCTTCCGGGGCCATGAACTGGCCTTTTTTCGCGAAAACGGGCTTGCCGGTCTGCCCGCAGGCATAGGCGAGGTCGGTCTGACGGCAGAGGAACGCGGGAATCTGGACCACATCCACGACCGCTCCGGCTATCCGGGCCTCCTCCGGCGAATGAACGTCGGTGAGCACCGGAACCCCGAACTCCGCGCGGATACGGGCGAGGATATCCAGGCCCCGTTCGATTCCGGGACCGCGATAGGAGGTGTAGCTCTGGCGATTGGCCTTGTCGTAGGAGGATTTGAAGATGTATCCGACCCCGAGGCGTCCGGCGATATCCCGCACCTCGCCGCACATGCGACGGGCGAGTTCTTCCGATTCCAGGACACAGGGACCCGCCACGAGAAGCAGCGGCGCGCCACCCCCCATCGGGATTCCGGAGATATCAAATACGCTTCGCATGAGAAAAACCTTGTCATTAGCGGCGAAGCCGCGTCATAAGCGCTTCGCGCGTCAGTTGCGCCTTCGGCGCGTCATATGCGCTTCGCGCGTCATTTGCTGCGCGGAGCGCGGAAGGTGGTGTGTACAGCCATGCATTCCGGGATGGCTGGCCGGATGAAATCGAGGAGCACCGCCCCGCGCGAAAGCGCTCCTGACGCGCGAAGCGCTTATGACGCGCGAAGCGCCAATGACGCGCCGAAGGCGCTTTTGACGCGGCTTCGCCGCTCCTGACGCGCTCCGCGCTTATGACTTCTTCCCCTTCTCCACCGCCGCGCTCACGAACTCCATGAACATGGGGTTGGGGCGGTTGAGACGTGAGGTGAATTCCGGATGGCCCTGGGTGCCGATGAAACAGGGGTGGTCGCGGAGCTCGATGTATTCCATGAGCACGGTGCCGTCCTCACGGGTGTGACGGCCGCTGAACACCATTCCCTTTTCGGTGAGTTCGGGGATATAGGCCGGGTTGACCTCGTAGCGGTGACGGTGGCGTTCCACCACGGCCACTTCGCCTTCCTCGATCCTGCCGAGGCGGTACTGCTGGTCGGGGTCGGAGCGGTATCTCTCGATGCGCGGACGGTCGGCCTCGATGCGCCCGCATTTCTCGTACGCCCGGAAAATCTGGCTGTCCGGCTCAAGAACCGCCGCGTATCCGCCGAGCCGCATGGTTCCGCCGTAGCCCCTGGTGGCGAGCGTTTCCTTCTGGGATTCGATGATGGACACCACCGGGTGCGGAGTGTCCGGGCAGTTCTCGGTGGTGCAGGCTTCATCGTACCCGCAGAGGGTGCGGGCCATTTCGCAGATGGCGATCTGCATGCCGTAACAGAGTCCCAGATACGGGACCTTGTTCTCACGGGCGTACTGCGCGGCCTTTATCATGCCCTCGAAACCCTGCTTGCCGAACCCGCCCGGAATGAGGATGCCATCGAACTGGGAAAGGATTTCGGCGGCATTGGGCGCGGCATCGATGGAATTGGCGTCCACCCAGTGGATTTCCACTCCGGCGTTGAGATGCGCCCCGGCATGCACCAGCGCCTGGCTCACGCTGATGAAGCAGTCGGACAGTTTGAAGGACCCGGTGACCACGTACTTGTTCACGATGGCGATTTTCACCGTGCGCCGGGGCTTCTCGATGCGGTTCACATACTCTTTCCACTGCGCCCAGGTGGGACGCTTGCGGCTTTTCAGGTTCAGCTTCCGGAGAATCTTGCGCCCGATCTGCTCACGCTCGAAATTGAGCGGAATGGCGTAGAGATTTTTGGCGTCCGGGGCGCTGATGACATAATCGGAAGAGATGTTGGCATAGGTCTGGATTTTTTTCTTGCGGATCATGTCGAGAGGTTTCAGCGCGCGGCAGAGGATGAAATCCGGGAAAATGGCGTTTTCCGAGAGGAGCTTGATGGCCTGCTGGGTGGGCTTGGTCTTCATTTCCTCGATATGCATGGGCACGGGGAGATACGTGATGAGGACGAAAATCATGTTCTCCATGCCGATTTCCATCTGGAGGCTCTTCATGGCGAACAGGAAGGGGATGTTCTGGTATTCCCCCATTGTGCCGCCGATTTCCACGAGACAAATGTCGTTCCCATCGGCGGCGGACTTCACCCGGTTTTTGATCTCGTCGGTGATATGGGGAATGAACTCCACGGTTGCGCCCAGATACTCGCCCCGGCGCTCGCGGTCGATGACCGCCTTGTATACCTGGCCGGTGGTGATGTTGTGCGTTCTCGGGATGTCCGTATCCAGAAACCGCTCATAATTGCCCAGGTCCTGGTCGATCTCGCCGCCGTCATCGGTGACCCATACCTCGCCATGTTCGGTGGGACGGAAGAGTCCCGCATCGATGGAGATGTATGGGTCGATTTTCACCGCGGTGACCGAAAAGCCGTTCTCGGTGAGAATCTTGCCAATGGCGGAAGTCGCCATGCCCTTTCCCACCCCGCTCATTACTCCGCCAACCACGACAATGTACCGTGGGCCGCTGTATTTCACCGTTTCCTCCCGGAATGTATGTGAAAAGAAAATAGTCATCTGCGCCGATGGCGCGTCATATGGGGCTGCGCCCCGTCACAAGCGCGCTGCGCGTGCGTCATTTGCTCCGCGTCATTGAGCGCTGGGTATCACGCGGTCCGCAGACCGAAAAACACTTCGGCGCTTCGTATCCACGTATAGAGACGTATATATTATGGTACGGCGGTATAAAAAATCCGGAGACTCTCCGGAGATACCGATATGGATCAGAAAATCATTTCCCCGCCATCCTGCGGGCAGCTTCCAGGTCCGCCGGAGTGTCCACCCCGAAAGCGCAGTCTCCGGTTACTACCACCCCGATGCGGTACCCGTGCTCCAGCATCCGCAACTGTTCCAGCTTCTCCGCCCGTTCGAGCGGGGTTTGCTCCAGGGCCGCATACCGGGTCAGGAAATCCCGCCGGAAACAGTATATCCCCGCGTGCAGGTACGCGCCCTCGAAACCGCCGTCCCGGTAGCACGGCAGCGGAGAGCGCGAAAAATAGAGCGCCCGCCCCCGGCGGTCCAGAACCACTTTCACCGCGTTGGGATCGACCCAGACCGATTCCTCGGTGATGGGCGCCGCCGCGGTGGAACACACGATCTCCGTATCCTCCAGGATACGTTGAACCACGCCGTCGATGACCCCGGGCAGAATGAACGGCTCGTCCCCCTGGACATTCACGATGATCTCACCGCCGGTCATTCCCGCGGCCTCGGCCACCCGGTCGGTACCGCTCCGGTGTTCGGTCGAGGTCATGAGCGCCTCGCCGCCGAACGCCTCCACCGCCTCGAAAATACGGCGGTCATCGGTTGCCACCACGACCCGTTCCACCAGCGACGCCTTACGTGTCCGCTCATATACCCGCTGGACGAGGGATTTGCCCCCGATATCCAGGAGCGCCTTCCCCGGCAGGCGGGTAGAGCCGTACCGCGCGGGAATGATTGCCACCACCCTGTCCAAAAATACCCCCGGTCATTTGCGCTTCGCGCGTCATTGGCATGCTGCGCATGCGTCATACGCTTCGCGTAATTTCGAATTCGTTTCGCTATCCACGGCTCCAGGTAATACCGAAATCATCTCGCTATCCGCACACGGCCATAACGGAACAATCCTCCATCATCAGGAACCGGTTATCTCCGATTCGCCTCGAAAAAACGCGAAGCAAATGACGGGGCGAAGCCCCTCCTGACGCGCTCGCAGAGCGCATATGACGCGCGAAGCGCTTATGACTTCTTTCCCTTCACCGCCGCATACACATACGGTCCTTCCGGGATCACCGCGATCCGGGCGTTCTCCCCGAACCGGGCCTTGATACGGTCCAGCGCATCATCGATGCCCGCGAGCGGGGTGACAAAGAGCTTTTCCTGCGTTTCCTTCGGGATGCCCCCGGAATAGAGCCAAACCTCGTGCTTTCGCAGCACCTGGGCGAATTTCTGGAGCTGCCACTGGTCGAGCGTGAATACACCGGGCTTCCGGATGTCCGCCTCGAATTCATCGATACCGGCGGTTTCCAGGATGAGACGGGTGAACTCCGGACTGCCGATGCCTTCTCCGCAATTCGAGGCGATCACCACCACCCCGTCCTCTTTGAGGATGCCCGCGGCGGAGGTCATTCCCTTCACGGTCTGGTAGAAGGTGAGATCCAGCGGGAATCCAGCGGCGGAGGTGATCACCGCGTCCACCGGGGCGTCCACCTCACTCCGGCACTGGCCGGACATGAACGCGATTCCCTCCTCGTGGGCCTTCTCCAGATCACCGGCGAACACGCCGGTGATGGCGCGGCGCTCATTGAGGGTGACATTCACGATGAAGTCCACCCGCGCCCGCTTCGCTACATATAACGCCTCAGCATGCACCGGGTTGCCTTCGATGACACATTCCGCGGCCCGTTCATGGGACATGGGCGCGGGACCGTGAAGCACTTTCACCGATTCGAACGCGCAGATGCCGGGGAAAATCGCCTTGCGCCCTCCGGAGAATCCCGCCATGAAATGGGGCTCGATGAGACCGGTGGCGATGCGCAGTTCCGCCTCGACAAACCGCCGGTCCACCCAGACCGGAGCCTTGTAGATGGGGGTTTCACCAAGATGGACATGGGAGCCGAGATCGCGGCCCATATGGTTCACGATACGATAATTCTTCGGGATTTCAGGGCCAACCAGGGTGACCAGTTCCTCGCCCTCGTTGGGACGGTGCAGGCCGGTGGCGACCAGGATGGTGATGCCCTCGCGGGGAATCCCGGCTGCTTCCAGGGTGGCGAGCACCGGGGGCAGAATGACACTGTTGGGAACCGGACGGGTGATATCACTGATCGCGATGCAGGCGGTCTTTTTCCCTTTGGCAAGCTGCGCCAGCGCGGGCGAACCGGTGGGCGCGTCGATTTTGCGCTGGACCTCGGAAGACGCGTCTTCCACCACCGGGCGGTCGTTCATCCGGAGCACCTTGACCACATTACGGTCGGGAACCTCGATGGCCAGCCCTTCCTTGCCGTACGCCATTTCAATCTTCATCGGAGCACTCCCTCCTCCGGAACAATCGCCCGGCGGTTCCGGCCTTTCGCGATTCCGACGCCGGAAAGTTTAATATTATTTTCTGTCCCGTCGGGACAGGAATGGTATATTATTCAGATTAAGGAATTATCCGGACAGGGGGGCGACGAGCTACCGTGGAATTCCCCGGCAAACCGGGAATTGCCGCGATCCAGCCGGTCCCGCATTCGTCCCGGCCAATGTTTCTGGAGGCCGCGTCTCTCCGCGCTCCGGCTACCTGATCGTTAAAATAATGGATGGCATCGGATAAAAAAAGTGATTTCACCGTTGAATGCGCATTCCCTTCATTACCCTCATCTTTTGCCGAAAGGAGATCGCACCATGTTGAAAAAGCCGGTGATGGCCGTCATGCTCGCCCTTATCGTGTTTCTGCCCAACGGAGTATACGCTCAGGGCGCCTACTGGAAGCACAAGGTGGACCAGTTCCGCATGCTGCCCAATCCGAAGGGAGAAATCTGCTTCCTGGGCGACAGTATCACCGATGGCTGCTGCTGGACCGAACTGACCGGCAATCGCAAAGTCACCAACCGCGGCATCAGCGGAGACACCGCTCCCTGGGTCCTGGACCGTATCGACGAGGTGATCGCGGGCAAACCGGCCAAGGTTTTCCTCATGATCGGAACGAACGATCTGGCCTGGGCGGGAAAAACCGTTCCCGAAACCGCCGCCAATATCGCGAAAATCATCGACACCATCCATGAGCAAAGCCCGAAAACCGCTATCTACCTGCAAAGCGTACTGCCGGTCATCGACGGGCGGAATGACAAGTTCGACAACGGGGATATCGAGGCGATCAATCCTCAACTGGAGAAAATCGCCGCGCAAAAGAAAGTGACCTTTATCAATCTCGCCCCCGCTTTCAAGGACGGGAACGGCCAGCTTAAAAAGGAATATACCGAAGACGGCCTGCACCTGAACGGGAAAGCCTATCAGGTGTGGTACAGCCAGATCAGGCAATATGTGAAGTAATGAGGCAAATGGGCGGTTCGCCACGGGAACCCGCTCTCGCACAATCCGGACGCCTCCCGTGGTGGCGGATGGATACGGAGAAAACGCGTCCCTGTCTTTCCCGTATTGTACCGGGTAATCGAAAGAAAATGCAAAGAAAACTTACGGATGTCAAATTTTTATTTGTTTTATTAGAATTATGTTGATTTACCGTTAGGATTGTATTAGGATTCTTTTGCCTATGGCAGTGTTTCCCCGAGATGGCGCAAAGTTAATCCAACACGCAGGGAGGTAAGTAAATGCACAGAATGTTCATTGCATCGGTCGCATTGCTTCTCGGAGCGTCAATCGCATGGGCGGGACCGTTCAGCCCATCGCCGATGAAGCTCTCCGCTCCGCAGTACCTCGAGTACCAGTTTGACGGGTCGAATCTGGAAGTACCGGTCACAGTTGCCGGATTCCAGGCCTCCACGGTATTCTGCGTTTTCACCAAGGACCGGGCCAGCGGAATCGCCCAGGTCAAGAACGGATTTATGGGTTGGCACTATGTAAACCTTGTTGATACTTGCGTGTATGCTTCCGATGTCGTATCTCTGGACAAGGGAGAGCAAAAAATCATCTGGGACGGCAAGGACGATGACGGCAAGATCGTGCCGGCCGGCGATTACACCTACTATCTGTGGGGATACGATTCCGCCAGCCCGCGCGTTCTGGTCAACCGGTTCTTCAACGGCGGCCATTCCAACGGCGCCGGCAGCATCGTTACGATGGACAGCAACAATCTCCCGCTCGCGAATCCTATCTACTATCCGCCCGCGGAAGCCATTCCGCAGGTTTCCTCCTCGAGCGGCGGATATGACGGAACCCAGACCCCCGGCATCAAAACCCGCGCCAAATGGGTCATCGGCAGCGATCCCATGGACTCGTCTTTTGTCGAAACCACGGCCTATAGCGGCTGGGGCGATTCGGGGAAACTGGCGCTCATGCCCGGAGACCACAATTATTTCTTCGTTGAGAACTACATCGGGAAAAAGGTGATTTCCGGCGGACTCCAGCATGTCATGAAATGGAAATGGACGCCGAACGGCACCTCGGAACAGGTTACCGATTTCGGCGACAACGGCGCGTTTACCATTCAGAACTCTTCCGCAGGATATGCCGGACCCATTTCCGACAACATCAGTTCCCTGTGGGTGGTGATCGGCGACAATTCCTATCCGGATGTGAACAATCCCGCCGCGATGTACTATCTGGATCCCAATGACGGGTCCCTGCTGCGGACGTACGATTTCAAATGGCTCTGGTGGGATCAACTGGAAGTTGAGCGCGGATTCCAGTATCACGGCGGTCCGACCGAAGCGAATCTGGTCAACGGCAGAATCTATTGCGCCGGTCTGTCCTTCTGCATGAAACACTGCCTCGATCCCTACCAGGAAGTCGACGAGGATGCCACCCTCTGGTACAATGGCAACGGCGACTATGTCGGCGACCGGTTCTACTCTGAAAGCGCCGGTGACAAGGCATGGCTCTGCTCGGCCGCCAGCGGCGCTCCCTGGGTATACGAGTTCACCGCCGATTCCAACGGGTTCGCCATGTTCTCGACCTACGACCTGGGCGCGGTCACCTTCGGTCTCCTCGCTCCGGACGGAACCGGTATCGGCCATATGGCCCTTCCCGGCGAAACGGCCGGTATGCATTACGGCCAGATCATCGTGGATTACGACAGCCCGTATGATGGAATCTACTGCGACAATCACCCGGATTCAAATTATCCTTTGGCACAGTGGTATGTGGCGCACGACTCCATCAAGGGTATCATCACCACCCAGATCGGCGTCGACAGCTACGCTCCGGCTGCCTTCACGGTAGCCCAGAACAGCCCGAACCCGTTCAACCCCTCCACCACGATCACGTTCAATCTGGCCA
>CAYRTQ010000056.1:0-11394 GCA_964426865.1 uncultured bacterium
CATTTTCGCTCAGCACTGTCTCCATTCTCTGGTATTCGTCGGAGTTGAAGGGGGTAATTTACGCCTCCACGCTTGTTTTTACCATCGGTCTGCTCGATGACCGGTATTCTCTCTCCAGCCCGGTGCGTCTTTTCGCCCAGTTTGCCGCGGTGTGCATCCTCTTCCTTTACGGGATGGAAATCGATTTCGTCCCCGATTTCACCCAGTGGCATATTATAAAAAAGCTGTCGACCATCATCTGGGTTATCGGAATCACCAACGCGGTGAATTTCCTCGATGGGCTGGATGGCCTCTGTGTCGGTTACGGCGCCATTTCCGCCTTTTTCATGGGGTGCATCGCCTTTCTGACCAATCAGTATTTTCTCATGTTCCTGGCGCTCTCCCTCGCCGGGAGTTGTCTGGGCTTTCTCCCCTGGAATTTCCGGAAGGGCGAGTCGGCGCGAATTTTCATGGGCGACGCGGGCAGTCTTTTCATCGGGTTCACCCTGGCCTCTCTTTCCCTTATGGGGAGTTGGGCGGAAAACCGGACCGTTGCACTCGCTGTTCCCATTCTGATCCTTTTTCTCCCGATCTTCGATGTCTCCATGACCACCTTTATCCGCATCCGGAAGGGATACGTCCGCTCGTTCCGGCAATGGCTGGATTACGCCGGGAAGGACCATATTCACCATCGGGTGTATGCAACCGGGATCGGCGCGAGGAATGCTGTTTTCGTCCTTTACTCCATAGCGGTCATGCTGGGTTTTTCAGCGATCATCATCCGGACGGGCGGACCGCTCGAGGCCTATCTCGCGCTGACTCAGGCCGGGGTGGTGCTCGTTTTCTTCGTGGCCTTCCTGATATATGTGAAAAGACGGGATGATGCGATCACCCGTATTTCAGGACATATGGCGGATCGTTCGGTCCGGGACGACAAGATGGCTGAGACGGGTTCGGCCTGACGGCAGTTCCGGGGCCTCATATATCCGTGAATCACGATGTTCGTTCTCGACAACGCTCTCACGCATGTGCGGCGAGCCACGGATAAAACGCGGTTTCCCGTAAAAAAAAGGGGAAAGGGAAAGAAAAAACTTTTGGAAACAGGATAATAACGACAAATTGAAAGGGGAATGGCCATCATGGGGGAAAACAAACAGAGACGGGTTATGGCGTCTCTCCTCGGGAAATGATCCCGCACGGGATTTTCAACGGGACGTAATGCTCTACTTGACAATAATCACGGAGAGTGTTACTTTAAATGAATTTTATGCAGTTGGCCCTGCCTCAAGGAGCGCGGTGTGTATCTGACATACTGGGGTTTAAAAGAAAAACCGTTCGAGAATACTCCGGATCCAAGATATATTTACTATTCCATGCGACACAAGGAAGCATTGCTGAACCTCCTGTATGCGGTGAACGAGAACAAGGGAGCGGCCCTTCTCACCGGCGATATCGGATGCGGGAAAACGCTCATTGCCCGTACCTTGGTTTCACGGCTCGATCCCGCGGATTTTGAGGTCGCGCTCATCACCAATCCACGGTTCGATGAGCATGAATTCATACGGGAGATTCTGTACCAGTTCGGAGTGGAAACCGGGGCGGCCGCCAAAATCGAGGCGGTCCATGCCCTGAATGATTTCCTCTACAGCAATTCGCAGAAAGGGATCAAAACCATCCTCATCATCGATGAGGCGCAGCTCATCATCAATGCCGATATTCTTGAGGAGATACGTCTGCTGCTGAATTTTCAGCTCGACGACCAGTTTCTTTTGACCCTCATCCTGATCGGCCAGCCTGAACTGCGGGACAAGATACGAAAAATGCCGCAACTCGATCAGCGTATCGGGATTCGTTATCATCTTGATCATCTTTCTCTTCAGGACACCGCTAATTATATTACTCAGCGTCTGCGCCAGGCGGGACGTGAAGAGCCGATATTCACCGATGACGCAATTCGCGTGGTGTTCCGGTATTCGGATGGGATCCCCCGTAAAATCAACACGATCTGCGATCTTTGTCTGGTCATGGGGAGAGCGCGGAATCTCCATCAAATCGAACCCGGGGTCGTTCAGGAATTAACTTCGACCAAGTGAGACGGTAAGTGAGACTGACATCCCTGCTGAAATCAAGAGCCGAGCTAAAAACGGCGCCAGCGGCATCCTCCGATGAGAAACAGACTTTTCATCACGGATCGCCCAAGGGCCAGTCCATGTTCCTCCAGTCCGACGATCTGGATGTGCTGTCCCGCACATATTCCCGTGAGGAACGGTTGACCGTCCCTCGTGAGGAGGATGTGACGCAGTCCGTGGAAATCCCCGCCGATAATGCCACGGTTCCGGTGTCCGCGCCACCGGAGTCCATGAACCCTGTTTCACAGCATTCCATAAGAAAAACGGCAATATCACCGCTCAATCCAAACGGTGAGACCCCCGAACCTTCGGGAGATTATCAGACCCGCGTCCGCCAGGAATCGGCGCTTTCCGACACCATATATATCGAGTTGCTTGACATTCTCGAGGAAATTTACGCCCGCAATCACCGTGACCGCGAACGTATGATCGAGCGTCTGGTCGGCTCCATCGCGAAGTTCATCGATTTCTGCCGCGCCTCGAATATCATTCTGCGCAAGGCGGTCCGCCTTAAGAAGGAAACATATTCCTTCGCCGAACACAGTCTCAATGTCGCCATCCTTGCAACCAAAATGGGCATTGTGCGGGAGTTTCCGCGGGAGCGGCTTTTTTCCCTGTCGCTCTGCGCGTTCCTGGGGGATATCGGCATGTCCAGGGTCGATTCCACCATCCTTTCAAAAACCGGAAAGCTGACTTCCTCCGATATCGAGGAAATCAAAAAGCATGTATTGTATACTCAGGAAATCCTGGCGGAAGATTTCCGCGAGTTTCCATTCCTGGTACCCATTGTGGCCCAGATTCACGAAAGGGAGAACGGCAGCGGATATCCCCAGGGATTGAAAGGCGACAATATTCATGAATTCGCCAAAATTATCGGACTCTGTGACGTGTATATCGCCATGACTTCCCGCAAGGCGCATCGTGAGGATTTTTCCGGGTACAATACCCTCCAGCAGATAATCTCTCGCCGTGGAGTGGATTTCAGCCCGCTGATCATCAAATCCCTCATCGATGTCATCAGCGTTTTCCCCATCGAAAGCCTGGTGAAACTGAACAACGGGTCCATCGGACGGGTGATCGACATATCGTCTAAGCATCCCACCCGCCCCAAGCTGAGCATACTCATCAACAGTGACGGCGAATTGCTCAATACCCCCAGATTCCTCGATCTGGAAATGGAACCGCTCCTCTATGTCGAAACGCCGGACATAGAAGAGGGCGTGATTCTCTGATCCATCAAGGCGTCCGGCAATCCGGCCCCCTCAACCGGCGTTCACGGCGAGGGGGCGATCCATATTCATGCCAAACGATTTGAGGCGGTTCGCACATGACAGAAGAACTTGCCCCTGTTTACCGGGTGTGTGAGTATATAACGTCCCGGAAGGTGGACGGCGAGATATTTGTCATGGATCTTCGTTCCCTGCATACCTACGCGCTCAATTCAACCGCCGCGTTTGTCTGGTCGCTGATCGACGGTCGCAGCACACGGGAAGACATGTGCCGTGCGGCGCTGGAACGGTACGATATCGCCCCGGACATCTGCCGGAGGGATATTGCGGAACTGCTCGCCGTCTTCGAAACCGAACGCCTCATTACGACCACCGCCCATGATGCTTGAGGAGAGAGGCGATATTTACCGGATCATGAACCGGCGGACCATACCCTATGGGGTCAGCCTGGAACTGACCGCCCGGTGCAATCTGGACTGCATCCACTGTTACCACGTCCGTGCGCTCGAACCCGAACTGAATACCGGAGAGGTGAAATCGGTCCTCGATCAGCTCGCCGATCTCGGCGCCATGGATCTCACATTCACCGGCGGCGAACCGTTCACCCGGAGCGATTTTCCCGAGCTTTACCGTCATGCAATCCGGGAACGGGGATTCTCCCTGAAAATCTTTTCAAACCTGACCCTTCTCGACGCCTCGCTGGCAGATGTGCTGGCCTCATTACCGCTGAACCGGGTGGAAACAACCCTGCTCGGCGCCGACTCGGAGACCCATGATTCCATAACCGGACGCCCGGGATCTTTCGAATCCCTCATGCGGGGAATCGCCCTCCTCCGGGAGCGAAATGTGGCGATATCGGCCAAAACCCTCCTGATACAGCCCAATTATTCCCAGCTTTCCGCCATGTATCGTCTCGCGGAGAACCTCGGCATCCCGTTCCGTCATGACGACGGCGTTTTCGTGGGATCCGACGGGAATCGCCGGCCGCTTGCGCTCCGTATTTCCGGGCAGGCCATGCGTCGCAACCGTAAAAAACTGGGCTACCGTTCCAATGGGAAAGGACCGGGATCCTGCAACGCCGCGAAATCGGTGATGAGCATTTCGCCAGATGGCTCGGTATATCCCTGCGGACCGTTTCCCGTACCGGCGGGGAATATCCGTCGGGAAAGTCTCGCCGAGATATGGCGGAACTCCCCTCTCATGCGGCGGGTTCGGGCGTTCAAGGCATCGGATTACCGGGTCTGCGCAGGGTGTATTTACGAGCATGCCTGTGTCGGGTGCATCGCCATGGGCCACGGATTGTCCGCGGGACGGGTGCATCCCTGCCGGGTATGGCGCCGCGGACTGAGGGACATCCCATGAATCGTCCCCGGCTGAGAAAACGGGTATACCGCATCGGGGAATCGCCACTTCTCACCGTCTATTCCGATAACGGGGCCGCTCTGGATGCACTCGAACTGAGGCCCGACGATACCGTTGAACCGCCGCAGTCCCCATCGGTGGAAATATTCCTTCTGGGGGGAAAAATCGCGGATTTTGCACGGGTGGAATTTCCCGAAACGGCGACAACCGTCCATGCGAGCGACACGGTATCCATCCGCTCCGACGGAAGCCGCCATTACGGAAGTTGGTACGGCAAGGCGGCCAGCGTGGCCGATGCGGGGACAGGGCGGGCGATTATCAGTGTTCCCGGTCTCCGCCATTATAATCCCGATTTTGTTTCGCGTCTCGTTTTTCGTCCCGTGCTGGATCGTCTGCTTCTCGACCGGGGCTGGCTTCCGCTGCATGCCGCCGCATGCGCCGAAAACGGACGGGGATGTTTGCTGGCCGGAGATACCGGCTCGGGGAAAACGACGCTGCTCCTTCGGCTTCTGGAGGAAGGGGCGGGATTTCTCGCCGATGACCGCACGCTGGTCCGCGAGGAGGGGGGGCGGTTCCGTGTCCATGCCTTTCCCGAACGATTGCGCATTGTCACAACCACAGCGGGGAGGAAGCGTTCCCGTTCCGCTCCCGGCCCCATGGTTTCCATTGTGGAAGCGGAGATGATCGTTTTCCTCGATCCCGGACGGAGGGATGCGCCGCAAGTGAACCGTATAGGGACAGCCGAAGCCCTGGCCAGGCTTTCCCGGTCGGTTTCCCCCTATCTTGAACCTCGGGAGCGGAAGGAACTGCTCCCATCCATCGAGCGTTTATGCCGTGGGGCGGCATGCTTCGCCGTCCGTGGCTGGAGCGATCCGGAAGATCGCGCGGCGCTGGTGGGAAATCTGCTCCGCAAGGAGATGCCGCGATGAAATGTCCTGTAGAAAATTTGCTTCTCTTTTATGCCTCGCTGCCGGAGCACGACGAGAATATTCTCTCCAGCGTCCGTGAGTTGCTCGACCGGGGGATCGATACGGATTATCTCGACGCCGCATCGGAAGCGTACGGCGTCGCGGCGGGTGTGACCGCCCTTCTTGAAGCCGTCAGAGGGCCGGATCATCTTTCCGCCGGGATCCTCCGCGCCGCGGAGCATGAGCGGGAGGTGACCGTCTCCATGCGCTCCCTGTATGGGGAAGTGGCCGCGCTTCTTGAAAAGGAGGGAATCCCGTTCGTGCCGCTCAAGGGGTGCGACAGCCGTATTTCCAGCATGGCGCGCCGTCATGCCGATCCCATGCAGGATGTGGACATTCTCGTCCGGCCCCGGGATATCACACCAACCGGTGAATTGCTGGTGAAAAACGGGTATCTGCATCTGGGTTCCTTCAGCGGCGCCCATATGAATTTCGCCACGGACGAGGATATTCCCCGGTTTCTGGAGATTCACTGGGACCTGGTGAACCGTGACAGCCCGGTCCAGCGAAGGCTCTTTTTTCCCCCCATCGGAAATATCTGGGAGAGATGTTCGATTTTGTGCGGCAGGTTACATCTATCCCCGGAAGATTTATTATGCTATACCGCGGAACATGCGGCGAAAGAATACTTCCGTCGTCCGAAATGGACCGCCGATATTGCCTGGATCGCGGAAAACCTGCTGCCGTCGATGGAACAACCCTGTCTGGAAAATGCGATTCGGGAGTGGGGAGTTTCAGCCGTGCTTGGGATCACCGCACATGCGCTTGCTTCCGTGCTGCCGTGGCGCTCTTTCCAGGCGCTGTATACGGCAGGAGCGTACAAACCGGGATTTACGGGACGTTTCGTGGCGGAGCGCCTTTTTGGGTATTCCCGGCTCTATGCCATGCGGCCTCTCTGCGCTCTCGCGTTTGCCGCTCCGCCCAGCAGGGCGATATCGGTGGCGCTGGGGATCGGCGAGCGTATGTTCCGGGGCCGTAAGGAGCGCAACTGAACGGCTCGGATATACTTTTCGCATAAGCTGAGCGCGAAAGCTCCTGGACGGTCACATGGATGGTATTGTGTCGATCCCATCCAATCTCATGAATTCGACAAGCTCAACCAGCGGGCGCTGAGCCAGTCGAAGCGCAGACCATCCAATGGGATCGAGTTGAGCGCCTGGTCGTGCTTGCATGCTGTCCTTTTGTGCGGGATAATACCCGTGGATATCCGGGTAATCCCAATAATTTATTGCATATTCCTTTTTTTTATCATATAATTTGCCGCAGATTGATCCGTATGAGCCGCGATTCCCTCTGGGAGAGAGTATGTCGCAAAACAAACCGACAGTTATGGTCGTGGACAACGAAACCGAGATATGCAATCTCTTCCGTGATTTTTTCGATTTCATCGGGTATCGAACGATTGTGGAAACCGATGGTGATAAGGTCCTGCACGATCTCGACACATATGAATATGATCTTCTGTTCGTCGATTTGAAACTGGGATCGATTTCCGGCGTGGATATCCTTCGCAAATCGAAAATAATCCATCCCGATTCCGAGGTCATTGTGGTCACCGGATTCGGCAGCGAGGAAACCGTGCTCAGGACCCTCGAGTATGGCGCGTTTTCCTACATTCAGAAACCCATTTCCTTCTCCGAAATCCGTATTCAGGCTGAAGACGCGCTGGCCAAACGTCGTTTCAATTCCCGGACGAGCCGGATTCGCGATCTTCTCGGAACGATGGACCCCTCCCTGGTGCGTCACCTGGAAAACCTGACCAACCTGGACCGTCTCTCCACATTCGTGAATCTTTCCATCGACATGGAGTCTCTGGCCGATTCCATCCTGAGCGGAACAGCCGGAATTCTCCCCGGGTATTTTTACTCCTTCCTCCATTTCGACGAGATCAATCGTGAACTGGTGATCTATTCGGATCAGCCGGTCGGTCGCGCGCTCACGGAAAAGATCGAGTCGCAGATGCGGACCTATTTCGAGGGCATGTTGAACCGTGAGGTACCCGAGCCTTTCGATGTTCGGGTATCCCGGTCCACGGGACCGGAAGAGGATTCGAAAGCGCCTTCGCCGCTTTCCAGTTTTTTCGTTCCCATCATGGTTGACAACTCGATCTGCGGCGCGCTCGGGGTTTCGTACACGGACAATTCGCTCGGCGAGGAAGAGCAGGACATTCTCCGGCTCATCTCGTTCCGGGTGAACCGGGTGATCGGCAACGCCACGCTCCACCGCGATACCAAAATGCTGGCGCTCACCGACGGGCTCACGGGACTCTTGAACCATCGCGCCATTCATGAGCGCATCCGTCAGGAATTCGACCGCTATCGGCGGTATGGATCCTGTCTTTCGCTCATCGTTGCGGATTTCGACGACCTGAAGAAGTTCAACGACACCTATGGCCATCCGGTCGGAGATGAGGTGTTGCGCACGCTGGGGGACATCCTCCGCGAGACCTCCCGTGAGTCCGATGTGCTTGCCCGGTATGGCGGCGACGAGTTCGTGATCCTGCTCCCCCAGACCAATTCCCGCAACGCCCACAAGATGGCGGAGCGTATCCGGCAGAGAGTGGAAAAACACCTCTTCTCCATTCACGACCTCAAGCTCAGGAGCACCATATCCATCGGCGTGGCCACGGTGCCGGATGAGGGAATCGAATCGCCGCCCGATCTTCTCGACAGGGCCGACCACGCGCTGTATCAGGCCAAACGTTCCGGAAAAAACCGGGTGGCGGTGGCCGGTTTCCCCGCATCCATCTGAGCCTCCCCGGCGAGATCGCACCCCGTCGGAATTCAGGAGCATACCGTGACACCCGCTGTCCATATCCGGATGATACTGCCGTATATTCTCCTTTTCCTTTGCACCGCGAGCGGGGCCGGTGTCTCCCATGCCGTGGAGAAGCCCGCGCCACCGGTTTTCTTCTCGTACGCCTGGCCCATCGGGCCGGAGACATCGCGTGATTTCAGCCGTATCGACATGCCGGTCATCACGGTCATCGATGCGGGACCGGACAGTGTGAGCTATCCGGCAACCATTCGTAAATCCTACTCCCCGGAAATCCTCGACCGGTGGCATCGCGAGGGAAAGCTGCTGGTTCGGAGATGTTATGACCGTAAATTCGGCCCGGACGGGAAGCGGGTCGAAGCGACCCCGGTGCGTGAATTGCTGGATATGTGGTCTCATGCTCTGGATGAACCGGGCATGGACGGGATCGCCATTGACGAGTTCATCAAGGACGATCCGGAGCGGATCGGCATCTGGGCCGAGGCGTTGCGTGAAATCCGGGGGAAATATCCGGACAAACTGATCTTCTGCTGGATCGCGGGGAAGGGACTGAATCCCGCCGCTGCGCCGCTCCATGCCGCCATCGGAAAATATGCCGATTATTGCATGCCGGAAATATATTACCGGGAGAGCGCCGCGAAGGGATTCCCGGACTTCCGGTTCACCCGTTTCAACGAGGCGGTGACCGCGCTGGAACGGAACGCTCCGGGCATATCCTCGAAAATCCTCATGGGGATCGGGGTGCACGAAAGCCTGTACAACGATGATCCCCTGATTGATTATGGAGTTTTTTTGGAGGCGCAGATACGGTATATTACCGGTGATCCCGTGCTGAGCCGGTTGCCGGGTCTGGCGTTCTACGCGCCCATGAAGCTGTCCATGGAGCATATCCGGCTTCTCGACAGTCTGGTGCGGAAATATTACCCCATCGGGGCGAGATGATGCCCGACGGTGAAACGGATTCCGGTTCCGGGCGTCCAATGCAAAGCGGAAACAGTTCAACAAGGAGCGGATAAGCGTGGGTTTTTTCTCCAAGATAAAAGAATCATTGACCAAGACGCGCGCCCAACTGGTGAGTTCTCTCCAGAATATTTTTCCATTCGGCGCGAAGATCACCGATGACATGCTCGACGAGGTGGAGCAGGTTCTGTACGAGGCGGATCTGGGCCCCCACGCGGTGGAACGGCTGGTCGGGGAGTTGCGGGATCGCGCCGGGGAGATCAACCGCAAGGAGACCGATCCCTATACGGTTATCAAGGACTCCGTATACTCCATCATCAACCGGTTCGAGGACAACCGGCTGCGGATCGGTGAGCAGCGGCCTTTCGTGATCACCGTGGTGGGCGTGAACGGAGCGGGGAAGACCACCACCATCGGGAAACTGGCCATGCGCCTCCGTCAGGAGGGGTACTCGGTGCTCCTCGCGGCCTGCGACACGTTCCGGGCGGCGGCGGTGGAACAGCTCGGGGTCTGGGCGGAACGCTCCGGCGCCGAATTCATCAAGGCGCATCTGGGCGCCGACGCCGCCTCGGTGGCCTATGACGCGGTGATACGGGCCAAGGCGCGATCCACCGACGTGGTGATCATCGACACCGCCGGGAGGCTCCACACCTCCAGGAATCTTATGGAGGAACTGAAGAAGATTCACAAGGTGGTCGGGAAGAGTATGGATTCCGCTCCGCACGAGACGCTGCTCGTGCTGGACGCCACCACCGGCCAGAACGCGCTGAACCAGGCGGAGGTATTCAGCAAGGATCTTCCGGTTACCGGAATCGTACTCACCAAGCTCGATGGTACCGCGAAGGGCGGAATCGTGGTTTCCATTATCGACAAGCTGGGTATTCCCATCAAGCTGATTGGAACCGGCGAGGCGATCGAGGACCTCGGGGACTTCACTCCGGGTGACTTCGCTGAAGCGCTTTTCGCACGGTAAGCCAGTGCTTTATACCTTGACTCGGGGAAGGTTTTTCCGTAAACTTCCCCTATCGGCGGGAGTTGAAGAATACGTTTCGGCGCATGTGGAATGCAGTTTTTTCCGGTGACGGCGTGAGGGGCGGAGCGGGGAAGCGGGGAGCAGCCGGTTTCACCGGTGTCGAAAGCCAGGATGCCTCTTCGAGGTAAACCATGCTGGACGGTACCGTTCTCCTCCTCAATCAAAATTTCGAGCCGCTGACCATGTGCAGCGCCCGTCGGGCCATAACTTTGGTCTGGACCGGAAAAGCCGAGATTCTGGAGCATACAGACCGGTGGGCGCGTTCGGTGAGTTTGACTTTCCATATCCCTTCGGTGATACGGCTGCTCAATTTTATACGGATCACCCGAAGGATGCATATCCAGCTCACCAAGCAGAACATCATACGCCGCGACATGCGGGTCTGCCAGTACTGCGGGAAAACCGAAACCCACATGACCGTGGATCATATCGTGCCCAAGTCCCAGGGAGGGCGGGACACCTGGGAGAATCTGGTGTGCGCCTGCTCCGCATGCAACAACCGCAAAGGTGACAGCACTCCGGAAAAAGCGGGAATGCATCTTTTACGCTTACCCCGTAAGCCAAGCCTCATTTCCTTTCTCTTCTCCCATAAAGGCGCGGTCAGCGATTCTTGGAAAATGTACCTGAACATAACCTGACCCCGAATCCCATGCCTTACGGACCCGATTCCCAACCCCGGCCCTCGGCGGCCCCAAACCAGGAAACCAATTCGCTGGCGCCAGACGCCCCGGCGGGCGGCTACCGGGTGAGTATCCCGGTTTTCGAGGGACCGATCGATCTCCTCCTGTATCTCATCAAGAAGAATGAGCTCGATATTCACGAGGTTTCCCTCGCCTCCATCGCGAAGGAGTATTTGGAGTATGTGGAACTCCTGCGGCTGGTGGATCTGGAGCGCGCCGGGGAATTCATCGTGGTGGCGTCCACCCTCATGAAGATGAAATCCCGCAGCCTCTTTCTGA
>CAYRTQ010000056.1:11404-13503 GCA_964426865.1 uncultured bacterium
AACGGAGGATCTTGCCGGAGAGGAAACCGAACGCGAAGCGCTGGTGAGATACCTGCTTGAATACCAGAAGCTGGGGGGAGCCGCGGAAAAGCTTGCCGAGAAGGAGGCGCTCCGTCGCGGAATCTATCCCCGCGCCGGGGAGAAAACCCGTATTCTGGAGGATCTCGTCCCACGGGAAAACTCCCCGGACTATGCGCTCTTCGATCTCCTGTCCGCACTCCGGGACGTGCTGACCCACGCGCCGAAAATTCCCACCCACGAGGTGGCGCTGCTCAATATCAGTCCCGAGATGAAGCAGCGGGAACTCATGGAGATCATCCGGCGGGAGGGGAAAGCGGATTTCCTTGATCTGGTCGGAGGACATCCGAAACTGGTGGTTGTGGTCACCTTTCTCGCCGTGCTGGAACTGATCCGCAAAAGGCTGGTCCGCATACGGCAGTCCAACCAGTTCGGGCGGATAACCCTGTACCGGTTCACGGAGGAGGATGCCGCGTGATGCGACGGGATTTACCGCGCGCACCCTTTCTCCCGGAAACCACCCGGGACAGCGCTCCGGTCCATTTCACCTGTCTTTCATGACGGTTAACCCAGATTTTTATGATGCAGATAACCAAATCACGGATACTTGAGGCGGTGCTCTTCGCCTCCGACTCGCCGGTGGAGTTCCAGCGGCTCATGAGCATTATCGAAAGCCCCTCCCGAAGCGACCTTGCGGAGATGGTCGGGGAACTGAACCGCGAATACGAAGCGGGTGGCCGCGCCTTCCGTATCGTGGAAGTGGCGGGCGGTTACCAGTTCGAGACGCTGCCGTCGTTCGGCCCCTACATCGAGCGGCTTTACCACGGAAAAGGCCGTCAGAAGCTCTCCCGCGCCGCACTGGAGACTCTGGCCATCGTGGCCTACAAACAGCCGGTTTCCCGGGTGGAGATCGACGCCCTGCGCGGGGTGGATTCCGACGCCTCGGTCCGGACTCTCCAGAACCGCGATCTCATCGAGGTGGTCGGTCGGAGCGAGGCGGTGGGAAAGCCGCTCCTGTACGGCACCACGAAGGAATTCCTGCGCTATTTCGGGCTGAACGACATCAAGGACCTCCCCGGCGCGGATGAACTCGCTTCCATGTTCGATGGGTCTGAATCCGATACGGACGTCCCCGGACAACTGTCGCTCGGTGGAGTGATATTTCCCTCTCCCGGACGCGTGGATTTCACCGGATCGGAAAAATAACGGAAAAACCGACTCCTGATATTCCGGACCCGCGATGCGGGAAGAGGGCCTCGGGGTGCGAATTTCTTCGAACAGAAGTATATACCCGCATGCGCCCGCAAGGATCGGGTATGGCCCGGACGGCAAGTCACAGGAATTTTCCATTACGATCCCCACCCGGAGGGACGCCATTTTCAGAGAAAGGTTACCCCGATGAGACTCAATCGTTACCTGTCGGTGAGCGGGTTCAGCTCCCGGAGAAAAGGCGAGGAGTTCATCAGGGCCGGACGGGTGGAGATCAATGGCGCGGTGGTGACCGATCCCGCGTTCGATGTCGTTCCGGATCGTGATGAAGTCCGTCTCGACGGCCGTCCGCTGGAGACTTCGGAGAAAAAGCACTATTACCTGCTCAACAAGCCGACAGGGGTGGTTGTTTCGGTGGGGGACACTCACGGGCGCAAGACCGTGCTGGATCTGATGGGCCCCGGAGTGGGACGGGTATTCCCGGTGGGACGGCTGGACGCGGACACCTCGGGAGTGCTCCTGCTCACCGATGACGGCGACCTGACCTACCGTCTGACTCATCCGTCCTATGGGGTTGACAAGGTCTATCGCGCCGTGGTGCGGGGCAGGGTGACCACTGGGGATGTGCGCCGTATCGCGGAGGGACTTGTGCTGGATGACGGGCCGACCGCTCCCGCGCGCATGACCATATGCAAAGCCAGCGACACCGTCTCGACCGTGGAACTGACCCTGCACCAGGGACGCAAACGCCAGGTGCGCCGCATGCTCGATCATCTCGGCCACCGGGTGCTGGCGTTGGAACGCATCTCGTTCGGCGGGCTGACCGCGGAGGGACTCGCCCCGGGCGCTTACCGTCCCCTCTCCACGCAAGA
>CAYRTQ010000056.1:13513-17095 GCA_964426865.1 uncultured bacterium
AGGTGGATCGACTGCGGCGGGCGATCAAAAGGAAACCATCCGAAAACGTTCCGGGATGAACCGGCCATAAGCGAAATCCCTTGCGATGATTTTTGACTGTCTGCCTCTCGGGAATGGGTAAACAGGTACGTTTTCTGTATTTCTCTGCGCTCTCTGTATTTCATCTTTATTCTTTTTTTCGGGAGGAATCGGGAATGGCGACGCGCAAACCGATAATTGCCATCGATGGTCCGGTGGGAGCGGGAAAGAGCACCACGGCGCGTCAGGTGGCGAAAGAGTTGGGATTCCTGTTTGTCGATACCGGAGCCATGTATCGGGCGGTGACCGTCGATGTTCTGAATCATGGGGCCGATCCCTCCGATGCGGAAGCGGTTGCGCGCATCGCCGCCGGGTCGGTTGTGGAGTTGAGGATCGTGGACGGGATACAGCGGACATTGCTCAACGGCGCCGATGTCACCGACCGCATACGGGATCTCGATGTAACCGCGGTGGTTTCGGCGGTGAGCGGACAGAAATCGGTGCGTGACCGCATGACCGAGCTTCAGCGCCGTCTGGGAGCGGACGGGGGAGTGGTGATGGAGGGACGGGACATCGGGACGGTGGTGTTTCCCGACGCCCGGTACAAGATATATCTCGATGCCTCCATCGAAGCGCGGGCGTCCCGCCGGTTCGAGGAATTGCAGGAGAAGGGGGTTCCCATCACCCTTGAAAATTTGATCGGGGAAATCCGGGAGCGCGACCGCGCCAATACCGAGCGGCAACTCGCGCCCCTGCGGCGTGCCGCGGACGCTGTATATATCGACACCACCGACATGACGTTCGAGGAGCAGGTTGCAACCATCGTTTCTCTGGTCAGGGGAGAAAAGGGATGAGCGGGTATCGCGTCCATGAAAAAAAACGGCTGACCTATCATATCGCACAATTCATCACGTTTGTTGTCCTGAAAATCCTTTTCCGCCTCCGGGCGACCGGGCTGGAGAACATTCCCCGCGAAGGGGGGGTGATCATCGCATCCAATCACGCCTCGCTCGCCGACCCGCCCTCCCTGGGGTGCATAATCCCGCGGGAGGTGAGTTATTTCGCGAAAGTGGAGCTTTCCCGGGTCCCCCTGGTGGGTCCGTTCATCGCATTCGCCAACGGCATATGGGTGGACCGGGAAGGGGACAGTTCCTCGGCGCTCAAGGAAATGATCCGGCGGCTGAAGAACGGCTGGGCGGTGATCGTCTTCCCGGAAGGAACGCGCACCAGGACCGGCGAGTTCGGGGAAGCCAAGAGCGGCGCCGGGATGGCGGCGGTAATGGCCGGAGTTCCGGTGGTCCCCTGCTGGATCGAGGGGTCGTTCCACGCGAAGCCTTTCCGGTCGCGGATCACGCTGCATTTCCTGCCGCCGTTCCATCCGGAAGAAATTCACGCCGAAACGAAGAAAGATCATTATTTGCTTGTTTCGGAGAGAATCATGTGCGATATTAATAGATTATATAATTCGCAGATGGCCGTGCGTAATCAGGCCAAATCCAAAGAAAGGTAAGGAGGAATCATTCGTGTCGGATGAAACGTTGAACAATGAAATGCCTTTGGTACCTGAAAACGAAGGCGCAGTATCCGCTGAAACGGAAAGTGACGGAAGGTACGCCCCCGGTATCCGGGAACGGCTGACTCGGAAAGCTGCACGGTTTTTCGATGAGGCGGAGTACTCCGAAGAGGAGTACATTTCCATGCTCGAACGGTATGACGAGACCATGAAGACCATCGAGCAGGGGAATATCGTTTCCGGAACGGTGCTCCTGATCACCGAGAATTCGGTGATCGTGGACATCGGGTTCAAAAGCGAGGGGAGTATCCCATTACAGGAGTTTCCCGATGTATCCGTCATCAATATCGGGGACAAGATCGAGGTATTCCTGGAAGATGTGGAAAACCAGGACGGTCAGCTCGTGCTTTCGAAGCAGAAGGCTGACTTCATGAAGGTCTGGGACAAGATCAAAGACATCTACGACAACAACATGCCGGTCGAAGGCAAGTTGGTTCGCCGTATCAAGGGAGGTATCGTGGTCGACCTCCTGGGTGTCGAGGCGTTCCTGCCCGGATCCCAGATCGACATTCGCCAGGTCAAGAATTTCGACCAGTTTATCGGCGAAACGTTCCGTTTGAAAATCATCAAGATCAACAAGACTCGTCGGAACATCGTGGTTTCGAGACGCGTGGTGCTCGAAGAAGAGCGCGCGAAGATGCGGGATGCCGTGCTGACCGATCTCGAAATCGGGCAGGTGCGCGAGGGTACGGTCAAGAACATCACCGATTTCGGTGCGTTCATCGACCTCGGCGGTGTCGACGGTCTTCTCCATATTACCGACATGTCCTGGGGACGGATCAATCATCCTTCGGAGCTGGTCTCCATCGGCGACCGGATCAAGGTCAAGGTCCTCAACTTCGAAGAGGGCAAGACCCGTATTTCCCTGGGCATGAAACAGCAGACCCCCTATCCGTGGGATGGCGTGGATCTCAAGTACCCGGAAGGCTCCATCGTGGACGGACGGGTGGTTTCCACCACCGATTACGGTGCGTTCGTGGAGCTGGAGCGCGGGGTCGAGGGCCTGGTGCACATCAGCGAGATGAGCTGGACCCAGCATGTGCGTCACCCGTCAAAGATTGTCAATGTCGGGGACATCATCAAGGTCAAGGTTCTCAGCGTCGACAAGGCGAACGAGAAGATTTCCCTCGGTATCAAGCAGCTTGAGCCCGATCCTTGGTCCACCATCGACCAGCGTCATCCGGTCGGAACCCGGGTCAAGGGCAAGGTGCGGAACCTCACCAATTTCGGCGCTTTTGTCGAAATCGAGGAAGGCATCGACGGGTTGGTTCATATCTCCGATATGAGCTGGACCAAGCGTATCAAGCATCCTTCCGAAGTCATGAAGAAGGGGCAGATTGTCGAAGTGGTCATTCTCGACATCGACAAGGACAACCGCCGTATTTCGCTCGGTCACAAGCAGATCTTCGAAGATCCCTGGTCGACCCTCGAGCAGCGCTTCGCGGTCGGCATGGTAACCCAGGGTACGATTATCCGCATTCTGGACCGTGGCGTGGTGGTTGCTCTCGAGAACGATATCGAGGGATTTGTCCCGGCCTTCCAGTTGGGTCAGGACGTGAAGAAACCCGCCGATGCGTTCGATGTGGGCGAGGAACTTCCGTTGAAAGTGATCGAATTCGACAAGGACCAGCGCAAGATTGTCCTGAGTGTCCGCGAATACTTCAAGGATCGCGACCGCTCCGAGTTCGACGAGTTCAAAGAGAAGCACAAGCCCAAGCCGGTGACCATCGGCGATGCGTTCGGCGAACTGCTGGGAGAGACGACCGGGAACACTCCGCCCGCCGAAATGGCGGAACAGGAGAAAGCTCCCGAGGCTCCCGCCGGTCAGGCCGAACCGGGCGTCCAGGAATAATTCGACCCCGCTCCATCTCACGAGGAGCTACCGTCGATTCCGTTTCCGGAATAAAGGCGGTCCGTACATCGGACCGCCTTTTTCTATGGTGCGCCCGGCAGGGCGCATTCACTTGAGAGTGGAAGTCTCTTACCGGCCT
>CAYRTQ010000057.1:0-11679 GCA_964426865.1 uncultured bacterium
GAAACTAAACTCGTCGCTTAACTCGTCATCAAATTTATAATCAAGAGCACTTAGTGTCAAATAGGCCATGAAGTTCCGTGATCGCGACCGGGGAAATATAATACATTTTCACCCTCGCGTGAAAAAATTTGCATCGCACTCGCGCGCTGCCTATATTTACGCCATATCCGCTTTCTCTCCAGCGCCGATCCCCCATTGTAACCGGAATGCGGCGCCAACCCGCATCCTTGCGCGGGGAAGAATGAGCGGGGGTCTTTTCACGAAATGGTTAAACTCTTTTTGTACGGGCTGCGTCTATAATTCAGAAACAGTAAGGCAGCCTCATTTCCATGGAAAGCGAAAAAGCGCTGTTAGTGCAGGCAGAACATATCAACAGGAACCGTCCCGAAGCAGATGACGCGGAACTGGTCAGACGCTTCAGGGAAGGAAACGAGAGTGCATTTTCCGCCATCGTAACCCGGTATCAGGGCCGGCTCTTCCAGATGGCGCGATCCATCCTCGGGGATGAGGACGATGCACGTGACTTGTCTCAGGAAGCCTTCGTGAAGGCGTATTTCCACCTGAAGACATTTCGCGAGGAATCCTCGCTTTATACCTGGTTGTATCGGATCCTGTACAACCTGTGCATCAGCCACCTTCGAAGGAAAAAGATCATTTCGTTCTTTTCCTTCGACCACCATGACGAGCACCAGGAGTTCGAGTCCAACGATCCGGATCCGGGCGAAGTGTATGAGCGCCGGGAACTCATGGATGCCATCCTGGGAGCGGTCGCCACCCTTCCGCTCCGTCAGCGGACGGTATTCACCCTGCGGCAGATGGACGGCCTTACACATGGCGAGATCGCGAAAATCATGGGAATAACCGAGGGCGCGGTGAAAGCATCGTATTTTCACGCGGTGCGCAAACTGCAAGGGCTGCTGAAACCATATGGAGAGGCGTTATGAGATGCGATAAAGTGGATAAGCTGTTGCCGTTCTTTCAGGACGGCACGCTGGAAGCCGGGATCGCCAGAGAGGTGGGAGACCACCTTACCCAATGCGCCAAGTGCCGCGATGAATTCCGTAAACTCGACGACATGGTTTACTTGGCCCGCGCCGGACTGACGGAGCGTACAGCTCTCCCGCGTCCGGGATACGTTTCCTCAGTGCAGGAAAGGATACGGAAACGCAAGCGCGAACAAACCCTCATTTCCTGGGCGGTTCCGGCAGCAGCGGCGTTATTCCTTACCGTGTCGGTCACCACATCGGTGTTCCTTTTCCACGACACCAGCATATACCGTACCGCGGGACATACCCCCGCCGCGACGCAAACCGCCACGCGCACCCAGGCTGTCGATGAAAACGCGGTTATCAACGCCATGTATCATTATTCAAATGTCACCCTGGACGATGTCATGAATAGGATGGATGAAAGCGAACTGGCAGTGGCGCTGGATTCCAGCGAGAGATAGAGGATTATCATGAAACTTCATTTGCGCTCCCTGCTCCTGGCCATTCCCTTCCTCATCTGCGTCGCGGGAGTATCTCTCCCCCATGCGGCAGTGGCGCAGGGACCTTCCTGGCGGCTGGGTGGTCCGCCCCCGGACAATGCAAAAACCAGGATGTGGCTTCTGAAAAACATGGTGAAATATCTCAAGCTCGATGATTCGGCGGAGAAACGGTTCCAGCCGATCTTCCTGGACTATCAGGAAAAACGGAGCAAGCTCATGAGGGAGCATTTTGAGGTCACCAGCAAAATTTCGACCGCCGTGGACAACGATTTATCGCCCATCGCCGAAATGCAGACGCTTGTCCAGAGATACAAGGTTATTAACCGCTCCCTGTATCGTGAGAAGGAACGGTTTCTCAAACGGTCGGAAGATGTTCTCGATGCCCGCCAGATGGTCAAACTCACCATCTACGAGGACAAGATGAAAGAGGAGCTGTTCAAGAGAATGCGGAAAGACAATCGCAACATGCCGGGTGGGGCGAACACAACCCCTCCGGGACCGATGAAATGACCGCTGAGCGCCGCCTCACGGTCGGCTCCAGGCTCTCACCATTGTCTGGACCACAGGACCGAAAAACCCCGCCGGAAACCGTTCCGACGGGGTTTTCTTTTACCGTTACGGCAATGGTCCCGTCATTCCGCGCCGGACTTTATGCGGTAGAAGGTGACCGGATAGTGCGGCTCGGAATTGTGGCCGCGGATGAAGGGAAGGATGGTGTAACCACTGGCCAGCATGATATCGGTGAAGATACTGTCGAGAACATTCCGGGTCTTTCGAATGGAGCCGGACGCCGTCCAGTGGGGACAAAAAATGATATGACCACACGGCGCGGCCAGGGAATCCATCCAGGAAAGAAACCGTTCAAGACTCGGGTACCGGTGGAGTGGATGCATCATCCCCAGGCGGGCGCGGACAATGAACCGGTCCGCGGAGAGCGTTCCCTTGTGCCAAATCACATCGTACTTGTCGTGTCCCAGCCGGGAAAGGTCCTTGCGCGCATTCATCCGGTAACCCCGGGCAAAACCTTTCAGCCGGTTGAAGGTATAGAAGAAAGGGTCATGCTCCATGAACTCGATTTGCTTCGCGCCCTGTTCATGACATACATCGAGTGACGAACCATAGCCGGGACCAATATCGAGAAACCGGGCATCTTCCAGGGGAAGCCCGAGTTCATCGGCAACCGCTTGAAATTCGCGGAGCGACTCCGGATGATGGTGCTCGTATTCCAGAAATACAGGAGGGCGGACCCGGGCAATATAGGAGTAGAACTGTTTCATGCTGGTCATGGAGTCGAGTCTGCCCGAATGTACCGCCCACATCCACCGTTTCTTCGCCATATTTATCAATTGTGCAATCATTTTCAGCCTCGATGGATAAATCGGAAGAACATCCGATGAATAATAATATACTGTTTTTGCAATTTACCCGCAATCCCATTCCTCCATTTCACATCTCCTACCTAGTTTGAATCAATCTCCGTAGCAAAGGCAGCCCCCTTTCCGGCCTTCGGCCACCTTTCCCCCGATGGGGGCAAGGAAACACAAGGATTCCTTTCTACGGATTTGAATGGGAATTGGTATCCGGGGTATAATGAAGGAATAAACGCAGTAATGCGCCACGAGACAAATTCCCGAGCCGGGTTCGAGGGATGAGGAGATTTCGGAAATAGTTGACTGTCCGGTCGATACCGTGGGGTGGTCTGCGCTTCGACAGACTCGGCCCCCGGTGGCCGGTGTATCGAAACCGGAGGATTGGATGGGTGCAACCCAACGGTATCGACCGGACAAGGCGGCAGCGCGGAAAGGGAATATGTCCAGGTGGGTGGAAAGAGGGCAACACCGGATAATAAACGAGCGGGGCGGACGCCCATGTCCGCCCCGCTCGTTTTATACACGCGGAAAAGAAAAATATTATTGCCGGAAAGCATGAAAAGCCGGATCGGGATCAGATGACATCGAGACTTCCGGCGGAAACCCATCCCGCGATGCCGCTCTTCAGCCGTATGAGCGCCCAGGCATCCTGACGGCGCTCCAAGAGGACCACCGTTCCCTCGTGCAGGGTGAAAATGTGCGTATTCGCCTGCCCGGGACCGGAAAAGGCGTTGACCTCCGGATTCATGATCACCGCCTCCACCACCGTAGCGTTCCGGTATGCCTTGTGTATCAGAATGCCGGTGGATACAAGGAACACCAGCGCACACATACCGGCAGCGCTCAGGAATGTAACCCGTTTCCAACGGTCGAAGAAAATGACTCCCACCGCCAGCGACATCATGAAAAGGAACGCCATCCCCGACCAGAGAGCGGCGGAATTGGTATTGATCGCCTCGTAATGCCGGAAAATGAACGCGGAGACCGCATTGTCCTCCACCGGTTCCTTGTCCGTCTTGCGGGAGTTCACATAGGCCAGATTGCCGAGAATGTCGGGATCGGACGGGGCCAGTTTCTTCGCCCGCTCCAGGTAGAGAACCGCCTTGCCGATGCTGTTCACCCGGTAGGCGGCATTGGCGGCGTTGTAGAACAGATCCGGATTGCGAATCCCGCTTTTCAGCAACTGCTCGTACCGGGAGAGCGCCTCCGGGAACTTGCCCGCGCGGTAGAGCGCTCCGGCCTCGTTGTAGGCGGTTGTCAGACCTGCTCCTGCCGTCGCGGCGGACACGGGAGCGGAGAGGGCCGCCAGCGCCATCAGGATCAGGGCAAAAAACATGTGTATTCGAATCATCTTCATATGACTTCCCGCAATTGGGTGAGAATTGTCCGCACCTCATCCCGGAGCCGGTCCCGGAACCCGTGTTCCACCGCGGAAGGGGAGAACCGCGCGAAATCGCACAATTCGAGGACCTTGCGAACCCGTAACGCCAACTCGTCCGTCACGCCGCCGCTCCGGAGACGTTCTTCCAGATTGAGCGCGGTCATGGCTCCGGTATCGATATTGAGACGATCTCCGATGAATCCGGTCACCGCTTCACTCAGGCATCCGCAGAATAGAGCGATCTCCTCATGGCTTTCAGCCTGCGCCGCCTTGTCCAGTCGATATTGGGCGCACCGCCAGGCGTCGATGCTCCGTTTCAGACCGCTGTCCCGTTCGATGGCGTCGCGTTTCCGCTTGAGGACAACCGCCGCTCCGAACACTCCGAGCGGAACGAGATAGAAGAAGTAGAACAGGGGATTCGTGTACAGTTTGCCGTCCGCATCGGCCAACATCCGCTTGTCCGGCTTGATGAAGTTGATATCGCGGGCGATGGCCTCCACCTGATTGTGGCTCACTCCCCCCTCGCCGTCCGAGGAAGCGGTCATCTCACCCTGCGCCACCCGGAGCGTTACGGGGTCGGTGGATACCGTCCCGTATTTCCCGGTGCGGGGATTGAAAAAGGACAGGGAGAAAGGCTGAATGGTGACCGTGCCCGCGAACTTCGGCATGAGCACGAAATCCCAGATTTTCGCGCCGCCCACAGTGAACCCGGAATTCAGGAGCTTGGTGGCAATCTTGGGATCATAGGTGCGGAAGGCGGAGAAATCCGGCGGATTGACCGTGGTCACCATGTCCAGATTGCCTTCCCCGCTGACCGTGACCGTGATGGTCACCAGTTCGCCGGTCTTGAGTTCGGTTTTGTCCGTCTTGGCAGCGATCCGAAAATTGCCTACCGCCCCGGAAAATCCCGCGGGCTTTCCCTCCTCCGGCAACGGGCGGGCTTTCACGCTCACCGTCTTGGTGGAGAGGGTTTTCGTCTGTGGGGAAGAAAAGAACCCCCCGGTCGTAAACGTGAGCGAGGCCGGCCCGATGGTGAGATTTCCCGCCGTGGTGGGGAAAAGCGCCGTCTTCACCGCGTTGTACTTGTAGATGCGATTGTTCGACATCTGGGTGGACGGGGTGATCTTGGGGAGTTCCACCGACCAGAATCCGGTGGTGGACGGCGGGGTGAACTCCGTGTCGCCCAGAAGGGTGAGCCGGTTGTACAGCTCAAAGGTAAGGGTGATCTGCTCGCCGACCCAGGGCTGGCGATTATCCACCACGGTCCAGATGAAAATATCGTCGCCGCTCGAGGAGGAACTCCCGCGGTTCGAGCCGGAGGGCGTCGAAGCGGAAGGAGCCGAAGACGCCCCGGTCACGTCCACTCGCGTGGCCCGGGTGGTATACACCTGGTTGTCCACGGTCACCGTGGCGCCGCCAACCTCGAAACTGCCGGTGCTGCGAGGCATCAGAGTATAGATGTAAGCAACGAGAATGGAGGATTTGCCGTTGATGAACTGGAACTCGGTGGAATTCTGGGTCGCCGCCACGGTGAATCCGGGCATGGGTTTCAGCACCGGAGCGGAAGCTTTGCGGGCGTCCGGTCCGGCGATGGAGATGGTGAGTTCCAACCGGTCGTTGACGGTAACCTGACGGGAACTCACCTCGGCTTTTACCGTAACATTCGCGCCATACGCCGCCTGCACCGCCAGGGAGAGGAAGATGACGCACGCGCAAAGAAAGGCCGTGCATCTCCGGTTACCAGTCATCGCCCTGCCTCACCTTGGTTTTCATTTGCTGGCGCCGCAGTGAAAGCGATTTCTTCTCGTCGTCGTTCATGGCGTTCAAAAGACGCTGCGCTTCATCCTTGGTCATGGGTTTCAACTCGCTGTTCTGCTGTTGAGACTGCTGTTGCTCTTTGTTCTGCTGCTTGTTCTGGTTCTGGTTCTGACTCTTGTTCTTCTGGTTATTGTCACGGTCGCCTTTTTTTTCCTGGTTATCCTTGTCGCTCTGATCCTTTTTCTGGTTGGTGAGCTTCCGCACCGCCAGTTCGAGGTTGTGACGGATATCGGGGGACTTCTGATCCAGTTTCACCGCTCTCTTGTACGCTTCCACCGCGCCCATGTAATCCTTGGACGCATAGAGCAGGTTCCCGGTGTTGAAATGCGCCGCGGCGGCTTTTTCCCTGCTCTCGAAACTGTGTGATGCGGTCTGGAGCTCGCTCATGGCCGCGTCTTTTTCCCCTTGGGCGGAAAGGGCGGTGCCCAGGTTGAACCGGAGTTCCGGGGTGTCCGGACGCTCCACCAGCGCCTCCGTGAATCGTCCGGCGCTCTCCTCGAATTTCTTGTCGTTGTAGGCCCGGATTCCCTTGCGATTGGACGCCGCAGCCTTGTCCGCCGCGGCGTTTCCCACGGCGAGCAGGCTCACGGCCAGAATCAGGATGATGGTCGGGAAGTTTCTCATGATTGATTCCTCCACCCATTTTCGATCTTTCCCCTTCTCCGGTCGCTGATCGCCAGCCAGGCGAGAAGGAAAAGGAGGGAGGCCCCGAGCGGAATCTGATACCGCTCCCGGAGCCGCGATATCTTGCGCTCGTTCAGGTCGGTCTTCTTCAGGCTTCCCAATTCATCGAGAATGGATTTCACATTCACCTCGCCGTTCACCTCCCGCAGGTATGCGCCGCCGGAAACCAGCGCGATCCTGCGAAGCACCTCCTCGTTGAGCGCGGACTTGACGATCTCGCCTTTCTTGTCCGTCTTGTATCCCTCCAACTGGCCGTTCTCGCCCCGCATGGGGATGAGTTCGCCCGCGGAAGTCCCGATCCCCACGGTCACGATGTGGACTCCCTTGTCATTGGCCAGCTTGGCGGCGTCCTCGGGCTCGCCCTCCAGATTTTCGCCATCGGTGAAAAGCAGGATCATCTGGCTCTCCCCGCCCACTTCGGAACCGCGCGAGAGGAGATCGAGCGAGGCGGTGATCGCCTCCCCGATATTGGTCCCGGGAACGGGCACGATCCCGGCGTCGACAAAATCGAGCATGGTTTTCGATGCGCCGTAATCGCTGGTCAGGGGACACTGGACATAGGACTTGCCGGAAAACACCAGCAGCGCCACCCGATCCCCCTCCAGGCTGTCGATGAGACGCCCGATCTCGTATTTCGCCTGGGACATACGACTCGGTTTCACATCCTCGGCCAGCATGGAAAAGGAGGTGTCGAGCGCGATGACAATGTCCACGCCGGTATGTTTCACCAGTTCGGTTTTCGTGCCGAAACGGGGCTCCGCCGCCGCGATGACCAAGAAGAAGATACCGAGGTAGAAACAGGCGAGTTTCAAACGACGGCGTCCCTTGCTCACCGACCGGGCAAGCGCCTCGAAAAGCGCAGGGTCCGCCAGACGACGACGGTCACGGACGCTCAAAATCGAGAGCAGCGCGCCGATCAGGACCAGCACGGGGATGGAGAGCAGAAACCAGAACGCTTCCGGATTATGGAATACCATCAGGGAATCCTCCGGAAAACGGTTCTGTCCAGCAGGAACGAGAGCATGAGCATCACCAGCCCGCCCAGCAGGAACGAGGGATACATCTCGTCATATTCCACCCACTCCTTGTAGCTGATCTTCGAGGTTTCCAGAGCGCCGATCTCCTGATAGATGCCTTGGAGTTCGCGGACATTCTTTGCCCGGTAGTACTTGCCGCCGGTGGCCTGCGCCACCTTGCGCAGGGTGTCCTCGTCGATGTGGGTTTCCACCATGTACACCCGGCCATCGTCCAGTTGTTGCTGGGCCTGTCCCTCGGTCCCCACGCCGATGGTATAGATGCGCACGTTCATGGCCGCGGCCACCCGAGCCGCGGTGAGCGGATCGATGTTCCCCTGATTGTTCATGCCGTCGGTGAGCAGAATGACTACCCGGCTTTTGGCCTGCGATTCCTTCAGCCGGTTCACCGAGGTGGCAATGGCGGAACCGATGGCGGTCCCGTCGTCGAGCCGCGCCTGCCAGGCGTTCTCCAGAAATTCCCGCAGAATGTCGTAATCGAGGGTGAGCGGACAGAGCGTGAAACTCTGGGCGGCGAACACCACCAGCCCGAGACGGTCGCTCTTGCGATTGGTGATGAATTCCTTCACCACCTCGCGGGCCGCCTCGAAACGGGTCAGGGGAGCGAAATCCAGCGCTCCCATGCTCGAAGAGATATCGAGCGCGAGCATGATATCGACGCCGTTGGTATTCTGGGTGTGGTATAACCGCCCGCTCTGCGGCCGGGCCATCCCCAGGATGAGGATGATGACCGCCTCGATGGCGATGATCAGGGAGAACAACCGTTTGACCCGTCCACCGTTCCCCGCGATGCCGCGGAGCGGGCGGATATCGGAATGGGTGACCGTGGCGTCGTACCGTCCCCGTTTATGGAAAAACAGGAGGAACACCAGCAGCGGGACAACGAGCAAAAGAAGCCAGAGGGGGTCGGCGAATCTGAACATGCTACTTCCTCTCCCCCTCTCCCCCGCCGTCAGGCGCGGCAGGCGCGCCAGTCGCGGGAGCAGCGGCCCGTTTCCGTTCTTCCGCGGCGAGCCGTTCGCGTTCGCGCTCGGCGGCGATCCGCTCCAACACCGTGCGCACCGGAACGATCGCCCGGTCGATCACCGTGGCGGCGTGCTCGTCCGAGGGCAAATACTTGGCAAATTTCACCATATCCGATTCCATGAATATGGCCCGCATGGAATCGGTCACCCCGCGGTCCTCGACTCGACGTTCCAGGGTGCGGCATATCTCGTCCGTGGTGCTGTGGACGGCGTCGAACCCCAGGTTACGGTCGATGAAGCCGCGCAGGGCGGTGGACACCAGGGCGTACAGTTCCTTGATCTGCCCCTTCTCCCGGAGATGGAGCGCGCGGATGTGCTCGAATTCCTCGACCTCGTCGACCGGTGTCACCACCACCGGAACCGGAACGGGACGTTTCCGGAACCGACGGATGAGGAACCACGCCGCCAGCCCCAAAAGGAGCGCGACCACCAGCGGAATCACCCAGGCGGGAAGCCCCCGCGATCCGATCTCGAACGGGGCGCGGCTCGGACGGAGCGTGGAATCCGGGCTTGCGTCGACACTCGCCACGTTCAGGATCAGGACATTGGAGAGCGCTTCCCCGCTGTCACCCCGCGCGGTGACATAGTTCACCCCGAACGGCCCCACCCGCGCGGAATCCACCTCGGCGACATACGCCAGAAACCCATATCGACGCACCGTCCCGGCGGAGCTTTTCTCCTCCGTAACGCCTTGCAACTGTTCCAGATCGATGAGCGGGTTCTTTTCCTTCAGGACCGGTACGCCCGCCCATGTGCTGTCCGGGAGCGTAACGATGCACCGAATGGAAACGGAGTCGCCGATGGAAATACCGGCTTTCGAGGCGGATATCTCGATGGTGACCGGATTCGGGGAAAGGGCGGCCATCGCCGCCCCTCCACCCGTAATCAGCAGGGTCATGAGATACAGAATGCGTAGTTTCAGATTCATCACCGGGGGTTATTTCCCGAAAACGGATTCCAGAGCGTAATTGATACTTGAGTTGACCTGCGAACCGGTGACATAAATGATCGGCGACAGGTTGGTCTGGACATATGTCATCAGGGTATCCTTGGTAAACGTCTTGCCGTAGGTGAGCTTGGCCAGCATCTGATCGCCCGTATAGAACGTGAGGACGAACTTCGGCTTGTCGATCCCGGCCCGGTTCATATCCTGCGGAGTGGGCTTGAACGCGAATATATCGTTGATCAGCAGGAACCGGCTGATAGCGAACAGATTGCTGATGGTGTCCTCGGGCACGTTCTTGTCCACCGGGGAAATGGAACTCCACTTCCCTTCCGCGTTCCGGGTGAAGGTGACCGTTTCCCGATCGGACTGCAGGACAATCTTGTCCACCACGTTACGGTCGAACTTGAGCGGCTGCTTGTCGATGAACCAAGTGGGAGTGCGGTCCAGCAGAATGATCAGGCTGTTCTCCAGGGTGAACACCAGATTGTTGTCGAACTGTTTGGCGTACCAGAGGTGTTTCTTTCCCTTCTCGGTCAGCCGGTTGCCGACGAGGAGCATCTTGTTGGGCATGCCGAATTTGAGCTGGACATTCAGCACGTAACTCGGCTTGTCGAGACCGTACTTGGCGAGATCGGTGCAGTTCTCGTCCTCCAGCGTCATCTTGTTGGAGTCGGCGATCTTCTTGGTCAGTTCTTCCATGCTCGAAACATCGCCGTGCTGCGCCCACGGGGTTTCCATCATCCAGGTGACCCCGTTGTTCACCATCATGATCCGGTTCGACTCGTCGCTGCCCCGGAAAATCTCGACCGCCAGGATATCGTCGGCGAGAACATTGAGGATGGACCGCGAGCGGTAATACTTCACCGGCTTCTTGATCATTTCGGCCAGCGAATAATGCACCGCGAGGACCTTTTTGCTGGAAGCGAATTTCACGTAGGTCAGGGTCTTGTCCGGGGTGTCGCGCCCGACGAACAGGGTGTCCGGCTTTCCGTCATCATATTCCATGGCCAAGTAGAACGCCGGGGAGTTCAGACCGTACGGGGCCAGGTCCTTGGGCTTCTCGTCCACGGTGATGATGATGTCACTCTGGCTCAGGGACTCGAAAAGGCCGAAAAGCTGCTTGCCCGAAGCTTCCGTTTTCACCGGCGCGATGATGTTCCAGGTCCGCCCCGTACCCCGCTCGAACGTGACCGATGAGTCCGGACGCACCAGGGTGAATCTCTTTACCTTGTCCAGGTCGAACTGCACAAGCTTCCCTTCCTGGGCCTGACGGTCCTTCTTCAGTAATTCCGTACGGTACACGGTAAAGTACACGAGGATGCCCAGCCCGAGGACAGCGGCTAACACGATGAGGGATTTCCACAGCTTCATATCATCTCTCCATTCAGCGTCTGCGGTACCAAACAACGATTCCGGCCATCATGATAGCGAACGGAATCAGAACCAGAGTCACCCACGTTATCGTCCGACGTTCCGAGTCACGCAGTTCAATCGGCGTGAACACCACCGCATGCGGAGTTATCTCAATGATTTTCTCATTTTTGGTAATCCAGTTCACCGTGTTCAGGAACAGGGTCATATTGTTGGCGAACAGGGTCGACGCCTCATTGGTGACAAATCGCGAGTTCCCGAAAAACGCCGACCGAACCTTGATGGTCGGATTCTGACGGGTGGCGAGGGAATCCGGAAGCTCCTGCTCGCATTCGGCGATGACCGCCACGGTGACCGGTCCCTTGAGTTCCTTCTCGTTACGGCTGGGTTTGGCCCCGGTATTGACCGTCTTGGCCGATTCCAGGTCGGTTTCCGCCCAACTGTCGGGGCTGGACGCCACCAGACGGTTCAAAACCACCCCCTTCATGGGGATGAAAGGAGTCATGCTCCGCACGTAAGGAAACAGGAAAGACTGATCCTTCAACTTCTCGGTGACTTCCG
>CAYRTQ010000057.1:11689-17005 GCA_964426865.1 uncultured bacterium
GAGGTGTCTCTCGGCGCGCAGAGCGGAGCGATGGGGCCGCCCCCCTGGGTGGTCATGCTGCGGGAGGTTTCATACACGTAGTCGTTGCCCGGTTTGATCCCGTACTGCTCGACAATGCTCTCGATCCCGGATTTGGAATTGGGATCGAGCATGATGAAGATGCTCCCGCCGCCTCTCAGGTAATTCATGATCATCCCCTTCTCCTCGTCGGTGAAGGGAGTGCTGGGACCGGCGATGACGAGAACGGAACAGTCCTTGGGAACCGCGCCCTTTTCCAGGAGGATGGTCTGCTCCACCACGTAATTCTGTTCGGTGAGCCGGTCATCCACCGTGCTGATGCCGTCGCGCTTGGTGTTGGCGAGACTCAGTTCACCGTGGCCGGTGGTGAAATACGCCTTTTTCGTCTCCTGGTTGAGGAGACGATACAGGGCGATGGTGATTTCACGCTCGCCGTGGGGACGTCCGGCGGTGTTCGGATTGATACGGGTCTTCTTCTCGGCGGTTTCGAAGATGATGGTACCGGGATGGGTGACCTCGTACTGGTCGGCGAGCACCGGATTCTTGATGGGATCGATGAATTCGACCTTGATACGCTTGTTTCTCTGTACATATTTATCGAGCAGTTGACTGATCCGCCGCTGCGAACTCGTCATGTAGAACGCCTTGATGGTGATATTGGAATCGACCTGTTCGAGAAGCTTGCGCGTCTCCTTGGAAAGGGAATTCACCTTGTTCCTGGTCACATCGAATTCCGGCGCTTTCACCGCCACCACATAATTCACCGCGATGAGCCCCAGGAGGAGCGCAAGGGCGAAAATGACCGGACTCAGACCGTGCTTGTATATCTTGACGAGAATGACCCTTGTGAGATTTGTCTTCTTCCCCTGCATGCCTATTGCCTCCATCTTGCGGATTCAACGGTGATCCCGGTAACGAACAGCCCGAACAGGGTCACCGAGAGGAAGTACACGACGTGCTGCATCCCGATGAAACCGGCGGTGAAGTACTCCATATGCTCGGAAATGGAGAGGAACCGGACGAAATCGCTGAACGGGGGGTCCAGGAAACGCGAGGTCTGAATCAGCAGCCAGAATCCCATGATGGTGGCCATGGTGGTCGCGGCGGCCACAATCTGGTTCTCCGTGAGCGAACTGAAGAACATGCCGATGGAAATAATGGCGCTGCCCAGGAGCAGCGATCCCAGATAGGAACTCATCACCGGGCCCCAGTCCAGCTTGCCCCCGGATTCGATCATCATGATGATGTTGAACGCGAGGGTGAGCGCCAGCATGACCGAATAGATGGTCAGCGCGGAAAGAAATTTCCCCATGAGCACCTGGGTCGTGGTGATGGGCGAGGTCTGGAGAAGCTCCATGGTCCCGGTCTTCTTCTCCTCGGCATACAGACGCATGGTGAGAAGCGGCACGATGAGCAGGAACAGGAAGTTTATATAACTGAACATCTGGCGGGCCACCATATCCACCGACAACAGGCGGATGGGGGTCTTGTAGTTCTGGGCGATCCGGAGTTCGCGCATGGTGTCGGTGGCGAAGGAGAAAAAGATATCCTTGAACATGTTGCCCACGACGATCATGAATACGAACGCCAGAATATAGAAAATCGGCGAGGAGAAGTAACTTCGCACCTCCCGCACGTATACAGCCAACGCGTTTCTCATCTCCCGTTCTCCGTCAATTCAGGGTTACTTTGATGAAGATATCCTCAAGGGACAGGGTCCGGTCCTTGAGCTGCAAAAGCTCCAGGTTTTCTCCGACCACCAGCCGGGCGACCGCGGGGCGGACATCCACCTCGTTATCCGCCTGGATATCGAAAGCCGAAACACCGTCATGCCCCGGTTGAGGGGCCACGGCGCTCACTCCCGGCACCTTCTCCAGCTTCTGGGCCAGACCGGAGGTATCGCCCCGTACTTCGAGAATGAACTGTTCGTTCTGGGGGAGACGCGACCGCAGGTTGCGGGTGGAATCCTCGGCGACCACCTTGCCTTCGCTGATGATGATGACCCGCTCGCAGGTCATATCCACTTCCGGAAGGATGTGGGTGGAAAGCACCACCGTATGTTCCCCGCCGAAGGTTTTGATGAGATTGCGTATTTCAATGATCTGAATGGGGTCGAGACCGATGGTCGGCTCGTCCAGGATGAGCAACTGGGGCTCGTGGATCATGGCCTGGGCGATACCCACCCGCTGACGGTACCCCTTGGAGAGGGAATTGCAGTATGCCCGGTAATATTTGGTGAGTCCGCACTTTTCGACCACCGAATTCACGCTCTGACGGACACGGTTCGACTTCACCCCCTTGATCCGGGCGGCGAACTCCAGGTAATCCTTTACCGTCATGTCCATGTAGAGCGGCGGGGTCTCGGGAAGGTACCCGATACGCTTCCTGACCTCGAGCGAGTTGTCGAACACATCGAGACCGTCCACCTTCACCGTCCCCTCGGTGGCGGAAAGATAGCAGGTGATGATTTTCATGGCGGTGGACTTCCCGGCGCCGTTGGGCCCGAGAAATCCCAGGACCTCACCCTTTTTCACCGAAAAGGATATCTTGTCCAGGGCAATTTTCGAGCCGTAATACTTGGTCAGGTTCTGTACTTCAATCAATGGTTCCCTCCTTCTCCCCATTACCGGCGTGGCTCTATCGAACACCTTCTCCAAACATACTCATCAATGGATACCAGAGACGTATGGGACATTGCGGCTGACCCGGCCGTTTCGGCTGACCGGCGTTCCACCTCAGTATTGCGGTTCGCGCTCCAGACCGGCGACCAGTTCCCGCGCCGCCAGAACCTCGCGCTCCCCACCGGAAATCAGGAGGCGCACCGAACCCTCCGCGCCGCGGATGCCGCCCGCCGCGATCTGATGGGCGGTCGCCCCGGTGAGGATGCGGATCGCATCCAGTTCGGTGATGATGGTTCCGGTCATGGGCGCCAGGGAATTCCCCGGGTTCTCGTCCAGACATTCCCCGGAGAGCCGCAGGATGTCGCCCGCGATTTCCTTCTCCAGCCCCACCGGGATGATCAGACGGAGCTTGCGCCCATAGAGCGCGCCCCAGAACCCGCCGACGGTGCCGCCCGCCGGATGACCCACCAGGCAGCCGGCGATCCCCTTCTCATAGTTCAGGGCGTTGGCGCCCTTGATGATCACATCACCCGGCCCCATGTTCTTCGAGGCCTCGATGACCGTTTCGCCATCCATGTGAATCTCGCCCCGCCGGATGAGAATATCGCGCATGACCTCTTTCGCCGGCTCAATCGGCGGACAGGGCTGTTTCGGCACGGTCATCCCCGTGGTGTATGCGAACCGCTCGACCGGCCTTCCCATAAATTCCTCGGCCACATAGGAGCAGGTCGTCCCCCGGCAGATGCCGATGACTCCGGTATGGAAGGCCGCTTTCACATACGGGTGCTGCACCACGGCCCGGGCGATAAGTCTCTTGGACTGCGCAACGGTCAAAACGGTTTCTATTTTCATATCCCCTCTCCGAAAAGATACAGGATACAGCAGAAGGTTCCGAAAAACAAAGGAAAAAACGTTTCAATACCGAGGCGCGGAAGGCCGCGGGAAAATACAGGGAAACGAATACAGCCGCGAAGAAACAAACCGATGAAACACACGGCACTACAGCGAAAGACGGCGAAAGGATTTCGCGGAAAGGTGAATCCGGGTATTCTCTTCTCCGGGATAGACACCGGAGCCGCCCCCCGCAGCATCCATTCTCCGTCTTGTCTCTTTTCTCCGCGGTAAATTCTGTTTACCGGTACTGGCGCATACGTTTCCGGAAGAATTTCACCAGCTCGTTCTCGTATGCCCGCCCGGTCTGGAGCGCGATATGGTCGATGCCATACCTTCGGAAAAGCCCGACCAGTTCGGTCTGGTGACGGCGCCGGTATTCCCAGTACCTTCTCCGCACCTTTTTCGAGGAGGTGTCGACAAGAAGAATCTCCCCGCTCTCCGCGTCCTCGAAAGCCACCGTGCCCGAGTCGCTCAACGCCTCTTCACGCTCATCGGCGATGGTAACCGCGATGAGGTCGTGTTTGCGGGCGGCGATGGAAAGCGCCGACTCGAAACCGTCGTCCATGAAATCCGAGATGAGGAAGACAATGGCCTTCCGTTTCAGAATACGGTTCACATGGCCGAGCGCCCCGCTGATACTGGTATGGGTCCCCCGCGGCGTGAAATAGAGTATCTCGCGGATCACCCGGAGCACATGTTTCTTCCCCTTCTGCGGGGGGATGAAAAGTTCCACGTGGTCGGTGAACATGACCAGGCCCACCCGGTCGTTGTTCTTGATGGCGCTGAAGGCAAGCACCGCCGAAACCTCGGCCGCCAGGTCCGCCTTGAACGTCCCCTGCGTGCCGAACCGTCCGCTCCCCGAGGCATCCACCACGAGCATCACGGTCAGCTCGCGTTCCTCGTCGAAGGTCTTGATGTAGGGATGGCCGGTGCGCGCGGTGACATTCCAGTCGATGAGCCGCACGTCATCCCCGATGCCATACTCCCGCACCTCGGCGAACTCGATCCCCCGCCCCTTGAACACCGAATGGTATTCGCCGGTGAAAACGTCGTTCACCGCCCGTTTGGTCCGCAGCTCGATGCCCCGTACCTTCTTCGCGATTTCTTCGGGCAGCATGTCTTATGGCACCTTCACGTGCTCGAAAATTTTCCGCACGATGTCGTCGGCGGCGACCTCTTCCGCCTCGGCCTCGTAGGTCAGAATGACCCGGTGCCGCAGCACATCGGGCCCGATGACCTTCACATCCTCCGGGATCACGTACCCTCTGCCCCGCAGGAAGGCGTGGGCTTTCGCCGCCAGCGCGAGGAATATGGTCGCGCGGGGCGAGGAGCCGAACTCGATGAACCCGGCGATCTCGTCGAGCCCGTATTCTTTCGGCTTGCGGGTGGCGAACACGATATCGAGAATGTACTGCTTGACCTTGTCATCCATGTAGATGAGCTTGAGCACCTCCCGGAGACGGCGCACCTGATCGATGGTGATCACCGGTTTCACCGCCAGAGGGGTCTGGAGAATGTTCCGCTCCAGAATGGCGAATTCCTCATCCTTCGAGGGGTAATCCACCAGAATCTTGAACATGAACCGGTCCACCTGCGCTTCCGGCAGGGGATAGGTCCCCTCCTGCTCGATGGGGTTCTGGGTGGCGAGCACCAGGAACGGATCGGCAAGGGGATAGGTGGTGTCGCCGATGGTGACCTGACGCTCCTGCATGCATTCCAGGAGAGCGCTCTGCACCTTGGCCGGGGCGCGGTTGATTTCGTCGGCGAGCACGAAATTGGTGAA
>CAYRTQ010000058.1:0-16788 GCA_964426865.1 uncultured bacterium
CTCCCCATTCCGCTGCGCATATTTGTCGGCGCGGATTCCGAAGTTCCCGGAATCTCCGCTGTCCTCATCATCCGCTTCGGAATCATCGGAGTACTGGTCGTCCGGGGCTTGATCATCCTGGTCTTCCGAAGCGTTCTCGTCTTCGGCGGGAGCGGGTTCATCGACCGCTTCCGTCCCGCTCGCCACCCGTTCGGGGGGGGTCGAGCGGCTGACCACTGTATAGCAGCCGCTCATGAACAAAGCGAGCGCCGCCGCAAGCAGCATCTGCCGCCATCCCAGTATTCCCAACATGGCCGGTACCTCCCTGTTTTACGTGAACCCTTACGGGTGTGTAGATGTTCGGGGTATTGATGGTTCCTGTTTCTGAGATAATAAATAATCCGTTACAGTAAATAAATCATCTTCGCAGATTTCACCTGAAAAATTTCCGGTGAAAATCCCGCGGAATGCCCGGATTGCGCTCCGCTTTTCCCCACCTGTTCTTCCCCGGGTTTTGGGTAAAAATCGATCTGGATCACCTGCGCGCGCCTTTCCCTCGTCCAGCCTGCGTCCCCCTCTCCCCCGTGAAATGACGCGAAATGACGCGCGGGCGAGGGGAGGAGGAAGGCTTCGAGCAAGGCTTGTGAAGAATATACCCGCTCAAAAAGGAGAATTCACCGTACAGCCTTGCGTTTGCTCCTGACCTGTTCTTGAAAAGCCCACCTTTCCCTCTCGCCCGCACGTCTTCTCGCGTGGGAGAGAGGGCGGGGAGTGAGGGCAAAAAGCGCCCGTGACTCCTCTCTACTCTCCGAAAAGCCGGGTAACGGGAAGCGTTCCCTCATGGGGTGAAACCGGTTTCAGTCCGGTGTCCGTATCAGAATCACGCCTCAATAGAGAGCGGAGTTCCCTCTATTCGACGGCTTTTGTAAAATACGGACAGCGTGCCGTTCCCGACAACTCATTTTCCCCGGTCTTGGAAACAATTACCGGCGAATAGTCTGTTTTTGACCACATTTTATGCCCCATTCCTGAAATTATTACTTTTAAAACATCCTGAACTTCATTATATTAGTCAATCTTTCTGCAACCCTGAATATGAATTTCATTTAAGAAACACTATTCGGCTGCATAATTGGCGCGCCTTCCCGGAGGTTCCGGTCCTGCCGGACGGGAAGGGCAAGTCACATTTTTCTGTAAAGGAGTAGGTATGCGAGAGGCACAGGTGTTGAAGGTGCTTTCAGCCGCGGTGCTGATTTCCGCCCTGTCGTTCGTCGCCTGTCAGAAGAAGGATGGCAAGGTCGAGTTCAAAACCGAAATCGACAAAGTGAGTTACATGTTCGGCACCCAGATCGGCGGTAACTTCAAGCAGTTCAAGGATACTGGAATCGAGCTGAATGTGGACATGTTCGCCCGCGCCATCCGGGATGTCATGAACGACAAGAAGCTGGCGCTCTCCGACAGCGAAATGGTCAAGCTCTCCGAGTCTTTCCAGAAGACCATGCAGACCAAGCAAGAAGAGAAGATGAAGAAGGATATGGCCGAGAACGGCGCCAAGGCGAGCAAGTTCCTGGCTGAAAACGCCTCCAAGCCGGGTGTGGTCACCCTTCCGGACAGCCTGCAATACCAGGTCATCACCGAAGGAACCGGGCCGCAGCCCAAGCCGACCGATACCGTCCGGGTGCATTACATCGGAACCTTCATCGACGGCAAAGAGTTTGACAGTTCCCGCAAGCCCGATCGTCAGCCCCTGGAATTTGCCCTCGGCCAGCCGGGGATGATTCAGGGATTCGCCGAGGCGGTCCAACTGATGAAGGTCGGCAGCAAGTGGAAAGTGTTCATCCCGCCCAAACTCGGATACGGCGAGATGGGGAACCGTTCGATCGGTCCCAACACCCTGCTCATCTTCGAAATCGAACTTCTTGAAATCGTGAAGAATCCCGCCGGAGCCGATGCGGGAGCCGCGCGGAAATAATAAGCGTTTCATCAGTGCGCAATTGACGGGGGCGGATGGTTGTATCCGCCCCCGTTTCCGTTCATGGCGGATCCCGGTTGTGGACGGGGATTCGAGAAATATTCCATACATTTCCCTTTACCCCGAAATCAGGTTGCATGCAAATTCCCGAACTGCTCGCTCCGGCGGGCTCCATCGAAACCCTGCGGGCGGCTTTCGAGGCTGGCGCGGACGCTTTCTATCTCGGCTACGGCGACTTCAACGCCCGTAAGCGGGCCAAGAACTTCACCGAGGAGGAACTCCGTCTGGCCGCCGAGTTCGTCCACCATCACGGCCGTCGGATATATCTCACCCTGAACACGCTGGTGTTCGACCGCGAGCTGAATGCGCTTCTGGAGCTTCTGGAACTGGTTCGGGAGATTCGCGCCGATGCGGTCATCGTGCAGGACTGGGGGGTTGTCTCCCTGCTTCGGGAATATTTCCCGGAAATCCCCGTGCACGCCTCGACCCAGATGTTCTGCCACAATTCCCTCCACGCCGAATTTCTCCGGGACCGGGGCATTCGCCGCATCATCCTGCCGCGGGAGCTTTCCACGGAGGAAATCGGGACCATGATGGAGCGCGTTCCCCTCGAATACGAGGTGTTCGTGCATGGTGCGATGTGCTTCTCGTTCTCGGGGTGCTGTCTGGCATCATCCTGGCTTCACGGCGATTCGGGAAACCGGGGACAGTGCCGTCAGGTATGCCGGTTCCCGTTCCGCGGAAAGGGCGGCGAGCGCTATCCCTTCTCGATGAAGGATATGAACGCGCTGGAATACGTCGGCGAGTTGGCCCGCATGGGCGTTTCCTCGCTCAAGATCGAGGGCCGTCTGAAGAACGCCGCCTATGTCGCCGAAACGGTTTCCGCCTACCGCGCCGTGCTCGATGCGGTTCGCGACGGGCGTTCGCTCCCCGCTCCCCCCCGGCTCTCGCGGCAGCGGGAGACGGATTCGGGGTATTTCCGTGAAAACGCCGGGTATTCCCGTCTGGTGTCGCCGGAATCCACCGGGACCGCGGGAGAGGTGTTCGGAGAAGCCCTGTCGGTGATGGGAAAGGAAATCCGTATCGTGGCGGTGGCGAAACCGGCCCGGGGCATGCGGCTGCGAGTGCAGGACGCCCGGGGGAGGAATATTCACGAGGGCGTTCTGCTCGATTTCACCCGGGAACGCATGGCGGGACGGGATGTTCTGGTCTGGATGGCGCCGAAGACACTCGGAACGTCGGGGTTTGTTCCGCCCTATACCGTTTACTCCACCGGCATGAGCGCTCCCTCGGACGCCGGGAGTTTCCTGAAAAACCGGGTGAAGAAGCTGACCGTGGCCTCCCTTTTCCTGAAGGTCCACATCCGGGAGGGAGCGGTGAGTATCCGTGCGGTGGATGGAGCGGAGGAGGGAGTTTTCGAGCGGGAGTATCCCCTGATGACGGAAGTCTCGCGTTCCCGTCCCCTGGACAAGGACGAATGCGCGCGCATCTTTTCGCAGACCGACACCCTGCCGTATTCCATCGCGACGGCGGATTGCCGGGTGGACTCGGGGCTTTTCTGCCCGCTCGGAGAATTGAAGGAGGTCCGCCGGGCATTCTACCGTGATTTTGATTCCTGGTACGCCGCCGCGAAAATCCGGGCGCGGGCTATCCGTCGGAGCAGACTTGCCGCTCAGCGCGAGGAAATCAAGGGGAAAAACCGGACGACCGGAGAACTCCGGACGCTTGTTTATCCGGATATCCCCACTCCGCTCCGTGAGGAACGCGAGCCGGATTCCATCGTCTATCCGGTGGAACTGGAGAGCGGGCCGGAAGTGAAACCTTCCGCGCGAACCATTCTCCTTTTGCCGCACTTCGTTTCCGAACGGCTGGCGGAGGAATGGAAAGAGCGGCTCCGGGAGTTGGTCCATCGGGGATATACACGGTTCCTGGCTCCCACGTTCGGCTGGCTGAGTCTGCGGGAAGAACTGCCCGAAGCGGAGTTCATCGCCGGTCCCTATTTCTATGCGGTCAATTCCCTCGCGGTGGATTTTCTGGAGCGGAACGGCGTTCGGGCGTTCGTGCTGTCACCGGATATCCACGAGGAGGATGCGGACCCGGTATCGCGGTATTGCGGACGAATCATCCCCCTGAACGCCCCGAGGGAGATGTTCATCACCCGCCTGCGGGTCCCCGAGGGTGAATACCGCCTGAAAGATCGGGTGTTTCGGCCCCGGTTCTTCCGGGAGTATACGGTGGTGGAGGAGAAGCCCGCCCCGTGAGGATCTTCCTGCATTCCGTTTCCGGCTGGAAAAATACATACTGATTGTCTGAACGCCTGTTCTGGTGATTCGAATGATCGGAATGATGAGAAACTGATGAAAAGCAGTGTGCTTGGCAGTTTTCATGGGTAGATGCGATGACCGGACATCGCCTGCATGTGCCGGTTACAAAAGTGTCTTGATGCAAGAGATTCCCACGCCCTCCCACTTCCTCTGTACTTTTCTGGTGCGCCCAGAAAAGTACCAAAAGAGGGCGGTCCGGGAAAAGCCAAAGATTCCCCGGGTACGGCATGGCTTCCGGGGACCGCTGAACTCGCTGTCGCTCGAACAGCAGCGGTCCACTACCCCGGAATCCATTCCATACCCGGGGGGCTTTTCCAAGACAGGTGAAAACCTATCGCCAACGTTCAACCACAGAAAACCGCGGAGGACCAAAAGCAGTCTCTTCCATCAGGAGTTCATCATTTTCATCACGCGCATCACCAGAACAGGCGTTCAGACAATCTCTTCAGATTCTTCCCGATTGAATCAACGCCACTATCAAACGTATTCCGCATCCCGATTATCCGCAGTCGAAAAGAGGGGACCTTCCGCCGGAAGGTCCCCTCTTTCCATAAATGCCGGATGTATCGAGATCGGGATTATTTCACCCCCGCCTCCAGATGGGCGTACCAGCGGCCCTGAATTTCCGCGCCGCAATTCGGGCAGGAGTGGTCGACGATGACAATTTCCTCCACCCCGAGAAAATTCCGTTCCACCAGTGTGGTGTTGCAGTTATAGCAGCGGGTGTCCGAGTATCCCGAAACATTGCCCAGATAGATATAACGGAGGCCGTGGTCCACTCCGATCTCCCGGGCATGGAGAAGTGTTTCCATTGGGGTCGGCGGATACTGGGTGAACTGGTACTGGGGGATGAACCGGCTGATGTGCCAGGGGATATCCGGACTCACCCCCGCGATGAAATGGGCGATTCCGCTCAGTTCCTCGTCCGTGTCGTTCTCGCCGGGAATGACCAGCGTGGTGATCTCCACCCAGATATTCATTTCCCGCATGCGACGGATGGTGTCGAGGACCGGGCGGAGTTGCGCCTTGCATTTTTCGCGGTAGAAATCTTCCCGGAAGCTTTTCAGGTCCACATTGGCGGCATCGAGGAAGAGCCGCGCCGATTCCAGCGTCTCACGGGTCATGTAGCCATTGGTGACAAAAATGTTGAACAGTCCGGCGTCACGGGCGAGCATCCCGATATCGCGGGCGTATTCGAAGAAGATGGTCGGCTCGGTATAGGTGTAGGAAATGCTCGGACAGTGGTTTTTGCTCGCCTGATCTACAATTTCCGATGGCAGAAGGTCGTACCCGCCCGAGGAGCCGTCGGTGAGGGACGCCTGGGAAATCTGCCAGTTCTGGCAGAAGCCGCACTGGAAGTTGCACCCGATGGTGGCGATGGAATAGCTGCGGGTTCCCGGGAGAAAATGGTATAAGGGCTTTTTTTCCACCGGATCGAAATGCGAGGCGATCACCGAGCCGTACGCCTGGGTATACAGAACGCCGTCGACGTTCTCCCGCACCCCGCACAGCCCGAATTTTCCCGGTTCGATATGGCAGTGATGCGAACAGAGAAAGCAATGGACCCGCTTCTCCCCGATGGGCTCATGGAGTATGGCCTTTCTCATCTATTCTTTCCTTTCCCTTCGATTCCAGTCCGGACATCCATGACCGCAACGGTCACACCGGGAAATGTACATTCTTGAGGCTCTCGAGGGAAGATCCGGCGGGAAACCGTGTTTGTGCCGTTTCTCCCGCCAGAAACGGCGCTCCACACCGGAATGAGCCATCCTGAACGCTTCCCCCGCATCCCGGAACGAGCGGAATGACCCGTCTTTCTCCCGCCGATGATCCCCCGGAAACTCCCGCGCCGGTCCGGTATGCGGAGAGGACCGTTTTCAGACCGGCGAGGGGGTCGAGATGTCCCGTTTGACCAGACGGGTCGCCAGGTAGATGGTATAGAGCGCGCCCAGGCCGACCACAATGTACACGATACGGGAAGCCGCGGTTCCGACCCCGAAAATGGCATCGACCACGTTGAAATTGAAAACTCCGATCAATCCCCAGTTCAGCCCTCCGATGATGGTGAGCCACAGGGCGACCCAGTCGACCGCGTTCAGCCCCATCGTGCTGAATGTTCTCCTCCTGAACTCGGTCGGCCGTTCTTCGGTGATTCTCGTGGTGTCCCTGGTTTCCGGGGTTTCAGTCGTTCTGTCCATGGAAATCTCCTTTCTCCTTGAAACAGTAGGGGCATTCCGAACGCAGAGCTGAGATGGGCTCAACACCGATCCGGACGTGATGGATGTATGCGGCGCCGCGACAGCCGATGCAGGTATCGAGATGTTCGCAATCACCGGATTTCCCTTCGAGATGCTGCTCGATATTCCGAATATACCGGAAGAGGGTGTTGTTGTATATCTCCGGAAGGGTGTTGCTCCGGATATTGTGGACGTAGACTCCGTTGGGGAGGAATGCGGTGTTCTTGTCGAGCGCGACTTCCCCGCAGGGGCGGACGTTTCCCTCACAGCTCACGAAGACGCTGGAGAGATGGCGGAGGCACCCGGTCCCGAGGTGGGGCGTATAGGGCGGCCAGGTGTATCCATATTCCTCGCGATCCAGTTGCAGAAGTTGGGTGCGGAGCCGTTCCACCTCCGTGAAGGCTTTCCCCCCCGGGCTGATCCCCGCTGCATCCATTTCCACCGGGGTGAGCATGCGCAGGAGGGGATGGATGCCGTTATCGCGGCAGTAGCGCCAGAACCGCATGGCGGTCTCGCCGTTCACCCGCTCATCGGTCACGGATATCCCGAGACGGGCACGCCGGGAGTCCGGGGAGCCGGAAAAGCCCGCCTCCCGCATGGGGCGCATGATTCGACGCAGATACCGCATCAGATTCCCCGCTTCCGGGATATTCGCCAATCCATACATACGGATCAGGAGCGAGGCGCCCCGTGAATCCAGGAATGACGCCAGTTCCGTGGTGAGCGAAAGGGCGTTGAGCGTCACCACCGGGACGAGACCCAGGGAATGGATGTGCGCCACCAGCCCCCGCAAATGCGGTGAGGAATCCGGAGCGGTGATGCCGGAGAGCACGATCGACCGCGCTCCCATGGACCGGGCCTGTTCGATCACCCGCTTGATTTCGCGAAATCCCAGACTACGGGGAACCAGGGTTCTCGGTCCATACGGCGCTCCCTCATGGTCCGCCTGGAAAACCCGGCCCAGGTCCACCTGGATGGAAAGCAGTCTGTCTACACTCCGCGCATGGAATACTTCTTCCGGATCGAAATGAAAGCCCTCGAGAATCGGCGGGGGCGTCAGCCGTCCCCTTTCCGGGAGAATACCCGTTTCAGGCGATACCGCGGTTTCCGGTGCAATCATGTCTCTGGCTCTTTCCTGTATGCGGCGTATCGTTCCGTGTACGAAATTTCGATCACGTGAGAAAGAATGGCCCCGCGGAATACGTTTCATGGCGGCGTTGATTCAATCCGGGAAGAATTTGAAGAGATTGTCTGAACCGGTGATGCGCGTGATAATAATGATGAACTCCTGATGGAAGAGGCTGCTTTTCATCAGTCCAATCATGCGAATCACCGGTTCAGACAATCATTGGGCTTCCTTTCCGTTTGGTTGAGCGTTGGCCTCATACCGTTTCAGTCAGTATCGGTTCGCGATCGAATACCGCGGAGGCGGCAAGGGATCCCATGCCCGCCTCGACCCGGTCGAATCCGTTCAGACGGAGCAGGGAGGCCGCGATGGCCGCCCGCATTCCCTGTTCGCTGAAACAGACAATGGGGATATTCCCCGCGATTTCCCGTTCATGGCCGGAAAGCTCCTCCAGGGGAATGTTACGGGATTCCGGCAGGTGCGCTTCGGAGTATTCGCCGGGGGACCGCACATCCAGCAGGAGGAATCGTTCCGCTCCAAACCGGCGATGAATTTCCGGGAGGTGGGTGAGCGGAAAGCGGTTCAGCATATTCCCCGAGGCATCCCAATCGGAGAGGCCGTTCACCAGGCAGGCCGGAATGGAGTCGAATCCCGCCCGGATCAGATACCGCACCGCGGTCTCGGCCTGGACATAGCTGTCCGTCACCAGCCCGATGGCGCGGTCGTAAGGAATCAGCCATCCGGCGTAGGCGGGGAGCAGGGAAAGCGGCAGGGCCAGGCTGCCCGGAATGTGGGCGCCGGATACCGCCTCGGGATTCCGCAGGTCGAGGACAAACATCCCCGCATCCATGGCATCGGCAAAATCCTTGGCTGAATGGGGTTGCGGGACGGGATATCCGTTCAGGAGCGGCGGTCCCTCCCGGTTGCTGCGGGACAGAAGGATAAGCGAGGACGGAAAGGAATGATGCTCCCGTGTTTTCCGTTCGATGAAAGCGTCTCTCCCCTCGTTGCGAAGCTGCGGGTTGTTCTGACGCTCATACCCGAGCGTGGTGATGTCGCGGGTTCCCCCGAAACGGCCGGCGACCGGAGACATGCCCCTCGCCGGGTATACGATCACCAGATCGCCCAGCGGCAGCAGACGGTTGAAAATACTGTCGTAAAGATGCTCCGCGTTCTCCTTCGGATTGCTCCCGGGGAGGTCGATCCATGCGGTTTCTCCCGCGAGAAGGGTATCGCCGGTGAACACCGCGAACGGATGGTCATTCCTCCCCCGGTCGGTGAGCGCGATGGAGATGCTTTCCGGCGTGTGCCCCGGCGTTTCCATAATGCCGAGCCGCACGCTTCCCAAATTGAATTCCTCTCCCTCGAACACCGGGTTTCCGAACAGGAACGCGATCTGTCCGCCATGTAGGATGGGCGCCGCGGTATGGAGGGAAAGCTCCCGCGAGCCGGAGAGATAATCCTCGCCACAGTGGGTTTCGAAGATGTGCGTGATCCGCGCTCCCGCCCGGTGCGCGATATCGAGATATACCCGGCAGTCGCGGCGCGGGTCGATGACCGCGACTTTCCCGCTGTCTCCGATCACATAGGAGAGGTTCGGTGTTCCTTCCGACCGCACGGCCTCAAAAATCATGCTCCGCTCCCCGAGGTAAAATTTTCGGATGCTTGTACGGAATGCGGGTGTATCCATCACCGGTTTTTCCCGTTCATCACGGGAAGTTCCGGTTTCTCCCCCCGTATCCGGAGGAACGGAGCGCCCCTTGTCAAATATGGGGGGTGGCCGAAGTCCGCGCGGAACTGTTAAGGATCGGGGAAAGGAAATCCCTACCGGGCGGGAACCGCCGCAAACCAGCGGACGAACCAGTTCGCGGCCAGCGAGGCCACTTTCTCCAGGGTTCCCGGTTCCTCGAACAGGTGCGTGGCGCCGGGGACGATGACCAGATCCTTTTCCACTTCGAGACGGTCGTAGGCCTCGCGGTTCATTTCGATGACCTGGGCGTCCCGTCCCCCCACGATGAGCAGGGTTGGCGCTTTCACCATGCCGAGATGGGTTCCCGCGAGATCGGGTCTCCCGCCGCGCGAGACGATCGCCCGTACGGCTTCCGGGTTACGGGCGGCAGTCACCAGCGCCGCGGCGGCTCCGGTGCTCGCTCCGAAGTATCCGATGGAGAGCATGCCGGTGCGTTCATCCTCTCTGACCCATTCGGTGGCGCTTCCGAGACGGCCGGCCAGGAGTTCGATATTGAAACGATGTTGGCGGGTGAACATCTCCTCCTCTTCCTCGCCGGGGGTGAGGAGATCGAAGAGCAGGGTGGCGATTCCCGACCGCTGGAGTTCACCCGCGACGAACTGGTTTCGGGGGCTGTTACGGCCGCTGCCGCTCCCGTGGGCGAAGAGCACGATTCCCGCGGTGTCTTCGGGAATGGCGAGATACCCGTCAAGGATGGCCTCGCCCGCCTTGATCTGTATGTCCCGAACGGAAACCGGAGAATTATTCGATTGTCTTGGGTTCATGTCGGCGCCGCTTCCTTGTCGTTGTGCAGGGTGTGACGAAATTCAAACACGTAATCCGCCCGGAGGAGAAGTTCACGCTCGACCTGTGGAAAATACCGGTCCGATTCCGCATCGGGCGTGAAACCGTCCAGCATGGCGATGTCCTTTTCCCGGATACTCCATCCGATGACCTGGTATCCGTGATCGAATTCACGGTCCCAGACCACCAGCGACACCCGGGGATTGACATCCAGATTGGCCTCGGTTTCCGCGCAGAACCATCCGGTCACCGAAAGGTTTCCCCGTGAGACGACCTGAAGCGCGGCGGCGGCGGCGATATGGGGTTGCCCGGAGGTATCCGCGGTGGCGATGAATACATGGCCCGTTTTCTGGGCGAGCGCCTCGACCGCTTTCAGGATGTCCATATTCATTGCCGCACCTTCCTCTCCGATTCCTCGCGGAGAATACTCAGGACCTCGTCGTCCTCGACCTGGGGAAATTCCTCGTAGAATTGTCCGACACCTCCGAAGTAGGGGGGCGAGCGAAGGCAGAATACCTCGTCGGCATCCTCCGCCAGCTTCTGAATCGAATCCGCCGGGGCCACCGGAATGGCCGCCAAAAGGTAGCTGGGCTTCTCGCGGCGGGCGATCCACAGCGCCGCCTGCATGGTAGCGCCGGTCGCGATACCGTCGTCGGTGATGATCACATACCGTCCGCGCAGGGGCGTTTTCGGAATGATATGACGATATTCCACGGCGCGGCGGGTTATGACCGTCATTTGGCGCGATTTTTCCTGCTCTATGTACGTGGAGAATGCCCCCGACCGGGAGGCGATCAGTTCATTGAGGAATACCGTGCCGTCCTCAGCCACCGCTCCAATGGCAAGTTCCGGGTTCCCCGGAGCGCCGAGTTTTCGCGCGAGCGCCACATCCAGATCGGCATCGAGCGCGTGAACGAGTTCACGGGCGATGATCAAACCGCCTCTTGGGATGCCGAGCACCACCGCGTGTTCGTCCCGGGCTGGAGCGAGTTCACGGGCCAGAAGCCGGGCGGCGTCTTCACGGTTATGGAAGGGGCGGGAATCGCGGGAGAGAATTCGAACCATACCCATAGTCCCTCTCCTGACAATCTTGAAGATGATGTGAATAATATATAAATATAGTATATATATAAAAAATATGGAGCGCAACCGGGAATATGCGGGATTCTTGTTCGCAAATTCCCATTGGGGCGGGAAGTGATTGGGGATATCCGGAAGCAAAGGGAGAACGTCCGATGGCGGGGAAGGGGGCGTATGGGATAACCCGTCCGATTTACGACGCCGGATGGAGCGGCATTGGTTCCGCTGTGCTGTCATGGAGGAAAAAACAGGATTTTGAAGCCGTTTTCCGGTCCGACCATGGTTCGCATGATTACAGGGCTGTTACTCTGTCAACCGGAAGATGAGGGGTGTTATCTTGGGTTGGTTGGCTTCGACACCTCAGCCAGCGTCGGGGGCTGAGCTTTCTGCGGAGGGTTGCCGTTTTCTTCATATTCCTTTGTGCGTTCCGTGTTTTCAATTTCCCTTTCCTTTGCCGGGGCCGGGCGGGGATTACCGGTCCAGAATGGACCTGATCACCCGGATCAGGTCTTCGAACCGGTAGGGTTTGGACACCACGCCGCGGAAGCCGTACCGGGCGAAATCCGCCATGATCGGATCCCCCGAATATCCGCTGGAAACGATGGCCTTGACTTCCGGAGAAAATTCCCGGATACTGGCGAGGGCTTCCAATCCGCCCATTCCACCCGGAACGGTCAAATCCATGATCACCAGGGCGAATGGACTTTTCGATTCCAGCGCGGCGCGATATTGTTCCACCGCCTCGTCGCCGTTGCGCGCGGTTTCAACGATGTATCCGGACCGGACGAGCAATTCTTTTGTTGTGTATCGAATGGATTCCTCGTCGTCCATGACCAGGATTTTCTCCGATCCCGGATGGAGGGAGTACGCCGGAGCCGAGCGCGGGACGCTTCGACGCTCGAGCGCGGGGAAGTATACCTGGAACGTGGTGCCGACTCCCGGCTCGGATTCCACCCGTATGTGGCCGTCGTGTTTCCGGACGATGGAGTGGGTGGTGGCGAGTCCCAGCCCGTGGCCGGTTTCCTTGGTCGAAAAGTAGGGGTTGAAGATGTGTGAGAGATGCTCCCGCGGAATCCCGGATCCCTGGTCGACGACCGAGATGCGGATATACATTCCCGGGCGAATGGGAAGGCCCTGCGCCTCCTCGACATTGACATTTGCCGCGCTCACCAGTATGATTCCCCCCTGAGGCATGGCCTGGTCGGCGTTGATCACCAGATTGCTGATCACCTGGCACACCTGGCCCTCATCCACCACCGCCGGCCACAGGTCCTCGGGCAGGGAGAATTCGCACCGCGATTTCGATCCCCGCAGGGCGAAAGTCGCCGTGGTTCGCAGCAGTTCGGAGATGGAGGTGACCTTTCGGATGGGCGCGCCTCCCTTGGAGAAGGTCAGGAGTTGCTGGGTAAGATCGCGCGCCCGGCAGGTTTCGTCTTCCGCCTCGGTGAGAATGGGGTAAATCTCATGTTCCGTGTCAACGCTCATTTTGGCGAGCGAGATACTCCCCAGGATACCGGTGAGGATGTTGTTGAAATCATGGGCGATCCCACCGGCGAGAACGCCGACCGATTCGAGGTTCTGAATCTTCCGCAGTTCCTCCTCCTGCCTGCGTTTCGCGGTGACATCCCGGATAACGAGCACCACGCCGGTGATGGCTCCGCTGCTGTCGCATATGGGCGCGCCGCTGCCCTCGATGGAGCGCTGGATTCCGTCACGGGAGATGAGTGCGGAATGATGGGCCAGTCCGATGACCGCGCCCGATCCGAGCACGTTTTCCACCGGGTTGGCACCGCTTTTACGGGTTTTGCCGTCGATGACGCGCACCACCTCCGGAAGGGGATTCCCCATCGCTTCCGTCTGCGGCCAGCCGGTGAGTTCCTCCGCCGCACGGTTCATGAGGATCACCTTTCCCCCGGTATCGGAGGCGACCACGGCGTCGCCGATGCTCCGCAGGGTGACCAGAATGCGTTCCTTTTCCGCGGTGAGTTCGCTCTCGGCCCGTTTTTTCCAGGTAATGTCCGTTATCGTGGCGATTGCACGGCTTTCGGGGCTCACGGGATCGAGACCGCTCACGTGCAGGAGGCCGTGCAGGATCGAGCCGTCCTTCTTCCGGAAAATCGCCTCGGTCTGGGCGATTTGGCCCGCTTTCAACTGGACGGTGATACGTTTTGTCGCATCCCGGAATTCTTCCGGCGAGTAATAGAGCATCTCGCTGCTTTGGGAATACAATTCCTCCCGGGAATAACCGAAAAGACGGAGCAGGGTGTCGTTCGTCCAGCCGACGGTATGGTTTTCGACCAGGGTGATTCCCACCGGCGCGACCAGGAGAACCGTATTCAGAATCTCGCTTTTCTCCCGCAGTTCCCGTCTCATCCGTTCCTGACGGGTCAGGTTGTTCGCGATGCTGAGCAGAGCGGGTTTTCCCGACAACTCCACCGTCCCCAGCGAAAGGAGACTATGAATTTCCTCTTCGTTGCGGCTGCGGAACCGGACCTCGATATTCCGCGCCATGCCGTCCTTCCGAAATCTGGAGAGGACTTTTTCACGGTCTTCCGGATCCGCCCAGAGATTGAGATCTTCGGGAGTGTTGCCGATCACTTCTTCCCGGCGGTATCCGAAGGCTTCAAGAAATCCCCGGTTCACTTCAATGAACTTACCGGTCTCCAGGTCACTGAGCGCCACCATGTTTGGACTGAAAAGGAAGACTTTCGAGAATTTCTCCTCGGACAGGCGGAGCGTCTCCTCCACCTCATGGCGACTGGTGGCGTCGATGAAAAACGACGCGATCAGACCGGAAGAAAGCCTGCATACCGAGTTCTCCACCCACTGCGTCATGCGGCTGTCCTGGTACAGGGTTTGATTCTCCTGTTCCGCCGTTCCGGTGTTCCATACCCTCCGGAACATATCGAGAAGTCCCGAGTCCGCCACTCCGGGAAATACTTCGGTCAGCCGTCGTCCGAGGACCTCCGTACGATGGACTTGCGCCAGTGACTCGCCCGCGGGATTCATATCCTCCAGCACGAAATCGCGTCCGTGATCCACCGCTTTCAGTATTACCGCTCCCGCGGGCATGGAGTCGAAAATCTGGCGGAAACACGGCTCAATTTCGTCTGCCGTCTTGTGGAACGCCAGCACCGCCCCGGAGATTTGCCCCGAGCCGTTGCGGAGGGGCGCTATGGTTCCGGATATCCGGCGCTCCACACCATCGCGGGCGATCAGCGCGGTGTGGTCTGCGGTGACCACCGTCATTCCGCTTTTCATCATCCGGTTCATTGGGTCATCCAGCGGCTGACGGGTCTTGGCGTTGATCACACAGAAAACCGCTCCCAGGGGACGTCCGGCGGCCTCGCTGCGCATCCAGCCGGTCAAACGTTCAGCCGACTGATTCACACGGGTCACCCGGCCCTCGGAATCGATGACGATAACCGCGTCACCGATGCTGCCAAGGGTGACATCGAGACGTTCGGCGCAGTCCTGAAGCTCCGTGCTTCTGCTCCGGAGAGCGCCGCTCATGGAATTGATGCTCTCGGAGAGAGAGCGAAGCTCCAGTGCGCCCCCTGTATCGGCGGTCTGCTGGAGATCGCCTCTGGCGATGCAGTGAGCGGCCCGGGTCAGTTTCACAATCGGATGGGACAGGGAGTGGGCGAGAAAGAACACCAGGAGTATGGAGGCGGCCATCACGATCAGGCCGACCAGGATGGACTCGGCGACCGTTTTCCGGAGCTCGGCGCCGATATCTCCCATTCCCGCGCCGGCGGCGAACAGGTGTTTTCTTCCCTGGTGGTCGTATACGGGAACCAGCGCCATCCGCCCCGTTCCCCCCCGTCCGGGGAACGTGCTGTACTGTACCTCCATGGTGCGGAACGCCTTCTCGAATGCGCCCGGATCGGTGCGGACGCCGAAGAAGGAAAGGGAATCTCCCCCGGCGGCGCGCCCGCCTGCGGAGGAGGCGGAAGTGACCACAATCCGCCCGTTCACTTCCATCAGGCTGCATATATACTGAATCCCCAGTTGTTTGCACAGTTGATCGCAGGTGTCGACAACCTTGCGGTAATCCCCGCGCGAAACCAAAGTCGAATCCCGGATGGCGGCGTGATACTCCTCCGGAAGGATGTTGCGGGCGAAAATCGTTGCGGCCACCAGCTTTTTATCGATTCCCTCCAAGAGTGTTTTCTTCTAAATCTCGACTATGATGGCAGTAAATACCGTGGTTGTAATCAGGATCAGGGCGACCATCACCAGCATGATTCTTTGCCGGATTCGCATGCGACATTCTCCCCATGGAGCCGATTGGGCTGAGCAGGATTCATGATATAAATTATGCTATAATATATACATTCCTCATGAATATAAAATAACACTTTACACGTTTGGAAAAAATGGTGTATTCCGGCCCGGAACCCTTTCCTGACTGCGGCGGCATCTCATTGTAGCGGGTATGTTCCAGGAACGGGGAGCATCATCGGTTTATCTTGACATACGTCTCTTTCTGTTGCATTCTATTCCACTCAAACCCCTTTGGGCGGACCGGTACGAATGATGATCGATAGTGGGACGATTGCATGCCCTTTCAGAAAACCGATGATCGGAAAGGCGGGGATGGCGATATGGACTCGATGCGTTTCAAGGGATGGCTCCGGGCAATGATCGCCGGGGTTGTACTGTGCGCCGTTTTTTTTGCGGACGGTTGCGGGCCGGCGGGCCGGCGCCGTGGAGCCGCCGCTCCGGGGCCGGGTGAAATCACGGTCGCCGTGGATCCCCGCATCGAACTGCTTTCCGTGGTGCAGTATCTGAGTGATTATCGCACTCCGGATGGGAAACCCATTCTTACCCGTCTGGAGTTTCCCTTGAAACGGGAGGTCATCGAACATTTCGCCGCTCAGCGTGAGCATCCGGCGGTGCGGCATTTCGCTGAAATGAGCAAACGGGGCTTTTCTTTCGGGATGCCGCCGGAAGCCATGCTTTCCCTTTCCGATCCGCCGGAACTGAAAGTGGTTGGCCCTTTCCGGGACATGGTGGTCCAAAGGGCGGGCGGCAGGGAAAATCTGGAATCGTTCATCGGAGATCTGCGACGGTTTGCGCGTGAAACGAAATTCATGGACTTCTACCGGTCACGGCGGGATGTCCATGTGGAAATGGCGCGCGAATATCGTGCAAAGATGCGGGAATGGGGAACCGCTGCGGATATCGAGGAATATTTCGGCTGGAGCCAGGCCGGTTACCATATCGTGCTGGCCCCCTTCTTTCACCCCGGCGGCTTCGGGCCGCGAATCCGGCGGGCGGAGGGTTTGTACGACGTGTACAGCCTCTGCGGACCCTACCGTCTGGAGAACGGCCGTCCCGATTTCGGTTCGGCGGAGGAAATACGGTATCTGATCTGGCACGAGTTTGGCCATTCCTTCGTGAATCATCTCACCGACGCCCATATCGGGGCCTTGATGACGCCCTGCGCATTCCTCATGCCGGCGGTATCCGACGCGGACCTCCAGCGGGCGGGGGTGGACCGGTCGGTCATGGTGAGCGAATGGGTGAGCGAG
>CAYRTQ010000059.1:0-2382 GCA_964426865.1 uncultured bacterium
GCATCCCTCGAAATGCGCGTTCGATTTCTTTCTGGAAGCCGTTCAGGCGGCCTACAGCGTGACCGACGGCAAGGGAAACATACGGCGTATCAACGTGGAGATCGCGCCGCTCACCCCCGAGCAGTTCCAGCAGTTGAAACAGGTGAAGATCGGGACCTATACGGTGTTTCAGGAGACCTACCACCAGGAAACCTACCGCAAGATGCATCCCACCGGGATCAAACGGGATTACTACTGGCGGCTCACCGCCATGGACCGCGCCCAACAGGCCAAGATCGACGATGTGGGAATCGGCGCGCTGCTGGGTCTCTACGATTTCCGTTTCGAGGTGCTCGCCATGTTCCAGCACGCGGCGCATCTGGACCGGACATACGGCGCCGGCCCGCACACCATCTCCATTCCGAGACTGGAACCGGCGCAGAACGCCCCGGTCGCGATGGATCCCCCCTACCCCGTTTCGGACGACGATTTCCGGAAACTGGTGGCGGTGATCCGCCTGTCGGTCCCCTATACCGGCATGATCCTCTCCACCCGTGAATCCCCTGAACTCCGTCAGGAACTGCTCAATCTGGGTGTTTCGCAGATCAGCGCCGGTTCGCGGACCAATCCCGGCGGATATGCCGAATCCATCGTGAACCCGGGCGACGAGGAACAGTTCACCGTCAACGATACCCGCACCATGGGCGAAATTATTACCAACGTTATCGAGCAGGGATTTGTCCCTTCCTTCTGCACCGGCTGCTATCGCATGGGACGCACGGGTATGGATTTCATGGATCTGGCCAAGCCGGGTCTCATCAAGAACTTCTGCCTTCCCAATGCGCTCCTGACCCTGAAGGAATACCTGGTGGACTACGCCGATCCGGAAACCCGCCTTCGGGGAGAAAACCTGATTTCCAAGGAAATCCACAATATTCCGAGCCATCAGACCGCCCTCGAAACCGAACAGAAACTGCAAAGGATCGAGCATGGAGAACGGGACCTGTATTTCTGATCCCCTGAACAATTCCAATCTTGACGCTCTCTTGAACCGGTATCCGCTTTCCGAAGCGGACCTGGTCGCCCTGCTCGGTCTCCGTGACCCGGAACAACGCGCCCGGCTGTATGACCGGGCGCTCCGGGTCACCCGTGAGCAGGTGGGAAACGCGGTGTATTTCCGCGGTCTCATCGAATTCAGCAACCGTTGCGCCAAGAACTGCTACTACTGCGGCATACGTGGCGGCAATGGGAAGGTGGAGCGGTACACGCTCACCCCGGAAGAGATCATCGAATGCGCGCTCTGGGCGGAGGAGAGCCAATACGGTTCCCTGGTGCTCCAGTCCGGAGAGCAGTCCACGCCGGAATTCATCGCGCTGGTGGAAAACGTGATCCGCGAGATCAAGAAGCGGACCTCACTGGGCATCACCCTCTGTGTCGGGGAACAGAACCCCGATACGTACCGCCGTTTCTTCGAGGCCGGAGCGCACCGGTACCTCCTGCGGATGGAAACCACAGACCCGGAGTTGTACGCCCGTCTGCACCCGAAGAGCCATTCTTTCGAAAGGCGGCTCGGATGTCTCCGTACGCTTCGGGAAATCGGCTTCCAGACCGGAACCGGGGTGATGATCGGACTTCCCTCCCAGACATTGGAACAACTCGCCCGGGATATCCGTTTCTTCCGCGAGGAGGATATCGATATGATCGGCATGGGGCCCTATATCATTCACCACGAAACCCCGCTTTCCACTCCGGAAGCGGCGCGTGAATGGGAACAGCGGAAGGACGACATCCTCGCGCTCGCGCTCAACATGATCGCGGCCACCCGTCTGGCGCTCCGTGACGTGAATATCGCCTCCACCACCGCGCTCCAGGCGATCCATCCCGAGGGACGGGAGTTGGGGCTGAACGCGGGCGCAAACGTGGTTATGCCGGTCATTACCCCCCAGCGGTACCGGAGTTCATATCTCCTGTACGAGGGCAAGCCCTGTCTGGGAGACACCGCCACGGTCTGCCGGGATTGCCTGAGCGGGAGAATCCGCTCGGTGAATCGTGAGGTCGCCTGGAACGCGTGGGGTGATCCCCTGCACGCCCTGCGGAAAAATCACGACCGACCATCGGAAGGAAAAGACACATGAGCGATCAGACCCGTCCCGTACGGCCCAGCGAACTCGTGGTCCGCGACAACATCTGCATCTGCGGACGCATGAACGCCGGGAAATCCACTCTCATGAACCTCATCACCGGCCAGGAAACCTCCATCGTGGACAGCCATCCCGGCACCACCGCGGATGTGAAAGCCACGATCATGGAAATCCACGATTTCGGACCGGTGAAACTTTTCGATACCGCGGGTCTGGACGAGGCGAGTATTCTCGGGGAGAAAAAACGGGAGAAATCCCTTGT
>CAYRTQ010000059.1:2392-8129 GCA_964426865.1 uncultured bacterium
GATCGAACCGGGAGAAGCGGTCCGTTCCGGCGATCTCACCGTCGAGCGGCGTATTCTGCGTCTCGCGGAGGAGTACCAGAAGCAGGCGTTCATATTCTTCAACATCCATTCGATGAACGGAAACCGGGCGGAAACGGCTGAATCCCTGCTGCCCGGACTTGCGGTCCGTGAACCGCATCCGCATCTGATCGCGGACCTGACCGACCCCTCCTCGCGTCGTCTGGCGCTCGAATTCCTGAAGGAACACTACGACCGCAGCCGCAAGACCGTTGACCTGCTTCCCTTCCTGAGTACACAAGGCTTTGTGGCGCTGAACATCCCGATGGACGAAGAAACCCCCGAGGGACGGCTTCTCCGTCCGCAGCACGTGGTTCTCGACTACATTCTTCGCCATTACCTCCCCTTCGCCGGGTATCGCATGAACCTCACGGAGGGAAGGAGCGCGGACGCCTCGCGGCGCGAAGCGGAACGTCTCCGGTACCTGCGATTCATCGAGGACCTGCGCCGCGGCGGTGAGGGTCTTCAGCTCATCGTCACCGACACCCAGGCGGTGGACCTCGTCGTGCCGTGGACTCCGGAAGACATTCCCGTCACCACCTTCTCCATCATCATGGCCCACCACCAGAGCGGCGGAAATCTTCGGACCCTCGCGGAGGGTATCTCCGCACTGGAATCCCTGGGCGCCGGAGACCGGGTGCTCATCGCGGAACTCTGCAATCACGACCGTAAAGCGGAAGACATCGGCACGAAGCAGATTCCCCGCCTTCTCCGGAAGCGTGTTCCCGATATCGGCATCGATTTTTCCGAGGGACGGGCTTTCCCCACCGAGGAGGAACTGCAACAGTACCGGCTGGTCATCCAGTGCGGGGGATGCATGGTGGACCAGCAGAAATATACCGCGCGCATTGCCGATTCGCGACGGTACGGCATCCCGGTCACCAATTACGGGCTGGCGCTTTCCTATCTCTACCATCCCGGTTCATTCCGGAGAGTGCTGGAACCCTGGAATACGGTCGGAGAGTAGCTCACGATCGGGATGGCCCCGTTCTTCTTTACAGGCTTCGAATCCGCTCGGTCAGGGATCGAGGCCGGTACACGCATACAACTGAAGAGAGGCCGCGGTTATGTCGACCGCGGCCTCTCACTTTCCAGGGATGCCACTTCCCGCTATCTCCTGTCGTTCAGCGCTCCCATATCCTCCTCGGCTTCCTCGAAATTGCCCATCGCCACCGCGGCGGAATGGATGTTCCGATTTTTCAGCACCCATTCCAGCGCCGCGCGGTATGTTTTTCCGCCGGTTCCCGGATCCGGGCATGGTCCGCCGGAACAGGTTTTCATGGCCACGAGGCCGATCCCGGCCTGAGCGGCATTTCTCAGTTCACGTTCCATGGCGGTCTGATCCCACGCGCTGTCGAATCCATACCGGCTGTGGCGAAACATCCCGGCATGGTTGTAAGGTGTCATGAGAACGTCGTAAAAGCGCTCCCGCACCGCGGTTCGCATGAGGTGAAGATGATTACTGTGGGAAGTGAAACCGCAGGCGCGGATTTTGCCGCTTTTTTTCGCGTCGGTGAAGAAATCCCGCACCGATTCGGACCCGGTGTCTTCCACATCCTCGGCTGCGTGGATATACAGGATATCGATGTAGTCGGTACGAAGCGCCCGGAGACTTTCCTCCAGGGATTTTTCCATGATTCGCCGTCCACCCGAAAGATACGGTGTAAGCTTTGTGGAAAGGACAATGCTTTTCCGCACCCCCTTGAGCACCCGCCCAAGCATTTCCTCGTTTTGCCCGTTCTGGTATCGGCGGGCGGTATCGATGCCGGTGATCCCCCTGTCCAGACCCATACGGATGATATCGGGGTCGGTGGAATCCCCCGCTCCGAGAGTGATAACGGAGACGGAGATCCCGGTTTTCCCGAGCACTCTCCGTTCGTCATCGCCGCCGGATGGTTTCTGACCGGATGCCCGGGCGGTTTTCACCCCGAACAACACCCCCGCGGACAGGGCAAGGAAATCCGACCGCCGCATCTTTCCATTCATGGTGTGGCACGCTCCATTCGCCCGCGACCAAAGAGTCCCCTGTGGCGCAAAATATGAATTATGTTGCGTTTTCATCGTATGTTTTCCATTATACAGCATCTTCTGTAAATTGCCAATTTCAATCGTGCCTGCCCACGTGATTCTTTCCCGTGTAACCGTTGCGGACTTCACTCCCCGGGAAAATCTCCCGGCTGAACAGAAAGGAATCGTCCGGATGCTGCGTCGAAGAGACTTTTTGAGGACCTCACTGGCGCTGGCGGGCGGCGCGGCGATCTCACGGCCCGCCCCCGTATATGCCGCCCTGTCCAAACCCTCGGGATTTTTCGGCGTGCATCCCTTTGTCGAGCAGCACCCCGAAGCGGTTTTCATCATGCGGACCCATGTGGACCGTAAAACCAACTCCGGAGCGTGCCATCAAGCCGGGATCGACTTCGGGCGAACGGTTTTCGTTCCCATGGACAATACCGGCGCCCCGGTGTCCTCCACTCTCGCGACCAAGCCGAATCTCACCTGGCATGAAGCGGTCGATGAGAAGAAAGGTCTGACCCTTGAGGACACCATGGGGATCTGCACCGATGCGTTCTTCGTCGAGGGTGTATTCAACGCCATAGCGGAACTGGGCGTCTCCCCCCGCAACATGCACACCCGCGACATCAACGGAAATACCATCATCGAACCCCGTGGATATGTCGCCATGGCGGAACGTACCGGCGCGACCGTCACCGCCTCCAAAACCCGCATCGCTTCGGCGGACGACGCCCGCGACGACTCGTTTGTCTGGAAGGAGGTTCCCGACGGGGTGGTATACGATCAGATTCCCTACATGTGGCCGTTCAATGCCCGCAACGCCTGGAACCTGAACCTGGCGAAATTCAAGGCGCACGAAATGGGACTGACGCTGACATGCAAGAATCTCCAGGGCACGAACGCCTCGCCATTCCAGGGATACTGCCAGAAATGGGACGCCATCGACCGTATGCAGCGTCTGGAAAAGATCATCAAAAAATCGGTTATCAATCCCAGAGTACACGACATTGTCGACGCCGCATTCAAACGCCACAAGGAAACCATCCCCCGGTGGGACACTCCGGATTACCCGGCCAACGCGCCGGGCTATATCAGCCTCCTCGGCGAATACAATGTGCTCTGCATGGAATTGTGGGCGCACCGCACCATCGACAACATCGCGGCATCCAATTTCGGGATCCACGTCATCGAGGGAATCTATGGCCGTGACGGCGACTTCAACTGGGGTCCGAACCCCTACGGCAACGAAAACGTCAAACAACCCCTGGGCCGTGCCTGGGACTACATGACCAATGTCGTCATCTTTGGAAAGAATCCCTATCTCGTCGATAACATCGGCCACTGGCTCGGCGGTCACGAGCCGGGGAATTTCGGGCTGTTCCACATTGCGATGGAACGCGGCAAAGCCGGTGTTTTGAACCCGATGAACATCCCGGTGTACGAATGGCTGGACGGAGTCGCGGTTCGCCGTCCCCTGACCGGTTTCACCCGGACGCCTTTGAAAACCTTCCATCTCCAGCGGTGGCAGACAAACGAGCCCTTCTGGCATCTCTGCGACGAGCCGTTCGACTACAATTCGGTGACAGAGAGGAAACCGGAGATTCCGGCCAAACCCGTTTCACGCGTTCTCAACGATCATTACCCCAACACAAACAACCCGCACATGACCATCGAATACAGCGTTCCCGAAACGGGATGGGCGCTGGTGGAAATTCTCGACACCGCCGGAAATCATCTCGAAGTGCTCGCCAACGCCGTCTGCGATCCCGGGTACCACATGGCGGCATGGAATACGGGAAAATACCCTTCCGGAAATTATCAGTATCGTCTGCGATTCAAGGACTACGCCGAGGTATATGACCTGGTCCTGAGGAAAGCTTGACATTGGCGCTTGGATTTTACGCGGATAAAGCCGGTTTCCCCCAAAGGGACGCCGGCTTTTTTGATATTCGATACGACATGCTCATCGATGGTTTATTTCGGTTGATACACCGGGATGACTCCACTCTTATCCTCTGGATACGAAGCGGCTTTTTATTTATATTGATATTATATCACCATTGATCCACAACAGATACACTCGTTCGTTAAACTCATTCATGAGGGAATGTCCCATGATACCGTTACCGATACGACATGAGGGAAAGCGGGCGTTGGCTCTCCTGCTGCTGGCCCCCGTCCTCCTTCTTTCCTGCTCAACATTCCGCACGGCGGCAAATTTCCAGACACCACAGGTTACCTTGCAGAGCATCGGTTTCCAGAACATCACATTTGAGACCCTGGACCTGGTTTTCACTGTCGCGGTGAACAATCCCAACAGCGCCGCCATCAAATTGAGCCGATACGATTACCAATTGCTCGTCAACAACGCGCCCTTCGCCAAGGGCGACACAAAACGCACAGTGACCTTCGACGCCAGGAAAGTCACTCCGGTGACCATCCCGGTCACGGTAAAATACAGTGACCTGTATAACGCATATCAGGCGCTCTCCACCCGTGACAGCACCGAATATCAGGCGCAACTCGGCCTGTTCTTCGATATCCCGATGCTCGGAGAGAAACGTATCCAAGTGAACCGGAACGGTTTCCTGCCGCTGGTAAAAGCCCCCGGACTCGAGGTGACCTCGGTCCAACTCCGGGATTTGAGGCTTTCCGGTGCGGACCTGGATGTCAATGTCATACTGAACAATCCAAATTCATTCAGTCTCACCCTGCGCCAGTTGGCCTATGAATTCCTCGTTTCGGAGAAATCCTGGGCCACCGGAACCATGCGGAAAGACATCCCGGTCGGAATCCAGTCGCGGAATACGTTCACCGTGCCCATCGCGGTGAGTTTTCTCCAGGTCGGGCAGTCGGTATACGACATCCTCGCCAACAGTCAGACCATCAATTACCGTTTCCGGGGCAACATTCTTTTCGATACCTCGAACCCGATGATCAGGGAAATCAATTTCCCCTTCGACAAGACGGGGCAGACACAGGTAAAGAAGTAGCGAATACCGGTTGACCGCGGAAAGCGCGAAATCTGTTTCGGATGTGATCAGTTGGCTTGACCGGAAGAAATCCGGTTCCGTCGACGGTACCGGAGGGAGAGAACGACAATGGTGGAATTGACCACGAGCGCAACGGTGTTTGAAATGACCAGACACGGGCTGGATATCCCGATCCCGTATACAATCCACCAGAACTGCCCGAACACAAAGATGCAGTACATGATGAGACTGATATCGGCGGAGGATTTCCGCGACCAGATACGGTATGCCTGGGGAATACCGGCGACCGCCATGGCGGTGCCCACGATTGTCATGAAAAGTTCGGAGGGTGGAAACATGCGGGGTTGTTACCAAGGGTGAATCAATTAACGGAACATCATGTGATTCATGGTGCCGGGAACGGGAATCGAACCCGTATGGAGCGAACTCCGAAAGATTTTAAGTCTTTTGCGTCTACCAGTTCCGCCATCCCGGCATAATGCGCAGCAACATCCTGGTGTTCGGTATCGCTCTTGAAAATATACCACTTCCGCCGTCCCGTGTCAAACGGAACGAAAATCAAACCCGTCCGAAATCATCCTCGAAACGCTCGATATCATCCTCGCCGAAATACTCTCCCCGCTGCACTTCAACGATCGCGAAATCGGCTTCACCCGGGTTTTCCAGACGGTGGA
>CAYRTQ010000059.1:8139-16533 GCA_964426865.1 uncultured bacterium
CACCCAGCGGAATATTCACGGACTCACCGGCTTCCAGAACAAACTGTTCGCCGTCCACCGAGACCAGGCCGCGTCCGTACAGCGCGAACCAGTGTTCGCTCCTTCGTTGGTGACGCTGCAAGCTGAGCCGTTTCCCGGGATATACCACCACCCGTTTGATCTTGTGGTCCGGCTCATCCGCGAGGACAACATAGTATCCCCAAGGCCGGTAGTCGGCCCGGGCGTCAGTATCCAGCGACATCTTTTCCTCCGGTCGGGATCGATACATAATACCAGCCGTAAACGCCCGGAATTCCCTGAACGTTTTTCAATTACCGCAATCAATTTTCGAAAGCATAAGATAATCATTGGGGAATGAATTGTCCAGATGATTCCGGGTTTGTACCTCCGCGCCCACCCTTTGATTTTTCCATCTCATACCAGAAACATTATTACTGTCCGCCATCTTTGGGTTTGCATGCAATTCCGGCTCAAATATGAAAATAAGCATACTCTTTCAGACATGTATTCCTCATCATCCCCGTAATTATTGAACATCATGGCGGACAAGTTACAAAGAGACTGTCCATAAATAAAGATAATGATTCGTGATATCCCGGCCTACTAACCCTCGATCCCTTGACGCTCCGCGGGAACTGCGTTTACCCCCGGAGGGCCAGAAGGGGGCTGCTTTCCCAGAGAAGGATATATCCTTATTTACGGATAGGCTCAAAATATCGTGGATTTGCGGATTTCTCCATGCTACCTTATGGAATCACCATTCCCTGATAATATTTCATGAAAGGTGGTTCCGTATGAAGAAGCTGCTGGCTCTCGCAACACTCATTGTGATTCCGGTTTTCCTGGCTCCCGAGTCGGAAGCGTCCGATATCGGAAATGTGTTCTCCGCAATCCAGGGCGAAATTTCGGGCAATCGCGCCCGCGATTATGTCATGCGTCTCTGGGCGCATGACAAATGGTCCACGCTCCCCGAGTGGTGGAAAGCCGCGGAAGAAGCCGCAACTATCATGCGGGAGCGCGGTCTGGATGAAGTCGTGCTCGACGGCATGCCCGCGGACGGGCGCACCCGGTACGGCGGGTGGACCATGCCGCTGGGCTGGGATGTCAAGCAGGCCACCCTGGAGGTGGTCGAACCGGATGTTCCGGACGAGTACCGGTATCTGTGCAATTATCGGGACAATCCCACTTCCCTGAACAACTGGAGCGCGCCCACTCCCCCGGAGGGAATTGTAACCGAACTGGCGCTCATGAACACCATGAACTCCGATGAACTTTCCACGATGAACGCCCGTGGAAAGATCGTCCTCACCGCCGCCTATACCCGCGGGCTCAAACGCTATCTCGACCCCAACGGCATTCTCGGATTTGTGAGCGACAATATCGAGAGCAACAACACCGATTTCATCCACGCCAACCAGTGGCTCAACGGCTGGACCGACAAGCCCGGCTGGTGGTTCAACGACTATGACAGCAAAAACAATTTTGGCTTCTCCATCTCCAAAAAGAAGGCCGACTACCTTCGCGGCCTGCTCCGCTCCGGAAAAACGGTGAAGGTCCGGGCGAAAATCGACAGCCGGTACTATTCCGACGGCAAACTCCCCTGCGTGACCGGCCTGCTCAAGGGGTCCGGTCCCGAAGGCGAGGAGGTGCTCATCACCGGGCATCTCAACGAGTGGGGCGCCAACGACAACGCTTCCGGAGTTTCCGCTTCCATCGAGGCGGTCAGCGTGCTGCGCGATCTCATCGCATCCGGAAAGCTCCCCCGTCCCAAACGCTCCATACGCCTGCTGTTCGGCGCGGAGATGTACGGCTCCATACCCTATGTGGTACAGAACCTGCCCCGTCTGCACGACAAGATGATCGCCGCGGTCAGTTGCGACACGCCGACCGCGAATTACGATTATTACACCACCATGCTCTCAATCGCCATGAACCCCAACGTGTGCCCTTCCTATACCGATGCGGTTTTTCCGGAGATCGTCCGTCAGTATTACGCCCGGTACGCTCCCACCCGGACGTTCAAGATCGTACCCTTCTCCATGGGTACCGACACCTATTTCTGCGAACCCCTGATCGGCGCTCCCACCACGTATATCGACATGGACAACGGCGGCCACCTGCACCACAACTCCATGGACACCATCGAGAACGTGGATCCGCGAACCCTTCGCGAACTCGCGTTCCTGAACGCCGCCTATCTCTATTTTATCGCCAATGCGGGATATGAAGACCTCCCCTGGATCGCGGAACTCACGTTCAATCGCGGTCTCTCGGTCATTCTCGAAAAGGCCGCCATCGCGGGCAGGAACATTCAGCAGGTTCCGGACGCCGCCTCGCTCGCGAAAAACCTGGCCGAGGGCGCTGAAAACATCGAGTACTATACCGGCCTCCAAAAACAGGCGCTGACCGGGATCGAGCGGCTCATCCCCGCCGACCGTAAAGCGCAGGCCCATGCGTTCCTGGCCCGGTATATCCAGAATACCGATGCGTACGGCAAACTCGCGCTCCAGCAGTTCCGGGACGCCGCTGCCGCAAAAGCGAAATCGTCGTCCCTTGCCCTCGCCCCCTACACCCGTCCGGAAGCGTCCTGGGAACGGGAAGCCGCCTCGCTCGTTCCGAAACGCTCCATCCCCGGCACCCTTTTCTTCGTCGAAATCCCGCAGTCGGAATGGAAGGAAGTATCCTCTCCGCCTGTCTTCTGGTCCGCAAGCAACTGGGCGGCGGCATCCTATTGGTGGGTGGACGGCAAACGCAACCTGAAGGAAATCAAGCGGCTCTGTGAAATCGAAGCCGGAAGGCCGATGGAGAATTTCAACCTGGTGAATTACTACCGGTTTCTGGAGAAGTATAATTACGTAGAAATTGAGAAAAAATAGCGGGTTGTGAACCTAGTCCACAAGGTTTCGGTTTTTTTCACGTCTCAATCAGTAACAGCATATTTTCTCGCTCATGGACGTGATTGAAAGAACGGAATGGGAGGCAATACGTTCAGTGACTGACACAGGTTCGTCCAACGATTATCTGTACCAGATAATCACAATGGTTCATCTTGTCTTACGGTAACAGTCGATCCCTTCCCCCAAAAAGGAAACGGCGCTCTCTTGAGCGCCGCTTCCTTTTTTCGCGAACCGGTACGGATTCATCCAATCTTTATCAGTTTCGGTGGCTCCAGGAAACCGTACGGCACGAATTTGTACGAATCCGTCCAGTGTTCTTCGTCCATGAACTCTTTCGGTCCGGTCCAGTCGGGATTGTCCACCGTATAGTGGAGCGGGCCGAGCGTATTGCGGAGGGTGGAATCCACCTCAATTTCGATGGTGTTCTCCCCGTCCTTGAGCGCGCCGGTGATATCCCCGCGCCAGGGCGCGAACGGCAGGGAGCCGATTTCGCTGCCATTGACCGTAACGAGGAGATTACTCCCCCGCGCTCCGGAAAGATCGAGTTCATACCGGCTGGAGCCCAAACTCCCGAGATCGAATCCGATTTTGTACATCAGCGCGCCGCCATAGAAAGGATAACCGTGATCCACCCAGCTTCCGTCGGGGATGGTCTCCTCCTCACGAATGATGGGGAAGCCCTCCGATTCCGGGCCGACCGCAAAGTCTCCGGCGAGATAAATATCCTCGATTTCGGTGTCCCAGAGGAAATCCGTCGTGGCGCGGATGGTGTTCTTTCCCTCCACCACCTGATCGGTAATGGTGAATACCGGGAATTTGCGATCGATATGCCATTTCCCGGCGGAAGTATCCACCACCGTGCCGTTCACCTCCACGGTGAAACGATCCGCGCTTTCCATGGTGAGTTCCAGCTTCTCCGGAATGTCGCGGACGGTGAATTCGAAGGTGAGCACGGTTTTGTTGGTACGGGTGCGGACATTGCGAGCATCCATAACCCAGGGCTGATAACCCTCGTATTCCGCAATGCCGGTTTTATCCCAGATCGCCTTGCGCGCCTTCCACACCGGCTCGTTCTTGAGCATGGCCGCGCCGTCTATTTCCAGCGTGCAGTGATCCAGGGTCAGAACGTTCTCCTGGAGACGCTGGAATGAATAGGGCCCCTCGATGGTGAGCGATTCCTCGGATGGAATGCGTATCTCTTTCTGCTCCACTGAGGTCTGCGTCTGGTCGACCAGGAAGATACGGCTCCCCGCGGGGGGCAGGTCGGTGCGGATGCGGACAAGGCCGGAGTCGAATTCGGAGGCGTACCGGTAGGCCCGTCCGGTAAGCGGATCGAGTTCCACCACTCCGCCGAGCGCCTTGAGAGAAATAGTGATGTCCGCCGGGGCGTTACGGTCGGTGTTGGCGAGGAAAAGCAGATGCGCCGCGGATTCCACCCGATGGTTCGCCAGAACCGACCGGGCCGGAGTGCCGTCGGGACCGGTAATGGCGACCACCCGTTCTATCGTCCCGGCCAGCGCATTGACCGCTTCCAACGGTGAATCCGGCAATGTGACCACACCGGTCTTCCCGGCGAAAGAACGCACCCGCTCGTTCGGAGCACCGCTCACCCGCCCGGGAACATCTCCCATAATTAACACCGGTCCAGTGAATGAATCGAGCAGGTCGAGCGTGGAGGAAAGCCATGTGTAGGCGCGGGGCAGGACAACCGCCCGATAGCGCATCTCCCCCACTCTCAGGATGTCGCCCTCGGCCTTTCCGTGGGCGATCAGCACCCGTTCGTCTCCGAGATCGAAGTCGATATGCTGTTCGATCAGCTCTTTCACCAAGGCACGGAACGATGTTTCCACCGTCTGGAGCTTCGCTCCGCCGTCCTCAACATCGATATCCAGCGCGCCATAGGCCGATCCGATGGGATGCAGGACAAGCACCTCGGCAGCGGAACGTCCCTGGCTCACTGCCCATGAGGAGCGGGCCAGATAATCGTTAATAACCCGAAAATGCTCCCAATAGGGCTGATGATAGGAGAAGGTGGGCGGGAAATCACGTTTGCCGTCGCCGCGCAGAGTGAACGCACTCAGATGCGGACAGAGGAAGGTGACTCCGAGCGCCAGACTGTAATCGGCGATCCACTTCATGTCCTCGAACGAGAGGTCCTGCCCGGAGGCGCCGTAGAGTTCGCTCACCAGGCGCTTCTTCCCGAGTTGGTTGGTCACTCCCGCCGCCTGCTTTATCGTCCAGGGATTACGGATATTGCGGCCCAGATGGTCCACTCCCGGAATATCGAGATACTCGTAATGGGACATCACCGACCCGCCGCTGAGAATCATGCGGGCGAAATCGTCTTCAAAGATATAGTGCCCGGTGAAAAGGAGTTCGCGTTCCTTGCACCAGTCCGCGATCTGCATGGTATACGACTCGATGAACCGTTCATTGACCGTCCGCCAGAAATCGTGACGGAATTTGAACCCCTCGTCAGAATTCCCGATCAGGTGATGCAGGTGTTCCAGCGGGGAGTATCCGTGGATATTCTCGAAGTATTCCGCGAATCCGGGAGTCCAGGGGAAGGACCGCGGCGCCTGGTCATCGGTGGGACGGAGCTTGACCGTACGGTTCACCGAGGGCTCGTCGGTGAAAATGCCGGGCATGTAGCGCCCGAAATCGTACCGGAAGAGCTTGGAATATTTCTCGTAGGTGTTCTCGATGAAATCCTTGACGGTATCCGGGCTCAGGAGGTCCGCATACCCCTCGCCGTTGAAACGGGGATGTCCGCGGTGATATCGGCGCTCGTAGAAAACGCCGACCCCGGACAGGTCTTCCGGACGCTCCCGCAGCAGTTCGAGACTCCCGTCGCCATTACGCCGGGTGAACGCCACCGCCCAGTCCAGAGCATCTCCGGGCAGCGAGGAGGCGTCCTCCGCCCAGGTGAGCGCCATGGCAAGATTCTCGTCCTTGCCCTCCGTGGTCTTCCCCCCCGCGAAGCCGCTGGGCCAGCGATCCTCGTCGTAGAGCCAGGCCTCGATCTCGAGTTCACGGGCGATCTCCACCCCACGGCGTATGGCCCGCATCCAGTCGTCCCCGAGGTATTTCGTGCGCAGCCCCTGCCGTGAATGCATGAAAAAGCCGCCGAACCCTTTCTTCTTCAGATCCCGGATACGGCTTTCCACATCCGATGGCTCCATATTCTCGTTCCACGACCAAAACGGAGAGGGACGGTATTGCCGGGGCGGATCAACAAACTCTTTCAGATTCATGGCAGGGCCTCACAAAAGACAGGAGTCAGTATTCGGAAGTCGGGAGAAACGCTATGTATCTCATTGATCGGTAAAGCAGCAGGAACAATTGTACCGGCGGGACACGGAATCCCTTTTTTGTAAAAAAGGGCGGGTCAAAGCCCGGAACTCGTCGCGGGAAAGGCATTTTCCGCTCTTTCCGAGGACTTGCGGTTTCCCGCATGGCTCGTCAGGGTCGCAAATACCCCCCACGCAATGATGAACGAGAGCACCCCCATGATCACAAACGGCCAACGGAGACCAATGGCGGCGGCCATGGTTCCTCCGAGGAAGGGACCGGCGCCGATCCCCAGACAGGTGACACTCGAAGTCAGGCCATACGCGATCCCCACTTTTTCCCGGGGGATGAGACTCGAAACCAGAACGTTCACCGCGGGAACGATCCCCCCCATCGCCAAACCCTGGAGGCAACGCTCGATGAAGAGCACCCAGACATTTTGCGCCACCGCCTGGGGCAGGGAGAGAATCCCGGACAGAAGGAGAGACAGGAGAAGCACCCGCTCCTGTCCGAACCGGTCGCCGATTTTTCCGATCCAGGCCGCGGAAACTCCGGAAAAGAGTCCGGCCACGCCGATGATGGTCCCGGTAAGTGTCGCCACATTCCCGGTGTGCTTCGCCAACTGTTCAATGAACAGCGGCAGGATGGGAACAATCATGGTTCCCAGGATATTGAGCATGAAGAACGCGGCGAGAATCGCGGGAAACCCGCGGGTTCCCATGACTCCGGCCATGGTGCGAAGCCCGTTCTCCCTGCGTCCCACCGGAGGAGTGAACCGCTCTTTCGCCCCGAAGATGACCAGAAACGCTCCGACAATTAATGTAATGAACGCCAGTCCGCACGGGATCCGATACCCGTACTGGTCGGCCAGCACGCCGCCCACCAGCGGCCCCGTTACATTCCCCAGAATCAGCGCGGTCTGCAATACCCCCAGGCTCAATCCGAGACGGCGGGTGGGCGTCACACTCGACACCATGGTTACCGCGGCGGTGACCGTGCCCGTGGTCAATCCCTGCAGGAACCGGAGCACGAGAATATGCCAAGTGTTGGTGGCCAGTCCCATCAGCCCGAGGACCAGCGCACCGGCGAACATGGAACGAACCACCATGAGCTTGCGGCCGTACCGGTCCGCCACAATCCCCCACAGGGGGGCGGACACCCCCATGGTGACCCCGAACGCGAGAGAGGTATACCCCATCCAGAGGAGCACCTCGTGCTCGCTCTCCAATCCCAGCACCCGAAGGTAAAACGGGAAAAAGGGAAAGATGAACGAAAAGCCCAGTCCCGACAAGAACTGGGCAAGAGACATGACCGCGAGATTCACCTTCCAGTGCTTCTCGTCCTCACCCCTCACAGAACACTCTATTTTCTTTTGCATGGCTCTCTATGATCGATCGAATCAATTACCCGGTTGTACACAAAATACTAATATACCCGTTTTAACCGGAAATGTCAACGAAGTGAATCGGGAATGGAACAAATCCATAGGTCATTCGTACTATCCCGGTATAGGGAAATGCCGGTATATTTTTTTTTAAAAATCAGAACTTTTTCCTTGACTCAATAGCTATATTACTATTAATTATGCGGTAAGGGGGACCACATCATGAATCTATCGAATGTCGATCTGGAAAAACTGGAAACTGCGGCGGAGGTATTCAAGGGATTCGGGAATCCCATCCGCCTCCGTATTATCGACGCGCTTCAGGACGGCAGTATGCGGGTGATGGAATTATCCGAAATGCTGGGGTATCCCCAGCCCATCATCAGCCAGCAGTTGAAAATTCTCAAGAGCGTGGGAATCGTACAGAAAATTCGCGAGGGCAGCAGCTTCTGCTACAAACTCACCAACCCCAGCTACAGCGATATGATAAAATGCATCCGGGGTTCCATGGGTTTTTAAAGCTTGCGGTCCATGTTCCAGAGAAAAGGGCGCCGTTCGGGCGCCCTTTTCTGTAAAAAGGCAAAAAGCAGAGAAACACAAAGGGGAAAACCGCAATATTTATAAAATGTCGGCTCCATTGAATTCAGCACAGCAGGCATCTGCACATTGAACCGGAAGTATTATCCTCCCATGTCACCAACCATCGGAGGGCAGTCCGTTACCGGGTCTCGCGTCTCCGTCTCTGCGCCTCCGGGTCTCTCCTACAGCTCTTTCCTCAAATACTCACCGGTATAGGTTCCGCTCATCCGCGCGACCTCTTCC
>CAYRTQ010000060.1:0-16420 GCA_964426865.1 uncultured bacterium
AGGCCGGTAAGAGACTTCCACTCTCAAGTGAATGCGCCCTGCCGGGCGCACCATAAAAAAGGGCGGCCACATGGCCGCCCTGTCCGGGGGATATCCGGCGTGAGCAACGCCGGATTCAGAAGCAGCGGCCGCTCTCTTTCTTACGGCAACTGTCCCGGTCGCAACGGTAGCAGATTTCGTTTTCCAACTCCCCGCCCTCGAAGTAATCCCGGATGTTGCGCAGGGTGATATCGGCGATGTTATCCAGGGCTTCGCGGGTGAAAAACCCCTGGTGCGAGGTTATGAGCACGTTGTGAAAGGAGAGAAGCCGCGCCAGGACATCGTCGCTGATCACCACGTTGGAGAAATCCTCGAAGAAATATGCGCTCTCCTCCTCGTACACATCCAGTCCCGCCGCGCCGATCCTCCCGCATTTGAGTCCCTCGATGAGATCGGGGGTGTCGATGAGCTGTCCGCGGCCGGTGTTGATGATCATCACCCCGGTTTTCATTTTTTCGATGGACTCGCGGTTGACGAGGTGATAGGTCTCGCGGGTGAGCGGGCAATGGAGGGAAATAACGTCCGATTCGCGGTAGATTGTATCCAGGTCGGTATACTCCGTTCCGGTCCGGAGCGCGTACTCCGAATCCGGAAACGCGTCGTACGCCAGAATCCGCATTCCGAACCCGCGCAGAATGTCCATCGCCACCCGTCCGATCTTTCCCGTTCCGATGATGCCCGCGGTCTTGCCGTGCATATCGAATCCGAGGAGGCCATCGAGACTGAAATTGCCCTCCCGGGTTCGCAGGTACGCCCGGTGGGTCTTGCGGTTGAGCGTCATCATGAGCGCCACCGCATGCTCCGCCACGGCATAGGGCGAGTAGGCCGGAACCCGGACCACGTGTACTCTTCCGTACGCGGCCTGGAAGTCCACGTTGTTGTACCCGGCGCACCGGAGCGCGATGAGGCGAATCCCTCCGGCTTCCAACGCGTCGATCACCGTCGCCGAAATGGTGTCGTTCACGAACGCGCACACCACGTTCGATCCCTGGCTGAGCTGCACGGAATCGGGGGTGAGCCTGCTGCGGAAATATTTCAGGGAGAAATTGAACCGCGAGTTCGCCCGGTCGAAGAATTCCCGGTCGAACGGTTTGGCGTCAAAAAAGGCGATGCGCACTGGTTCCATGGATATGCTCTCCGCGGAAAAGAGGGCGGGAATGCGAACGGATGGAAGCGAAAATGACGTAACGACGGCCAGAGACGGGAGAACGCGTCATTCCGGTGATCGGAACACGGTTCTTACAGGTGGCCGCGCTTGAGCTTTTCAACCCGTGCGTAGGCGTTGTGGTTGTGGATGCTTTCCTGGCTTTCGGCCTCGATGGTGTACCAGGTGATCTGTTCCATGGCATCCAGCCGCATGGCGGTTTCGCGGACCACGTCCTCGACGAACATGGGGTTGTTGTAGGCGTACTCGGTGACGAACTTCTCGTCCGGGCGCTTGAGAATGGAATAGAGTCCGCCGCTGGAGGACTGTTCCACCAGGTCCACCAGGTCCTCGATCCAGACCATCCCGGTGTAGCGCACCTGCACGGTTACCATGCAGCGCTGGTTGTGCGCCCCGACCGCGGAGATTTCCCGTGAACAGGGGCAGAGAGTCATTACCGGGACGGTCGCCACGAGCACAAAATCCTCGCCGTTGCGGTAAGAGGCGAGGAACCCGCAGGAATAGGACATGAGGCTGGGAATTTTGCTCACCGGAGCCTTTTTTTCGATGAAGTAATCGAACTCCACTTCCATATGCGCTTCTCCGGCCTGGAGAAGTTCGCGTATTTTCTGCAGGATTTCGCCGGTGTGGTTGATCCATTCCACCTGGCGGTACTCGTTCAAAACCTCCACGAACCGGCTCATGTGCGTGCCGCGGTACTGGTGGGGAAGATTGACGAACAGGTTGACCGTGGCCACCGTGGTCTGGCTTCCCCGGGCGCGGTCCTGAACGGTCAGGGGCCAGCGGAGGTTCTTTACCCCGACCCTGTCCAGGGGGATGTTACGGTAATCCGGAAGGGACTGGATATCGGGGAGATGCTCGTGATCGGACATGTATTCTCCAGAAGACGAAAGATTGGGCCACAGAGAGCACGGAGAAATACCGCGAAAAAGCGGAACCGGTGCATATCGCCGCGCCGGTCGGGGAAGGGGAAAACCGTGTGGTCCGGACAGGAGCGGGGATCCCCCGGAGTAATCTCCATGGTTCTCTGCCACTTTGGCACTCTGAAACTTTGCTGCTTGGTGTCTTGTCGAGTCGATACAGTTGTGTTGTACTCATCCAATCCTATGGCTTCGAGAAGCTCAGCCAGCGGCGGGCGCTGAACTTGTCGAAGCGCAAGACAACCCAACTGTATGGACTTGACAGTCTATTTGGCGCTTGTTTGAAAGATAACCGATTTGACCGTCGCGCAGAAGCGGAAAAAGATATCGATTGTCGGAAACCAACTTTGCCGGTATAATATAGAATAGATCAAATATTGCTATGAATCACCCGTCAATCTCAAACCGGGAGGCGCTCATGATTACATCGAACAAGGATACCGTGCGGGTTTTGGAGTATGCACTCGAACGGGAAGACGAGACCCGCGATTTCTACCGCTCCTGTCTGGAGCGGACCACCGCCGAGGGGGTAAAGGAAATCCTCGGAGGGCTGGTCGAGGACGAGCAGCATCATCACGACATTCTCCAGCGGCTCCTGAGCGACCTTCGACGGGGAGAATCGCCCTCGGTGGAAATGCGTCATTCGGAAGCGGCGAAAGTGCGGCTGGAGCGGGCGTTTCCCCGCATATCCCTCGACGATCCGGATTTCGCTCCGGAAAAACAGAGCGTGCGGGGAATTCTGGACAAGGCGCTGGAGGTGGAGAAGGAGAGTTTCACCAACTACTCGAGAGCGGCGGAGGACTGTGCTATCGAGGACCTGCGGGCGGTCTACCGTTTCCTCGCCGGGGAGGAAAACAAGCATTACAACATCCTCGAAAACCTCATGAGCTATCTCGATGTTCCGGGAAGATGGCTCTATTACGAGGAGAATCTGGTATTCCAGAACGGGTGAGCGCGGTCCGCTCACCCGTTCAGCACGGACAGGTCGGGCCGGAGGAGCCGGGCCACTTCGGGGTCGTTCATGTTTTCCGGGGTGGCGACAATCACTCCGGTGTCGATGCGCTTCTCCACGGTCTGTCCCCGGAGGTGTTCCACCGCGGTTTTCACCCCGAGATATCCCATGCGGAAGGGATTCTGGATGACCAGACCGTGAATTTCCCGTTTCGCCAGGGCCTCGATGAGCTTTTCCGAGGAATCGAATCCCACGAAGGCCACCTTTCCCGCCAGTCCGCGATCCTGCATGACCCGCAGGAAACCGAACGTGGAGGATTCGTTGGGGGTGAAAACCGCGGTGGTTTCCGGGAACCGGTTGAGGAGGTTCTCGCCGGTGCGGAAAGCGGATTCGGTGGTTACCCCGGCGTACTGGTTGTCCGAGATGATCTCCAGTCCGGGAAAATCCCGCTTGACCGCGTCCTCGAAACCCCTGACCCGCTCCATGGTGGTGACATCCGCCTCGGAGAGCCGCACGATGATGAGCTTCCCCTTCCCACCGGTGATCTTTCCCATGTGTCCGGCGCCGAGTTCGCCGCCCTTGTAGTTGTCCGTGGCCACGAACGAAACGGGAGCGTCGCCCTGGAGCCGTGAATTGACCAGTATGGTGGGGATGCCCGCGTTCTTCGCCTCCATCACCGGGCGGACGAACGTCCGGTCGTCCATGGGGGAGAACACCAGCGCGCTCACCCGCGAAGCGGTGAAATCCTCGATGATCCGGAGCTGCTCGTCACGGTCATCCTCCTTGAGCGGACCTTTCCAGATGATGTCCACGCCGCCGATTTCACGGGCGGCGGTCTCCGCCCCGGCATGAATGGATTTCCAGAATTCGTGGGTGGTCCCCATGGGGATCACCGCGATGGTGAGTCGGTCCGTTTTCTTCGCGGAACGTCCGCACCCGGCCAGAAGCAGGGGCGCGGACAACTGCGCGAGAAACATCCGCCGGGAACATTTCATCGGAACTCCATTGATGGGGATTTTCTTCAGCCGGGGAGAAGCGTCCACCGCGTGCCGTAAATGAATACCGATCAATCCGGGAAGAATACATACTGACTGTCTGAACCGGTGATTCGCATGATTGGAATGATGAAAAGCTGATAGAAGAGTTTTCTATCAGCAGTTCATCCTTTTTATCACGCGGACCACCAGAACAGGAGTTCAGAAAAGCTCTTCGGATTCTTCCCGGATTGAATCCACTCCGGTATTACACCCACCGTCCGATCTTCTCGCCGGCCTCGATAGCCTCGCGGATGCGGCCCAGGGTAGCGCAGTCCCCGATGATATGGGTTTCCGCCACCCGCTCCGAAAGCTTCCCGAGCAGGCCGCTCAGGGGAATGATATGCCGCGATACCGTTCCGGGCCGGGAGGTGGTGGCGGGAGTGTGGAAGCCGGTGGCCATGACCGCCAGGTCCGCCTCGAAACCCCACTGCTTGCCGTTGGGAAGAATGACCTCCACGCCCTCGGGGGTGACCGCGTTCAGACGGGTTCCGGTGTGGATTTCCACCTTGCGCGCGTCCAGGAGCGCCCGCATGGGGTGACGGACATCCACCACCGGGCTTTCCTGCATGAGCGACGGCAGCATTTCCACGATGGCGACCTTCCAGCCGTGGTCCGCGAGATGGCAGGCCGTTTCGCAGCCCACATCGCCGCCGCCCACCACCACCGCGGTTTTGCCCTCGTACCGGGTGATGTCGCGGAGAACATCCACCGCCGCGGCCACATGCGGCAGGTCCATGCCGGGGAGATTCGGGATGGAGGATTCCGCGCCGGACGCGATCACCAGGGCGTCGGGAGCCTCCCGGTCCACCAGTTCCGGGGTAACCGCGCAGTTCAGACGGAGCTGCACCGAGCTTTCCGCCAGTTCGTCCTCGAACCACTTGAGCAGACGCACCATATCCTGTTTGCATTGGGGACGGCTCCCCGGGTAGAGCATGCCGCCCACGTAGGGGCGCTGCTCGCAGAGAATGACCTCATGGCCGCGTTTCGAGGCGGTGAGCGCGCACCGCATGCCCGCCGGTCCGGCGCCCATGATCAGCACCTTCTTCCTCCGGGCCGGAGCGGGCAATTCCTGTTCCGATTCCCGGAGCATGTAGGGATTCACCGAGCACCAGAGCCATTCCCCATCCCAAAGCTGCTTGTAGCAGACATTGCACCGTATGCAGGGGGTCACTCGTCCCTTGTCGCGGGCGTGGTTCGGCCAGTGCGCATCGGCGATGGAGGGCCTTCCGAGCGCCACCATGTCGCATTTCCCCTCGGCCAGGAATTTCTCCGCCTCTTCCGGCACGGAGACGCCGCCCGTTCCGATCACCGGAATCTCCGGAACCGCTTCCTTGATCTGCTCGGCGAGCGGCATGAGCGTGTTGCGGGGGATATACATCACCGGCACCGCGGACCAGTCGGTCATGTATTCGAAGGTCACTCCCGTGGTGGAGGGATGGAGATAGACCACGCCCAAATCCGCGATGTGACGGGCGATGTCTTTCGCCAGGTGAATATCCACTCCGCCTTCCAGATGCTCATAGGCGCTGAATTTGAATCCCACCGGGAGATCGGGATATTTTTTACGGATGCCGGAGATAATTTCGCGGGGGAAACGCATGCGGTTCTCGAACGAGCCGCCGTATTTGTCGGTGCGCAGGTTCAGCGCGGGGGACATCATGGAGCCGATGAGATAGGTATGGGCGCCGTGGACCTCCACGCCGTCATAGCCCGCCTCGATGCCGCGTCCGGCGGCGATGTGGAAGGACTCCACCAGCTCGTCCAGTTCATCGGTGGTGAGCGCCCGGGGTTTCTGGGTGTAGATGGAGCTGTAAATGGAGGAGGGACCCTCGGAACTGAGCTGGCCGCCCGCCAGCGCGATCTGGAGGAACACCTTCGAGCCGTGACGATGGATGGCGTCGGTCAGCCTGCGGTGATGGGGGATGTACCGGTCGTCCTGAATCCCGGCGCAGGGGAGCGTGGAGAGACGGTCGTGCACCGGGGTGAACGGGGTGATGACCAGCCCGAACCCTCCGATGGCGCGTTCCTCGAAATACCGGACCAGGCGCATGGGCCAGGGATTGTCCTCGCTGGTGAGACCGACCCCCATGGGGGCCACGACGGTGCGGTTGGGGAGCGTCACATTCCCCAGCCGCAGGGGGCTGAACAGGGTGGGAAACGCCATTTTTCTCCTCCTCTGCGGGGGTGGTTCCGTGTGCGTTCATCTCTGACGGCGAATGGGGACCTCCGTAAAAAAACGTCATGAATAATAATACCGTAAACGCGATCGGGGAAGCGGGATTTTTTCAAATCCGGAGACACGTGGGAATCAACGAAGCGGAGAGCCGGAACGGTTATCCCCCGATACAGCGGGAGAAGTCCGGTCAGGGGAGATAATCTTCCCGCACCGGCGAAAACACCTCCAGCGCAACCGTGTCCTCCAGCGCGTCCGCCCCGTGCTCCACTCCGCCCGGAACGCACCAGGAATCGCCGGGCCGCACATCGTGGGATTCCCCGCCGATGCGCAGACGCAGATGGCCGGAAACCAGATAGCCGGTCTGCTCGTGGGGATGCGCGTGCATGGGCAGGAGACTGTCTTTTACAAAATGGAATTCGACCATGAGGGTCTTATCGCCGTGGGCGATGGTTTTCTGATGGACTCCGGGGAGCGAATTACGATAACCTTCGGGATTTCTGGCCGTAAACATGACTACCTCCGGTTCGTGGGATACGGAATTGCCCTGATTCATTTTTCTTGTACGAGTTTCGGCTCTTTTCGGGAAGCGAGATGCCGTTCAGACAAGCTCTTCGCACCCTTGTATCTTTTCACCCCATCAGCTTCCGATATATGAGCCACACCGCCGCGGAATCGAACCGGGCGTCGTGGAACGCGGTTCGCCCGTCTCCGAACAGTTTCGAGGCGAGGGCGTTGACTTCCTCCGTCGGGATATCCAACGCCCGCAACGCCTCTTCGAGACGGGGCCACTTGTACCCGCCCCGGTTTGGGTGCGGTATGCGGCAGAGCGGGGTGCTTTTCCGCATGGTGCAGAAGGTTTTCGGAACATAGGACAGGCCGCAGCGGCCAAATTCGGCGGAAAGAAATCCCAGATCGAAGACGGCGTTGTGCGCCACAAGGGTACGATCCATGAAATCATCCCGGAAGCGGTCCAGTTGTTCCGCGAAAGTGCGGCCGTCGGAAAGCTCCCTGAGCGTTTCCTCCGAAAAGCCGTGCACCTGCTCCGCGCCGGGAGACATGGAGTCCACGGTGAAGAAATAATTCTCCGCGCGGACGATTTCTCCCGCGTTCACGAGAATGTAGGAAAGCTGGGCGATCTGCCCGGGACGGAAATCGGTGGTTTCGGTATCGAGAATGATCATGGAAGGTTCCGGGGGTCAGAGAAAAACGATGGAAAATATTCGGCAAAGTCAGGAAATGGAAATATCCTTGCGTTCCCGGGTCATTGATTTCCCTATCCCCTTTCCGTCATGACGGAAAGGGGATAGAAACGTAAACCTTATTTCTTTTTCACCCGGAACCGTCCGTCGTTCTGCTCCATGAGCATCGCGGCCGCGGTTTTCGGGGGCTGCTTCCGCTCCGGACGGGGCGCGTGTTTCTGCGGCGGATTCCCCGCCTGCTGCGGGCGGGACGAGGGATCGGATTTCAGGGAAAGGGAGATGCGCCGGCGCTCCAGGTCCACTTCCATGACAGTCGCGTTCACCTTCTGGCCGACTTTCACCACATCCGCCGGGTTCTTCACGAATTTGTCCGCGAGCTGGCTGATGTGCACGAGGCCGTCCTGATGCACCCCGATGTCCACGAACACTCCGAAAGCGGTGATGTTGGTGACAATGCCGGGGAGTTTCATTCCCGTGCGCAGGTCCTCCGGCTTGTTCACGCCCTCGGCGAAAGCGAACACCTCGAACTTTTCCCGTGGATCGCGTCCCGGCTTTGCCAGTTCGTTCATGATGTCGGTGAGCGTGGGCAGGCCGACCGTCTCGGTGACATATTTGCGGATGTCGATGCGCTTGCGGAGGCTGTCGTCGTGGACGAGGTCCTCCACAGTGCAGCCCAGGTCGCGCGCCATACGGTCCACCACGGGATAGCTTTCCGGGTGTACCGCGCTGGAATCCAGCGGGTTGGAGGCGTTGCGGATGCGGAGAAAGCCCGCCGCCTGTTCGAACGCCTTGTCCCCCAGACGCGCCACTTTCTTCAGCTCCGCCCGGGCATGGAAAGGACCGTTTTCGTTGCGGTAATCCACGATATTCTGCGCCAGACGCGGTCCCAGGCCCGAAACGTAGGTGAGAATCTGCTTGGAGGCGGTATTGAGTTCCACACCCACCCCGTTCACGCAGCTCATCACGACATCGTCGAGACCGCCTTTCAGCATGCCCTGGTCCACATCGTGCTGGTACTGTCCCACCCCGATGGACTTGGGATCGATTTTCACCAGTTCCGCCAGGGGATCCATGAGCCTTCGCCCGATGGATACCGCGCCCCGCACGGTCACATCCTGGTCCGGGAATTCTTCCCGCGCCACTTCCGAAGCGGAATAGATGGAGGCTCCGCTCTCGTTCACCATCACCACCGGCGTCTCCACCGTCTTCCGGAGGAAGGCCTCGGTCTCACGCCCGGCGGTACCGTTGCCCACCGCGATGATCTCCACCGCGAAATCCCTCGTCAGTTTCCGCACCTTTTCCTCCGCCTCGCGCCCCATCCGCTCCGACTGCTGGAGATAGATGACATCGTGGTGCAGCAGCCGTCCCTGACGATTGAGCACGCAGACCTTGCAGCCGGTGCGTATGCCGGGGTCCACCGCGAGCACGGTCTTTTCCCCCAGGGGCGGGGCGAGCAGGAGCTGCCGCAGATTCTCCGCGAACACCCGTATGGCTTCGGCGTCGGCGCGTTTCTTGGTCTCCAGCCGTATTTCGGTCTCCATGGAGGGCGCGAGGAGACGCTTGTAGCCATCCTGCACCGCGGTCCGGACCTGTTGGGAAGCGGGGTTCTCCCCTTTCACGAAGAGCGATTCGAGGAGCGCGGACGCGGCCTCTTCCGGCGGAGCGGCCCGTAGTGTCAGGAATCCCTCGGCCTCTCCCCGCCGCATGGCGAGCACCCGGTGCGAGGGTGCGTCGGCCACATTCTCGCTCCAGTCGAAGTAATCGCGGTATTTGGCCCCCTCGGTTTCCTTCCCGGCGACCACTTTGGAGTGGAACACCGCGCGGGCGGCGAAATGATCGCGCATTTTCTCGCGGGCTTCCTGGTTCTCGTTCACCCATTCCGCGATGATGTCCCGCGCTCCGGCCAGCGCCTCCTCCACCGTGTTGACCTCCTTTTCGGGGTCGATGAAGGCGAGCGCATCCTCTTCCGGATTGCCGTCGCCCTGAGCGAAGACGGTCACCGCCAGCGGTTCCAGCCCCCTTTCCCGGGCGATGGTGGCGCGGGTGCGGCGTTTGGGGCGGTACGGGAGATAGATGTCTTCCAGCGTGGTCATGGTTTCCGCGGCCATGATCTTTTCGCGGAGTTCGTCGGTGAGCAGTCCCCGTTCCTCCAGGGAGGCGAGAATGGCTTCGCGGCGCTTGTCCAGCTCGGCCAACTGCTCCAGACGATCCCGTATGGCGGCGATTTCCACCTCGTCCAGGCTTCCGGTGGCTTCCTTGCGGTACCGGGCGATAAAGGGGACTGTTCCGCCCTCCTCGATGAGCATGGCGGTGGCGTTCACCTGACGGGGCCTGAGAGAAAGTTCCTTCGCTATCTTGAGAATGTGCTGCTCGTTCATGTCGTTCCTTTGGTGTAAGTATGGTAATACTTAAACGATGGGGCTGGGGAAAAGATACGAAAAATGGGAGGAATTTTGAAGCGGGAAACGAATGTAAACGGAAAAGGGCGGGGAAAACCCCGCCCTTTTCCGTTTACTCTTTCCGTATTCCCCGTTACTTCCCCTGCCCCTTCATCGCACTCACATAATTCATGAGCACGGTCATGTTGTATATGAACGCGCCCGTGGTGATGTATTCCTGTTCGGAATCATCCCGGAAGCAGGATGTGTCGGTTTCGTCGCCCACGTTGGTGGAAGCGAACGCGTCGGTGGGATCGGTCTTGACCCCGTCGCCCGAATACGGGTGGCTGATGTAGCAATGCTTTTCCAGCCAGCGGTTCTGCTTGTCGAGCGCGGAGAGGACCTTGCGCACCTGATCCTCGCTCGGGACCGGACGATTGGAGTAGTTCATCGCGGATGCGGTATAGCTCTGGCTCTTCACGTCAAAGAATTTCTGCGGAGTCACCTTGCCGGTGAAGCGGGGGTGCAGGAGCGGGGAGTCCTTCGTGGCCTCTTCCACGCTCATGGCCTTGATCGCCTCGAACTCCTTGCGGAGCTGCGCCACATCGATATTGTCCTTCATGCCGTAATGGACATTGGGAAGTTCATCGCTGTTGTTGACATAATAGAAGCCGTGGGCCACGTTTGACCCCTTGCGGTGCACGAAGAGCGGTTTGTCGGTGCCGATCTCGACAAAGGTCGGATGGGTGCGTTTCCCGCCCTCGGTCATGCTTTCCGGGAGACGGCATTTGTCCAGCCAGTCCAGCGCGGCGGGAATGCCCGTGAGGAACTTTTTCTCGCCGGTGAGACGGTAGAACCGTTCCAGAAGGCGGATGTGGACCGCGGTGTACCCGGGCAGGAGCGCGTTGGGCTCGTAGGTGCGCGCGCCGGAGGGTTTCAGATCCATGGAGTACTGCTGGCCCCAGCCCGCCTGGGGAGCGCCCTGCTGGGTGAGGATGTAGAAATTCATGCCGCGGTTGATGGGATCGAGGAAGCGCTCCTCGCCCAGGGTCAGGTAGCACTGGATGAGGAAATTGACATTCTCCCACACCACATCGTCGTTGAACGTGTAGAAGGAGGAGTAATCCGGCTTCCCGTGGTGGCTGAAATCGTGCTTGAGCGGGTAGCGCTGCGGCCAGCCGCCGATGGGATACTGGCTCTCCAGGACAAAATTGATGGCCTTGTCCAGAGCGGGCTTGTACGACGGGTCCAGGCTCTCCAGATACATGCGCAGGAGGAACTTGGCGGCGTCGGAAGAAACATCGTCATCGAACGTGGCGTTGCCGTAGTAGTGCTGGAATTCCTCCAGACGCCAGCCGTTCTTGCCGATGGTGTTGTACCAGTTCTTGAGAGAGCGGTCGCCCGCGAAATCCACGATGTAATTCCAGCCGCCGCAGGGGAGCTGGCCCCAGATGATGGCGCGGGCGGCCTTGTCCGCCGCCTGGAAGTAGTAGGGGTCTCCCGTGGCGTGATAGGCGTCGAGATAGAGATGCCCCATGCTCGTGGTTCCCGGAGGCTGCACCCAGATCATGGTGTCGTAGGCTTCCATTTCGCCCCAGCGGCGCGAGAGATCGGGCAGGTAACACCACAGATAACCGCCGTTGGTGCTCACCGTCTCGACCATGTATTTCGTGGCGTTCTTCATGGCGGCGAGCGCCTGATCCGCCAGGGGCGCTTCCTTTTTCGCCCTGGCCGCCTGGACCGGAGCGGCGATGAGCGCCGCCACCGCCAGAACCGTGAACAACCTGCTGTACCGCTTTGCGTTGCAGCGCATTCCATTCCTCCCTTGATTCCGATGATTCTGAACCGGGGATAGCCGGAATGAAACGGACGCAAGTTGCCATCCCGACGCCAGGGGTTCAGATAATTTACTTCGAATTCCGGTCATTTGGGCAAGAATGCATCCGAAGCCTATCCGAACCGGTGATACGCGTAATGGAAACGATGAACGTCTGTTACTTCATTCCATCAGCTTTCATCATTCCAATCATTCGAATCACCGGTCCTGACAGACAGTCCGCTTCTTCCCCATGTGGACGAACATTTGTATCAGAAACTGTTGAATCCCGCATTCCGCGTGCGAATACTGTAAATCCCGTCTTTCGCGGAAACATAGAGCGTCCGCATATCCTTGCCGCCGAACGCGCAGTTGTTGGTGGGAGTCGGACAGGCGATGCTGCCGAGATATTTGCCGGTCTTGTCGAGCACCTGGATGCCGAAGCCCTGGGTGGTCGCCACGTACACATTGCCCGCGCGGTCCACCGCCACGCCGTCGGCGCCGCTCATCTCGCTCTTTTTGGCGATATTCTCCTTTGAAATCATCAGTTCGCCGAAATTGCGGCCGTTGGTGAGAGAGCCGTCGGCGGCGACATCATAGGCCAGGATGTATTTTCCCTGGGTGTTGGCGAGATAGAGGATCTTCCCGTTGGGGGAGAGCGCCAGACCGTTGGGGAACACCACGCCTTCCGCCACCCGCACGACCGTCCCGTCCTTCTTGACATAATAGACCGCGGGCTTGTCCTGCATCTTCTTTTCCTTGCCGATGAACTGGGAATCGGTGAAGTAGAATCCACCCTTGCGGTCCAGCACCATGTCGTTCGGGCCGTCGATGCGTTTCCCGTTGTAGGAACCCACCGCCACCCGGAGCACCTTGCCGGTCGAATCCATTTCCACGATACGGTGCCCGATCATCTCGCAGGCGTAGATATTGCCGGCCTTGTTCGGCTTGAGCGTGGCGGTCATGCCGTTGTTGGTGCGGAGGACCTTGATGTCTCCCGGCTTGTCCATCCGCATGACCCGGCTTTTCTGCAGGTCGTCGAAGTTGTTGTTGGTGAAATACAGGGTTCCCTGGAAATAGCAGGGCGATCCGGCGGTGTCGAAATTCATGTCCCCGGTCACCTTTTCGAGCTTGGCTCCCACCGGGAGAATGGTGTCCAGCGCGGACTTCTCCCGGGCGGAAACCGCGACGCCCGCCATCAGGCAGAACGCCAGGGTAAACGCAATTGGATGGAAATGTTTCATCGGATATCCTTTCTTTTGAATCGTTCGGAAAGCGGTATGCTCGCCATTCGATGGTAATACATTGCAAATGCGAAGTCAAGAACGTTCTCCGGAAAGCCCCGCCATCCGCCGTTTCTCCTCCGGGTGCGCCGCGGGTCCGGGGCGTGTTCCGACGGTATTTCTACAGGTTCACCTCCAGCGTTCCTTCCCGGGCCGTGTAGTACGGGGCCGGTATCGCGGTCCCGACCCGCACCGGCGCGTCGTGGGCGTTGCAGAAGAGGACGAGGCGGTTCCGTTCGCGCAGACGGTCCTCCGGGAGATAGAACACATCCTGCGGCCCCTCCGGATGGTAGCGGCCCGTCAGGAAGCCGTTGAGATAGACGAGAATCCCGGCGTTCCAGCCGGAGAGTCTCAACCCCAGCGGCGCGGTCCAGCCGGGTTCGGGGTGAAAGTCGAATTCCGCGGCGAGCCAGGAGCGCGGCGGCGCCACGGTTTCTTCGAGCGGAGTCCAGCCGACGGTCCCCGTTTCCGCCCAGCGCTCGCGCTGCCCGCAAAGACCGCGCTGAAATTCCCAGCCCTGGTCGAGGACCCGGTCCGTCAGGCGCACGGTCACCTCGCCGAAGAGCCCCACCGTGGTATACCACCGGAAGTTGCGGATGACCAGCGCGAGCGTGTTCTCCCCCTCCCGCGCGAAGGGGGTCAGATCGAGGGAAAACCGTTCCTGGTGTTTCTTGTCCACCCGTTCGCCGTTCAGGTATACCCAGCATTTGCCGTCGCACTTCGGAACATCGAGGATCACTCCCCCGCCCGTCCGGTCCCCGGCGAGGGTGAACGTGGTACGGTAGACCGCATACACCCGCTCGTGGCCCAGTTCTATGAGTGTGGAAGTGGGGGGAACAACCAGACGGCTGTCCCAGCCGGGACGAACCTCCAGCCGCTCCCAGGAAGCGTCGTCGAAACCGGGCAGCGCCTCGGCGGGGGTCGCCTCGAGCGCCGATTCGGTTTCCGCGGGCAGATACCCGCGCCGCCATTCCCTGAGCGTGAGACGCTCTCCACCGGAATCGAGCGCCACCGGGCCGGTGATGCCGGTGAACGTGGCGTCGTCGCCCTTGCGCGGACGGCCCTCGTTCTCCACCAGCGCGAAAAGATCGTTCTCCCCCGGACGGAGCGCTCCAGAGGCATCGAGATCCAGACGGAGACCGTTGGCGTTCGACGCGGAGCCGCCGCCCAGGTATATACCGTTCAGCCAGACATCGGCGTTGTCGTGGATTTCGGTGAGCAGGAGACGCACCCCTTCAGTCGGGCCTTCATGGGTGAACCGGCAGCGGTAGGAGTAGTATCCGCCCTCGTATTCCCCGGAGCGTTCGTTCCCGAGAAAGGCCCGGTACGGCTTCCATACGGTTTCACCGCCCTGTTCCGGCGCATTCTCCTCCCGCAGGGTCCATCCGGAGAGCGCGATGTCCGTTTCCGGCGCTTCCACCGGCGGCAGGGCGATCCGCACCGTGCGGAGGATACGGTCCACCACCACCGGCAGGTCCTCGTTTTCCAGCGACGCGGTGGGCGGGACAATGGGGTTGGCCGCGCAGGGAAACTCCACGAATCCCGCGCCGCCCGGAATACGGCTCAGGGGGAGCCGGAGCTTATCCCCGGAGAGCTCGCCGTTATCCAGGAAATACACATCGGAGAGCACCGGCATCCGTCCGCTCGGGGTGTCCGCGATCCAGACCCGCCCGGCGGTCTCGCGGTCGGCGAGGATGATGCGGATGCCCCGGAGCGCGGCGGGGAACTCGTCCACATCGCGCGCCATGAGCAGGACATGCGATGCGCCCGCCCGGTGCAGGAAGGAAACCAGGAGGCCGTCGCGCTGCTCTGAAATCGTGGCCTCGCCCCGGATGTGATCGAAACCGTTCACGCCCCGGAGGAGGATTTCGCCGCGCTCTCCGGGGTCGCCATACGCCACCAGCGTGGTTTCGTCTTCCTGACGGTACACCCCGAAGATTTCCGAGGTGGAATAGACCAGGACGACTCCCTCTCCAAGCGGAACGTTCACCGGGAGCATTTTCATGCGCTGCGGCCCCAGATACAGCGGGATTCGCGCGGGGAACGGAATGTCCTCTCCATCGGGCAGGGGCAGACGGAAGGTGATGCGCTGTCCGGAACGGGTGAGATTGCGCGGAAAAATGAACGCCGTATGCTCTCCCCGGCGCTGGAGCACGGTCACCCCGCGCGGAGCTTCCGTACGGATGTCCTCCGCGGGAAGGGTTTGCGCCAGTTCCCCGCCGAAGGAATCGAGAAACGCGCCGATTCTCCGGGCCATGAAATATTTCGGGCCCAGCTCACCCCACTCGCGGATGGCGCCGTCGTAATCGTAGGAAGTGATGTCCCGACGTCCGGTGTGATAGCCGAAGGAGGTCCCGCCCGCAAACATGTAATAGTTGAGGATGTTCAGCCCGCGCGCGATGTTGTTCTTGGTGTGGACCTCGACCCATTCCTTTTCGATGGGGCCGACCATGGTGGGGAGCGTGGAGCCGACCTCCACCGCGAAGCCCATCTGCATCTCCACGCAGGCGGGGGGTTTGAGAGGCTGTTCCTCCAGCAGGTTGGCGATGGCCGTTTCAGGCTTGTGGATGTTCCAGGGGCCGGGGTAGAGATCGAGGGAGTCGATGATATCCGGGCTTTTCCGGACATCGGGGGCGAGATTGGTGAGCAGGGGGCAGGTGATGCCGTCGCGGCGCGCCCAGGCGACCATCTGACGAAAATACTGCGGCTCGTTCCAGATGAGTTCATTCTCAATCTGGTAGAGGACCAGATTCCCGCCGTTCTCCGGGAGGAAATCTCGGATGATTCCGTTCACCGCGCGAAACCAGCGGCTCACCGCCTCCAGGTATTCCGGGTCGCCGGTGCGTACCGTACGGTCCTTGCCGATGAACCACGCCGGCAGTCCGCCGCCATCCCACTCCGCGCAGATATACGGCCCCGGGCGGGCGAAGAGATACATCCCGCTTTCCCGCACCAGTTCCAGCCATTCCCGGAGATCGCGTTCGCCCTCGAAATCGAACCGGCCCTCCTCCCGCTCATGGTAGTTCCAGGGGATGTACGCTCCCGTCATATTCAGGAAGGCGGCGCGGGCTTTCCGCAGACGGTCGCGCCAGAGCGTTTTCGGGATACGGAAATAATGGAGTTCGCCGCCAAAGAGGAACGCGGGCTGTCCTTCCGGGGCGAGCGCGCGTCCCCGGATGCATTCGTGCATATCGGGTGTCATGGGATGAGGGCTCCGGGTATCGTACCGTTCAGGGTGGATTCCTATTACCTTGTCAACTGGACAGTTTCGGGTGAATTGCGCTTCGACACTTCGACAGGCTCAGTGTCCCCAGGATCAGCACCTACCGCTGGCTGAGCGCCTACCGCTGGCTGAGCTTGTCGAAGCCAGCTAACCGAAGATTCATCCCACATTTTCTGGTTGACAGAGTACTACTTCTTCAACTGGATAAAGTTGGGTAAAGACGTTTGAGTTT
>CAYRTQ010000061.1:0-16368 GCA_964426865.1 uncultured bacterium
ACGGTGTACGAACTGGTGACCGGCCTGACAGCCGACCCGGACGCGCTCGCCGGACAGGTGAGCGAAATCCGCGGATTCGAGGGCGTAAAATACAAGGAACTGCCGCTCCCCGCGAAGCTCGGCCCGGTTCCGGATATTCTCAGGATGCGCAAGGATTTGCCGTTCGATTCCTGGGACTGGCTCAGCGGCGCCACGCTCAAACTTGCGGTGGCCCACGGCACCGCCAACGCCAAGAAGGTCCTCGAAGACATCAAGGCGGGCGGAAAGTTCAGTGAAGCCCACTTCATCGAATTCATGGCCTGCCCGGGCGGCTGCATCGGCGGCGGCGGACAGCCCATCCCGACCTCGAAGGAAATCCGCAAGGCCCGCGCCCGCGCCATCTATTCCGAGGACCAGGCCTACGAAATCCGCAAGTCCCACGAAAACCCTGCGGTGGTGGAACTCTACACCAAATTCTTCACCGAGGGTCCCTGCGGACACAAGAGTCACCAACTCCTGCACACCCACTATACCCCGCGGGGAAAGTATATTGTGTAGGAAAGCGGCGAAACAGGCGGGAAAGGAAAAGCCCTCCGGGAACGGGGGGCTTTCTTATTACTCCGGTGGGTGAATAATGAAATGCATCCGTGGATCAGGCGGATTTGTTTCGGCAAATCATATGATTTTCGGGATGAAACCAAACGAAAGCATCCGGTCATCCATATCCAATAACTACAATCAACTCCGCCGATGGTTGATTTTTGCCGTTGAGACCAAAATATAATTCATGTATACTGTGCTTCAAACGGTTGAGGAGTCAGACTCTCTCGGGGAAGGAGCCGCCATGAGGTACATGACACGGAAGGGGATATCCTGGATTCTGGCCGCGTTTCTGGCTTTCGGATGCGGCTCGAAGAGTTCCACCGGCCCGGATGACGGGGGAAGCGGCGGGACGAAAGGAACGGTCATCACCGGGGAAAGGACGCAGATCGCCTCCCAGAGCATGGGAGCCGGCGGCGGGACGATCCGGATTGAAAAAACGGGGGACCCGCTCAACGGGCTTGAAATCACCATACCCGCGGGCGCGTTCGCCGAAAGCAGGAATATCGCGCTTTCCGAGGCGGCGGTTACCAGCCACTCGCTCGGAACGGATGTCACCGCCCTCTCTCCGCTCATCACGGTAAAAAATGCGCCGGGATACGCGGACAAGCCAATCACGGTAAAAATCCCGGTCACCGTGCCGGAGGGCAGCCTGGCGATGGGCGTGCTCTACAACGAATCCACGGGGAAAATCGAGGGTCTGCCGCTGGTGGAACTCACCCCGACCTCGGTAACCGTCGCCCTCCGCACCTTCACGCCATCCCCCGCCCCGTCCGCGTCCTCCGGGAAAGGCCTGTTCAAGGCGCTGGGGCGTGAGCAAACGGCGGTGACCGGCGATATTCTCGTGGTGTCCGTGGAAGAATCCAGACTGAGCGCGAACCCGGTCATCTCCACCGGATTCACCCCGGGAGTGGACGACTGGGAATTCATCAACCGGGGTTCGTACATCTCTCCCGGCGGCCACTGCGCGGGCCAGAGCATGTCCGCGATGTGGTATTACTACGAGAAGAAGCTGCACGGCGGCGCGTCCCTCCATCACCAGTTCGACCGGGTGCAGGATTCGCGGACCGTCCTCTGGCAGGACAACCCGCGCGGGTACCGGTTCGCCTCCACTGTCCAGGAGGATCTCGACTGGGATTCCCTCAGCCGTCAAATCTTTCTCACTCTTCGTGAAACCCCGGAGTACCACCACCTGAGCTGGAAGTGCTTCGCCCTTTCCATGTATCTCACCGGCGAGCCGCAGTATGTGGGGCTGAAAAGCGACAAGGGCGGGCATGCCATCATCGCCTACAAGATCGACTATGCCAACGGCATCCTCTCTGTCGCCGATCCCAACTATCCCGGTCAGGAACGGAAAATCCGCTTCAACGGCGCCCAGTTCGATCCCTACAGCACCAAGCAGAACGACAACGAGCCCTCCGATCACCCTTATACGGGGATCGGATATTTCGCGAAATCCTCCCTTGTGGACTGGAGCAAGATCGGCGAACGGTGGAAGGAACTGGAGAACGCCACGATCGGCGGCGACCGGTTCCCGCAGTACCGGCTGTGGGTGACCGACGCCGAGGGCGGTCACGAGCTGACCGCGAGCGAGGTGGTGAACGCCGATTCCATAGTCGTGCAGGTGCAGTGGAAGAACGGCGTGGTCGACAACGATATCGCCATGTCCGTCTTCGACGGCAAGGGAGCGAAGATCAGCCCTGAACCCGCATACGCCCGGTCCTCGGCGGAGGAAACCATCCACCTGCAAGCGGGAGAGAACATCCTCGGATTCCACATCGAGGGCAACAAGGGAACCGCATCCGCGAAAAACTGGCGCTGGCTCGATTTCCAATGGATTCCGGTGATCTCTTCCACCCTTCGCATCGAGCCGGAAGCCCCCTCCGGAAAGAAAAACGTGGAGATCACATTCACCGCGGTTTCCGACAGCCCGCCCGAATACGCCAAATATCTCTGGGACTTCGGCGACGGTACGCCGGAAGTATCCGTGCTGAACAAGACCCAGGTGAAGCATACCTACACGGCGGACGGGAATTACACGGTCACCCTCCGCCTCCATGACGCCAGGCCCTCGCCGGAAAAACTCCTCGGAACAGCCACCGTGTCCGCGAGGATCGGAGCGGAACTCGGGAAACTGCGGAATGTCATCCTGACCATTCCCGGCGGCGGAGCCATGTACGGACTCGATATCGACGCCGGGTGGGATGATTCCGTGGCGCTGACCACCAACGAGATCACCCTGCACGTGAAGCCGAGATTCACCCCATCCTCCGGCGTCGAGGTGACATCGGACATTCCGGTCGAGTACCGGATACTGGTCGATGAGATTCAGGTGAAGAGCGGGACCATAACCCTCGAACCGACATCGGATGGCAAAAACGCGGATGGGTATGCGGATGTGAATATCGGGCGTCTCCCAAAGGGAGAGCACACCATCCGGCTGGAGCTGGACCCCGGGATGAAGATTACCGATCCCCTGGACACGGACCGTGACCAGTACCAGCTTATCGATCACGAAATCAGTGTTGTCGAGTCCTATTTTTGATACGGAAGCGCCCGCTCCCGCATTTTCAGCCCGAAAGCGGGAACCGCCCCCGAATACCATGATTCGGGGGCGGTTTCCGTATTGAGCCGAAGAGCCAAGCCGGGAAGAATGCGCTCCAATCCCGACGCTTTCAACATCCTCCGCCGAACATTTCCGCAATCACCCGGACCTCCGACCGTCCCATTTCCAGAATACGGTACGATTCGCTCCCCTGTTCCTGCTCCTGGACCACCCAGAGGGTCTTTCCACCCAGGTTCAGGATGCCGAGGGGAATGAGCGCCGGTTCACGGGGAGCGGTGAAACGTCCGGAAGAGAAGTCATGCCGGATGAAGGTAAGCACGCCGGTGCGGTCGCGCCGCAGCCAACCCCGGAGTATCGAGGCCCCGGCCGGCGAGGTGCCGGGAAGGAGTCCGGCGGTGACATAGTTGCGCACCGCCTCGAAATAGCAGATGGAGGAGCCATCGGATTCCTCCGCCCCTCGGTACAGGACGGGAATGGTGAGTTCCTCGCGCTCGCGAGCCTCACGGGAAAGTGGATGTCCCTTTTTGTCCTCCGCCGCGACGAACGCCTCTCGTATGGCTGTCTGGAGCGACCGCCATTCCCCCGACTCCTTGCCCACCATAACGGCGGCGCGGACCTGGACATTGCGGCTGAGCGCAATGCCTTCTTTGGCTGTAATGCCGGAATTCGGCTCCCGTGGGATACGTTCCGGATTTTTTACCGGGTCGGCGGCCAGACCCCACAATTCCGAGCACCGCGACTTGACCACCACCGGACGGTCCACGCGCGCGGCGTGGAAATTCCCGGTCCGGGTGCGGACATACCACTCCCGTGGAACGGCGGAAAGTGGGGCGTACCATTTTTTCGGGAGCGCGCCGAGCGTTTTCATGGTGGTATCGGCGGGAGTATCCGCCGCGGGCCAGGGAGTATCCCAGCGGGAGCCGTCATGAGCGGCGAAAGGGATGATGACGCCATCGGAACGGAGCACCCCGACCAGGAGAGCGGTGGTGTCCGCGGGAAATACCGGCGAAGCGGAAAGAAGAAAAAGGATGAGGAAGCAGTATTTCATGGGCATTGCTCACGGTTTGCCGTACGCCCGGCCCCGCTCACCCGTTCCGCGCGGGCGAGCGGGCGGTGACGTTCAGTTTTCCAGCGTCTCGATATACTTCCCCGCGGAATGGGCAGCCAGAGCGCCATCGGACGCGGCGGTGACGATCTGCCGCAACGGGGTGTCGCGGACGTCCCCCGCGGCGAAAATGCCGGGTACGGAGGTCATGAGATCGCGGTCGGTGGTGATGAAACCCTGCTCGGTAATGTCGAGAAATCCCCGGAACATCTCGGTATTGGGGACCAGCCCGGCATACAGGAATACCCCGGCCACCGGGAGCATGGAGTCCTCGCCGGTTTTCACATTGCGGAGCGCGAGGTTTTCCACGAAACCCTCACCCCGTACCCCGGTAACCACGGTATCCAGATGAAAGCGAATTTTCGGATTCTCCTGCGCCTTGCGGACCAGGGCGTGAATGGCCCGGAAACGATCACGGCGGTGAATGATATGTACCGTGGAGGCGAACCGGGTGAGGAAAAGCCCCTCGTCCAGCGCCGAGTCCCCTCCCCCGATCACCGCGACCTCCATGTCCCGGTAGAAAGCGCCGTCGCAGGTGGCGCAGGTGGAAATGCCCTTGCCGAAGAATTCCTTCTCGCCGGGAACGTTGAGCATACGCGGCCTCACCCCGGTACAGACGATAATGCTCCGGGTGGCCAGATCGCCGTTGGAAGTGCAGATGCGGAATGGCGCACGGTCATGGCGCTCGATGCATTTCACTTCGGCGGTGACCGCTTCCAGACCGAAATTTGTAGCCTGACGGCGCATGTTGTCCATGAGTTCGTAGCCGGAGATGCCGTCCGGGAAAGCGGGATAATTCTCCACAAAGGCGGTCAGGGCCGCCTGTCCGCCGGGAACGAATTTTTCCAGGAGTACGGCGTCCAGATTGGAGCGCCGGGCGTACATGCCCGCGGTGAGTCCCGCCGCGCCCGCGCCGATGATGACGATGTCGTGAATGCGGTTCATGGAATCCTCAGAGCAGCGCGTTGAGACGGGCGGCAATCTGGTCCTTGGGGAGCGCGCCGACCACCTGATCCCGTACTTCGCCGCCCTTCACGAAGAGAATGGTTGGAATGCTCCGCACGCTGAACCGTTGCGCCAGCGCCTGATTGTTGTCCACATCCACCTTGCACACCAGCGCCTTGCCCTCGTACTCACCGGCGATCTGCTCCAGAAACGGGGCGATCATACGGCAGGGAGGGCACCATGTGGCCCAGAAATCCACGATAACCGGAAGGGCGCTTTCCATGACCTGCGCCTGGAACGTACTGTCGGTGACCTCGATCGGTTTTGCCATGCGGAAAACTCCTTTCGTACGGGTTAGTGAGGAAATGCAATATGTGAAGAACTCACGGCATCACAGCGGGAAGCACCAGTTCCATCAGGAGCGATTTGTCCATGGAACTGCTTTTGAGCCGTGAATCGGCGTCGGCGAGAATTTCGAGAGCCCGGCGCACTTTCTCGGGATCCTTGAAGTTACGGGCCTGGAGTTCCTTGCGGTTCACTTTCCAGAGGAATTCCGGCTCTCCCAGTTCCTTGAGCGCCTCGACGGGGGACAAGCCCTTTTTCAGGAGCGTATTGTACAGGCCGAGTTTCGTGATGTGGGTGGCGAGGCTCATGACATACCAGGTTTCGCGCCCCTTGTCCAGTTCCATGAGATTCTGGAGGATGCGCGCCGCCTCCGGAAGATCGCCCATGCCCACCGCGTTCTGCAACGCATATACGGTGAACCGTCGGAATTTCCCGACAATGCGCTCCACATCGGCCTCGGTGATGGACGCCTTGTCCTGCACCAGATCGGCCACTTTCGCGATCTCGGCGTCCAGTTCGACCGGCACGATCCCCACATTGTTCATCATGAGCGCCACCGCGCTCTCCGATATCCGCTTCCCCCTTTTGGCGAACCGCCCGCGTATCCAGTCCGGGAGCTTGTTCTCATAAATGGGTTTGAACGTCTCGGCGCGGTAATACCGCTCCGGGGGCTTGGGCGTGAGCGTCGCTTTCTCGCTCTCGAAAATGACCAGCGTGGTTTCCGGGATGTCTTTTACCACCTCGGCCATTTTCTTCCGCATCTCCGCCGGAACATCGTCGAAGAACCGCACCACCACCACCCGTCGCGCGGCCATCATGGGATAGGCCATCACCAGATCGGCGAACCGGCGGACATCGGCAATCTTCTGCAAATCCTGGGGATAGAGCGAATTGTAGTTGAAATCGCGGGTCGCCTCATCCACGTACGCCAGCAGCAGTTCGTTCAGACGCTCCAGACGCTGGAACTCCTCGCCGGAGAGCAGCGCCACCCGGACATCACCGGCTTTTCCCCGTGTCGCCATCCATCTCCTCGAAATCGGCATCCACAATAGGGCCGGAATGGGGCATGCGAGGTCCCGGAGCGGAATGATCCACCGTCGGCCTCCGGTTCGCCCGGTTCAAAGCGCTCTTTTTATACCATCGGTACACCGTGGTCGCAATCCAGAGAAACAATACTATTTTAATGAAACCGATCATCATTTCATAACCTCTCGCCCTAAAAACAACAGCATCCGCACAGATACGATAAACTACCGCAAAACGACTCCAAACGCAACAGGCGTCTGCGCGACGGAGGGACAATTTTCTCACATACCCATTAAACTCACGGAAGGACAAAGAGTTGCGGGAGATGGACAAGACGCGGGCGGAGATTTGGGGAAAGCGGGCGCGGGGGACGGGGCGGGCGTGGAACCCACCCCATCCTGCCGCACGGGATGCATTCAGGGGATGTCATGCCTCTTTCCGCCCAAGGAGCGGAAACACGGAAAATCTCAGGCCGTCCGGATGAGCTTTTCCAGAAAGCGTTTGGACTTCATGATATCCTCGTGCTGCTTCGGGCCCTCGATCTCCCGTTCGATGGTGATGTGGCCCTTGAAATTGATTTCCTTGAGCTTGCGGATGACCCGGGGAAAATCCACCCTGCCCTCGCCGATGGGAACTTCCTGCCCCAGTTCGCGCGGGTTGGTGGGATAAAAGCCGTCCTTGGCATGGAGCGAGCGGACATATTTCCCCACCACTTCGAGGCCGTCCACCGGGTTCGCCTTGCCATAGAGAATGAGATTGGCGGTATCGTAGTTGATGCCGAGATTGCCGGTCCCGATATCCTCGATGGCGCGGAGAAGGGTGACCGGAGTCTCCTGCCCCGTCTCGAAATACACCGCGATCCCCTTCGATTTGGCGTACCCGGCCACCACTTTCATGATGGCGATAAACTCGGGGTAGAATTCATGGTTCGGATCTTCGGGGATGAAGCCGAAGTGCGCGCAGACCGCCGGAACACCAGCCTCCGCGCAGAAATCGCTTCCCTGGCGAAGACGCGCCACCCGTTCCATCCGCAATTCGCGGGGAACCAGCCCGATGGTCTTGGGACCGCCGTAGAAATTCCACTGGTAATCTCCCGGCCCCATGCAGATGAGGGATGTGGGCCGGATTCCGTGCTTGTCGAGAGCCTCACGGGTGCGTCTCGCCAGATCGGAAGAAAGATCCCCGCCCGAAAGCTGACACGTGGTGAACCCCAGTTCTTTCACCTTGGCCAGTTCCCGGTCCGGGTCGCCCAGCCCCCGTATGACACCGAGGGGCATGTCCGCGCTCGCGTTGCGGCCTTTCGAGGCCGGACGGGCGGTCTTTCCCTGGGCCAGCGCGCCCGAAGCCGCTCCGGCTGTCACCACGGCGGCGCGGACGAAGTTTCTCCTGCTGATGGTGCTCATGAACGGTCTCCTGAGAAATGAGAGTCAAAGACACGGGGTAAAGATATCCGAACCGCGATCGAGGAATCGCCGGAACACCGTGACCGCCGTCTTTCATCAGCGGACGTCATCACGATCATCACCCAATCGGACGGATCACGGTTCAGACCTTCCCCCAATCGCCTTTCCCCGATGGATGGCGGAAGTTACCTGTCGAGTTTCGCCAGATCCAGCTTCGGGTCCATGCGGTCGTTGGACTTTTCCATGTCCTCCCAGGTCATCTCACGGCCGGTGTAAGCGGCGGTACGGCCCATGATGCAGGTGAGGGCGGTTTCGGCGCCCGCATCGGCCTCATTGATGAAATTGCCGGATTTGATGCTCTCGATGAACGCTTTCTGCTTGTTCGGATCGGCATCGTCCAGCGCGGATTTGAACGCTCCGGCGGCCCACTGCTCCTTGCTGACTTCCGCACCCGAACGGGCGACCCCGGAATCCCATTCGTTCTCGCCACGGATGAACACGCCGCCGGTGTAATGCGCCTCGGCAATGCCCTTCGTCCCGAGGAAACGCTCGCATACATCGCCATACCCGGGATCGAACTGGGTGGAATGGAAGTCCAGATTGACATTGTTGGGGTACACGAAGTTCACTTGGTAATGGCTCCAGACGTCTCCGTTGTCGGTGCGTCCCTTACGCCCGCCGATGCCGGTGGCGCGGAGCGGATGGGTCCCGAGCGCCCAGTTGCAGATATCCACCACATGGATACCCTGCTCGACCAGGATATCGCCCGAAAGCGCCTGGAACCACTGCCACAGACGGAGACGGGCCTCGTCGGGTGAAACGTCGCTCCGCCACGAGAGGGGAATGGAACCCGCGAAATAGTAGGCCTGGATGGTCACGATGTCCCCGATGGCCCCTTCCTGAATGCGCTTGACCAGCCCGGTATAGGGGGTGGCGTGGCGAATCTGGAATCCCACCGCGAGGCTCACTTTCCCGGCGGCCTTTTTCCCGACCGCACGAACCCGCTTGACCCCGGCGACATCGACCGCCACCGGCTTCTCGCAGTAGACATGCTTCCCGGCTTCGACCGCGGCTTCCAGATGGAGCGGATGCAGGAAAGCGGGCGAGGAAACGAGGACGGCATCCACGTCTTTCTGGTCGAGGAGCTTCAGATAGGCTTTGGAGCCGAGGAAGAGACGGGACTTCTCGATTTCGGGATGGCCTTTTTCCCTGTTGACCGCGTTGAGCGCATCGCGGCCTTTCATGAGCTGGTCCTCGAACATGTCGGCGATGGCGACAATGCGGGAGTCCGTATTCCGCACCATCGAGGAAATGACTCCGGTTCCCCGTCCACCGCACCCGATGATTCCGAGACGGACCGGAGAACCGGCTCCGAAAGCGGTGTGCGGGCTCAATACGGCGGCCGTGGCGGAAGCGACCGCCGCGGTTTTCAGAAAATTCCTGCGGTTCACAGCGGTATCCATATTCGTTCCCCTCCCTGCGGGAAAAATACCGGTAACAGACGCATTGCGTTCCAAAGGAAATATGCGGTGCATAAAAAAACAACTTAGCGTATTCCATCACAAAAGGGAAGAAGTTTTATTCCGGGAGAAGGAACAAAGGGATAAGGGGCAGAGGAACAAAGGAGCAAAGGGTAATACGGTTCACTTTGGCTTTTTATACTGGCTTCAATAGACTCGGCCAGCGCGGGCGCTGAGCTTTTCCAAGCGACCGCGCGCAAAGTGAACCGTATCGGGGCATAAGGTCCGGAAAAACATTTTTCCGAAAACGGCGTCAGAACCCCATGAGCCCACAGCATCGCGAGCACTGGGGCAGCAGTCCGCCCTGGTCGAGAAGGAGTTTACGGAATTTGACAAAGGGAGCGTCATTCCAGATTTCGAGGAGAGGCTTTTCCGTGATGTTCCCCACCTTGACATCGATGAAATCGCGGCAGGTGGTCACATCCCCGTTGGGCATGATATCTACCATGATGAATGGCGCGGCGCACTTGTCGAATCCGAACATCTCCGCGGTATCGGTATAATACCGGGGGATGTCCTTGTCCTTGATATCCGGGATGATCATGTACTCAAAGGGCCAGACCTTGCTTTTCACCCGGGTGACGGCATCCTGGAAAATCCGGCCATCCTCCTCGCTGAACTCGGTGGCATAGGATTTCCAGGTGAAGGGGGTCACTCCCAGATTCTTCTCCAGGATCTCGGTATGGGCTTTCCCGATGGCTTCGGAGGTGAACCAGGAGAGATACACCACCATCAGGTCCGGGGAAAGTTCACTGCCGATCTCGAATGTACGATCCAGCACCCCGGCGTTCACCTTGGAAATGGTGGTGGAGGTCAGCACGAACGGCTTTACCCGGTTGTACACGCCTTTCATCTCGTTGAGTTTCAGGATGCCCCGCACCGCGGTATCGTACGCCCCGGAAAGGTTGCGGCACTGATCGTGTATCTCCCGGGGACCATCGAAGGAAACGAGAATCATGTCCCACCGGTTCTTTACGATCTCCTCGGCGTATTTTTCCAGCAGCACGCCGTTGGTCACCACCGAAAGCACGCACCCTTTCGACTTGATGTAATTCATGAGCGGGGATACAGGAACGGCTCGCCGCCGGTGACATAAAAAATGGGCTTCTCCGGGGCCACCTGATCCACCAACTCCTTGTAGGTTTCGATCGGGAGCGTCTTCATCAGATGGGCGTTCTCCCCGTCCTTCATATAGCCGTGACGGCCATACTGCCCGCACACCGCGCACCGGTGATTGCAGGCGTTGGTGATACGGAGGCTGATCTGGCGCGGGTGACGGAGGGCTTCCCCGGTACCGAGACGGTAATCCTTGTTCGTGTCTATGTGTTTACGGTAAAGTCCCCGGGAGAGGGTCACGGCGAGATCGGGGCAACGGGAGACAGCGGTGCAGAACAGCTTTGCCGGAAAGCGACTGCGCATGGCCGGTTCCATTCCTTCCGTTAAAGAAATATTTCACGCAAAAAGCGGAGCGCGAAGAGAGATCAACAAGCGACGGGAAAAAGATAGCTTTTGAGTAAAGGTCTAATCTAACACTTTTATCGTGGAAACGCAAAGGATATGCGGGCGGTGGAAAGGCTCCCCTATCGGGCGCGCCATGCCGGTCAGGAAAGAAGCATTGCGTTTCGCGCGCGGGAATATTTTATTCGAAAAAGCGAACGGAATCCAGAACCTCCCGGAGTCTATATCTATGACAGAAGAACACCCTTTGCCCGCCGGGGACTTTTCGACCTGGCTGCACCACACCCGGTGCGCGCTGGCCAACGAAAGCGGGTCCGATGTGCCCTGCGGCGAATGCAGCGCCTGCTGTACATCGTCCTACTTCATCCATATCCGTCCCGAGGAAACCCGGACGCTCGCCCGGATACCCAAAGTCCTCCTGTTTCCGGCGCCCGGCCTCTCCAAAGGCAACATGCTCCTCGGATACGACGAGCATGGCCGTTGCCCCATGTTCATCGATAACCGCTGTTCGATCTACGAGGACCGCCCGCTCACCTGCCGCGGCTACGACTGCCGGTTGTTCGCCGCCACCGGAATCGAAGCGGGCGACAATGACAAGGCGCTCATCGATGAGCGCGTACGGCGCTGGAGGTTCAGCTACCCGACGCCGCTCGACCGTGACCTGCATTCCGCACTGCAAGCCGCCGCAACCTTCCTGCGGGAACGCGCGGACCGATTCCCCCCGGGAACGGCGCCGAAACATCCCACCCAGCTTGCTCTACTCGCGCTCAAGGTGCATGAGGTTTTTCTGAAGGAGAATGGAGCGGGAGAACGGGATGATGGGGAAATTGTGAAGAAGGTAATGGAGGTCATTGAAAGGGAGGCGCTCCCCCCGGATGGCAGGTGATGCCTTTGGGGAAAACGCCCTCACTCCCTGCCCTCTCTCCCACGCGAGATGACGCGCGGGCGAGAGGGAAAGGTAGACTTCTCAAAATAAGGTCAGGAGCCAACGCAAAGCTGTACGAAGAATAATCCTTTTGAGCGTGTATATTCTTCTCAAGCCTTGCCGGAAGCGTTCTTTTCCCTCGCCCGCGTGTCTTTTCGCGGGGGAGAGGGTGGCCGAAGGCCGGGTGAGGGCTGCGGCGCGCGTATGCGAACCGGATTGATTCTTCACCAAAACCGCATGCCGGAGCGGGGGATGATTCAGTATCCCCGCTCGCCATATATCGCGTTCGTGCGGTTGACGTGGTCCATGCCGCCTTTCACCGCGCCGTTCAGATAGATATAGGGGATGTTGCCGTTTGTACGGCGGATCATCTCATCGAATATCTCGAAATGCAGAGCATGCCACAACTGGCACTGAAGGATTCCGGAGGTGGGGCACACCCGCCGCTCGAAGCCCGGGAGCGCGAAAAGGCCGTAGGTATCGCACATCCTTCCGAGATGGACATCGGCTTCCTTCGGCAGATTTCTGCCTTCGGGGATGACCTGGTTACGGGTCATGGGGCCGATGGATACGACGTTCATGCCATAGCCGCGGAATATGTCGAGTATCCGGAGGTCGGCGGGATTGTCCGGCTCGAATATACCCATGACCACCGTATCGCCGCGTTTGGGTTCGAATTTCCCCCGGCAGGCGATGACCGCGCCGTTTTCCTCGGTGAGACCCTGGTAGCTGAGGGACATGCCGCCGCGGCGCTGCTGGGCCTCATACGCGAGCGCATGCCGAAAGCGGCTGAAACCATACACCCTTTTGCCGGAAAGAACCGAATCCGCCGCCATGCGGGCGACCTCGCGGATTGCGCCCATTTCCGCCCCGATCATTTCGAACTGCATGAGAAACGTGTTGTACCAGTCATCGAGAAGGGGCGAGTAAAGCGACTTGCGCGGCACACCATCCGGAATCGGGGGCTCATCGCCGCGCACCGGAACCGGGTGCTTCTCGAGAGCGAGGATACGGCAGGTGTCGGCCATCATCATCCAGAACGAGGAAAGCCCCAGAATGCCCGATACCGGCCCCATGGGCGCGGGCATGCCCTCTACATGCACAACCGGTCCCAGACGGGTGATGCCGGTCTCGATCCAGATGTCGGCATAGGGCCGCAACCGGTACTTGGCGTCGTCGAGCTCGATCTCCGTATCCCCCATCGCGTCGAGACTCCACGGGGAGGGCGAGCCGATGACAAAAATATCCTTCTTGTCCAGAACATCATACACGCTGCGACGGTTGGCGAGGAAACAGTCGCCGTCGCGGGCGGCAGCGGGATCGAATCCATCGGTGATGATCTCGGGCAGACCGTTCCGTCCCGGCGCAAGCTCGTAACTGGTGCTGTGCCCCATGTCCCACTGGTTCCAGCAGGCGTTGCCCCTGATGATCGTCCGGGCGATGGCGTTGGCGGCCTCGAGGAGATTGAGCGACTGGGTGTCCCGGAGATGCCGGAGCATGAGCGTCGCTTTTTCGGCATAGACATCGTACAGCGGCCGCTCTCCGGGCTTTACGGTGACCGGATCTCCGATACCCTCGGCCAGTGAACGCCGTACCGAGGAGGCGATACCGGCGAGGGCAAGCGGAATGGAAGCAATCATATCACGGCGATTCATGAACTATCCTTTTTGAATGGTTTGAAAAGCCATTACATGCAGGCGGCGGGGAGAATCCTCTCACCAGAACAACCGCTCGTTCGTTTCCTGCCAGGTGTGAAGGTTGACTCCGAGCTTGTTCCGCCTGATTTCCGCGAGGTTTTTTACCGGCTCGACTGCGCCGTCCTCCCGGATGCGGTTGATCTGGATTTTACGGAGGTCGTTCTCGCCGAACCCGCGTTCCTTCGCGATCCGCAGGTAGGGCATCTGGAGCGGATCGTGGCCCATGATGTGGGTTCCCACCGCATCGACCTCCGGCGAGGAGAGTCCGACGATGACAATGTTGCAGAGTTCGTCCCGTCCCACATCGAACCCGCTGCCGTCGCGTCCGATGATGCCCTCGACGATGTTGATGGCGGGAGTGATCGCCGTGGCGGAGTCGATGGCCCGCTGGCTCCACTGCTCGTCCCACATGAGCGGGCCGGGAATATCGGCCATGAACTCTTTCACCTTCGCCGGATCATCCTTGATCTTCCGGAAAGCTTCCCAGCCGCCTTTTTTCTCGTAGACGGGATAGAGCTTCTCGTAGTCCCAGTTTTTGAATCCCGCCGCGCGGTGTTTGAGGAAGCCAGCCTCGACATTCTGGTAGTAGTTCGGGAGGAAGTCCCGGTCGAAGTCGATGTGGTACATATTCCGGCAGAGCAGTTCCATTTCGTGCCAGTTGTTGCAGAAATGGCCATAGCCGCTCGGGACACCCCCCTGACGGTTCTTGGTGGAAAGGGTGCAGAGCCCGAGATTGTGGCATTTCATCTTCGGCATGTTGATGAAGAAATTGTCCGGATCGCCGATGGGACGAGTGGTCGGGACATTCTTCCAGACCACGGGATTCTGGACTTTGTGCCAGTTCAGCTCATTCTTTGTGTAGTGGGCGAATTCCAGGTATTTCGCCTCGATGAGCGGAAGCCCGACACTGTCCAGCGTGGCGTAGAGGCCGCTCTTCCGGTGGTCGATGACATTCGAGCCGCGGGCGGTGGTGATGAGATTGGTATTCCCCAGCTCCTTCAGTCCCTCAACGAATCCGGCGATGAAATCGTGGGAGGTATTCGTTCCCACCGTGGGATAATTGACCTTGTCCGGGACCCAGGTCAGATTGGGGAGGATGAGCGACGATCCTCCTTTCCGCGTGCCACGAACCAGGACACGACGGGCGATGCTCTTCCCCGCCTCCCGTAACTGCTGGCGCGCCTCGGAGAAATAACCCTGCTCGCTCCTTCGGGCATCCACATGGGTTTCGATGAGGAAAACCGCACGGGGATTGTTCCGGATTTCCGGACGGATTTCCGGCATGATATTCTTTTCCCTGCCCTGGTCGAGGAGATACAGCCCCTCCTCAATACCGATCCCGCCGCCGCTGCTGAACGCCTCCACATCCGTCGCGGTATATCCGAGCATGGCCATTCCGGCCAGCGCCGCGGTCCCCGCCGTCGACTTTCGCAGAAAATCCCTTCGGTCCAGATGCATAAAACTCCTCTCGTGTCACCGGAACGTGACTGTCATTCCCGCCATCGAAGTTTCCGATATCCCTTATGCAATAGCCCGCACGTCCCTCACCCCATTCTCCTCGAACTTTCTCCCGGCGCCCACTGGTCGAGGAACCGGTAATGCTCCGGCAGACACGCCTGCTCGGTGAGTTTGGCGTATTTCCGCAGCTTGTCGAGCAGGACAGTTTCCTCCGGGGCCATGGCGGGACGGAAATAGGAGGTTAGGGCGTCGTACACGTCGTTGAGGCTCCACATTCCGGCCATCGTGGTATCGGGCTGGAGACCGGAATTGATGATGTAGCGCAGCATGGCCTGGCCGGGGCTGGTTTCGCCTTTGGGATCGATCCGTTTCGCGGTCTCGATGAGATAGGAGATGAAATATTCGCTGGCGAACGGTTTCATGGTGACCACCCCGATACCGCGGTCGCGGAGCTTTTTCGCGAAGGGGATGTAATCGCCGGGGAATTTTCCCGTGTACACGATGTTGTGGTAGAAATTGTAGGGGAAAACCACGAAATCGATGGGATACGACTCGATCACCCGATCCAGCTCGGACATGAAATGAATGGGGATGCCGACCGCGCGGATATATCCCTTTTCCTTCATGCGGAAGAGCGTTTCCCAGTCCGGCCATTGCGCGCTTTGCGGGTTGAGGCTTTGCATGCGGACAAGATCGATGTGATCGCGTTTGAAGAGACGGAGGATGTGAGCCAGTTCCTCTTCGGCGTTCCGTTTTTCGGTGCGTCCGCCCATGGTGGAGAGCTGCACCTTGTCCCTGAACGGTTCCAGGTGTCCGGGCATGGCTTCGTACTGGTCGGCGTAAATATCGATGAGGTTCACCCCGTATTCGATGGCCTCGCGGATCATGCGCCGACGCTCGTCCCGCAAGGGAATCAACCCTTTCGGAATATGGGACCCGAACGTGAGCGTGGTCACCCGAACGCCCGTTTTCCCGATTTCCCGCATCGGCAGAGTCCCCGCGGAGGGCTTGGATACGGTAACCTTCAGTATCTCCGGATTGAAGTCCTGCATCTTCGGGCGGTACACCTGCTCCCGGAGAGCGGACCGTGAGCACCCGCCGGCCAGGAGCGCCGCTCCTCCGGCCGCCGCGCATGTTATGAACGATCTGCGTTTCATACCCGGTTTCCTTTCCTCATCACATGAGATAGCGCCCTTTCGACGGGCATATCCCAAGACCTTTTATGGTTGATTCATTGCCCCAGTTAGAGCGTGTCCATAAATAAGGATATAGCCTTCTGTGGGAAAGCAGCCCCCTACCGGCCCTCCGGGCCACCTTCCCCCGGAGGGGGCAGGAATAGCT
>CAYRTQ010000062.1:0-16269 GCA_964426865.1 uncultured bacterium
CGGATGGCTTTTCTCCGGAGCGATAACAGCGTCCCGATTCCCGAAAAAAAATGAATATTCGCACATATGGACGGAAACGCGGTCAAAGGAGGACGATGTGAGGTTCGAGATCGGAGAAAAGAGTGTGCGGTGCACCCAGTGCGGAAATCATTTCATGACACCGCTTCCGCCCAACCGTGAAATTACCGTTGTTTGTCCGAACTGCGGAAACCAGGCGATCTACTGGATCGAGTGGTATGTGAACGAAATCGAGGAGGAAGAAGAAACGGCGGTCTCCTGACACGGCGGAGAGTTCGTTGGATGGAATTACGGTAATTCCAAAGGAGCTTACATGGAAGGATTCTATTTTAACGAAGAACTGGAGTGTCACTACTGCGGTTATAGATTTTTTCTGGCCGGAGACCGGGTGATACAATTCCCGACGTTTTGTCCCGAGTGCGGCGAAACAGAGGTGTACCGGGCGAAATGGAACTACGATGACGACGATGAGTTCGAAGATACCGCGGAAGAGGCGGATTATGGGTACTCCGGAAGCAAGGGAATGCTGTCCATAGAGTGATGTCTGAATGAAACGGCATTCCGGGAGAATCTCGACTTCCGGTTCGACCGGTCCCGTGTCGAACCGGAGGCGCCTTGCCTCGCCCATGACCGGAGGAGCCGGGACAACGGGAGATAAACCCGCGACTCATCCGTTCCGCGGACCCGGTCGATCCGGCAAGCGGTTCCATTCCCGGCTCTACCCTCCCTGGAACACCTGTCCCGAACTATCGTCCCACACTGATTATTTCCGCATGCGCCCGGAGCCGCTTCTGGCGATTCATTCCTGAAACAGCGATATCCCTTCCCGGTATCCCGTTCACGTACATGGAACGGGAACCTTGAACCAAATACCCCGACAAAGGTTCGGAATGGCTCCACGAGCCGTTGCCGCTCCCCGGAGGCCCAGATTTCCCGGTAATACCCCGGTGACCGATCTGTGCGGATAACCGGGGGGGCGAGTGTGCCAAATGACATGGGCGGAACCGGCTTGGAGGGCGCGGAGCGGTTTTCCCGTTACCCGGAGCGTCCCATCATGGATACCGGGATCGCGAGTGAATAATGTGTTTATTTGCACAGAGAAAGGAACCGGAAATGATAAAAAATTATACCAAGACCAAGAGTTCGGTCCAGGTCACCTTCAGCATCCCCCCGGAAAAGAAAGCCGAGTCCGCTTATCTGGTAGGGGATTTCAACGGGTGGGACACCAGATCTCTTCCCATGCAGCGCAACCGTGACGGGAGTTTCAGCATCACCATTTCCCTGAAACCCGGAAATCAATACGACTACAAATACCTGCTCGACGGGCATACCTGGGAGAACGATTCCTCTTCGGACGGTACGCATCCCAATCCTTTCGGATCGAGCAACTCGGTGGTGAAAGTCTGATACCGGCTCTGCCCCGGAACCGTATGAAACCCGGGAAGGGGCGGTCGAATACAACCGGTTGCCGTATACGGCGAATACCCGCTATTCGAGACGTGAGCGGGAGCAGGCGCGCCTGAACCGGTGGTCCGGGATGGCGGATGTCATCTGCCGGTTCAGGCGCGTTTCCAAAGATGTTTTCCGGTTCGGACAAATCCTTGTGAATGAATCTTCAATTTCGGTGAAACGGATTTTCCCCCACCCGCGGGGATGTTGACGACTTGCTTCCCGGCTGAACGGAGTCGAATCCGGCAAGAAGAAAAAGACCGTCCTCTCACATCGGGCCGGATTCGGCGTAACCGATCCTTCCCCCTCTCTCGTTATTCGATTCACTGATCCGCCCATTCATGACAAAACTGGCCGTCCCGGTGAAAATCCCCGCCCACAATCAGCCGAGACGGCAATGAAATATATAAATATCGGATGACCCTGAGACGGCTGGCAGGGATGTGATCTCGACACGAACAGGGGTGACGCTCATGGGGGAAACAGTGTGTCTCGTTTGCCGGGGCTCTCTCAAAAAATATCGGGCCATCTGTGATTTGCCCCGCTTTTTCCCTTGACACGGAGAGAGTAATTGTTTATTCTAGCTATATGCAATAATCTATATATAAATAAGAATATAAAAATTTCCAAGATACTTACCGGTGGGGCGGAATGGGGGGCTTTCGTATCCACTGAGCCGACTGTCGGAAATTATCCTGCGCATGTGTGTGGCTCTGCTTTTCCGCGGAGATCGGAATGACCGTTGATACAGCGGGAGCGAGAACCGGAAGAATTGCAGCGTTCATGTATCAGGCGGTTTTCAGGAGGAGACGGCGGATACTCGTGTTCCTCCTGTTCATGGCGGGTTATCTCGGAATCCGCCTTACGGGAACGGACTGGCAGTACCGGTCATCCGCGTCGCTCCATGTCACCACCTTGGACAAGTACATCTTCCCGGGGCTGGATGGCAACTACAGCGGAACGGTTTCCCGAAACGACGCCGCCCGCGACTTCATGGACGAGGTGGAAAAGCTCCGCAGCCGAAGTCTGGCGGAGTCGGTGGCGCGGGATATCGGGGTCGAAGGACTGGCGGGAGACGGGGATTTCGATTCGCCGTTCATGACCGGGGCGCGAAGGCTTCTGATCCCCTTCTTCCCGGAACGGAAACATTCGATGGAAATGGACGCGGGAACACGGTTCCCCGGGGGACGGATCCCGGATTCAGCCGGGGGCGACCCGGATTTCGAACGAGCGGTGCGGAAAGTCATGCGGAGCACCGAGATCGATGCGGATGTCCGGAACAGGATCATCAGAATTACGGTCACCCTGGACCGGCCCGGTAGGGCCCGCGAAGTTCTCTCCCGCCTGATCCGGGAATATCGGGAAAGCGGTCGTATGGAGGGCATGGCTCCCGATTCGTATGATTATCTCTCCCGGAAGGCGGACGGCCTTGCAGGGGAACTGGCGCGGATCGACAGCGAACTGGTTCGCATGAAAGCCGGAATGGGCGTGTTGAACGCCCGACGCCCCCGTCCTGAACTGGAAGGGGAAATACGCGCTCTCCATCGTGACCTGGCGAAAAACGAACTGGCGATGATCACTGTGCTGGCCCATATCGAAACCCGGGAAAAGCTGCTCGAAACCCGGGGAAAACTCTCCGGCGGAAATCGTCGATCCCCCCCGGATTCCTCCCGGATCGCATCTCCTCCGCGCCGGGGCTCACCGGGTCCGGACAATCCCGCCCGCCCAAATGACAGCGAAGATTTTTATAGAAGAGAGAAGCTGAATCTTGCGGCGGACTATCTTTCCCGGGTGCGTCTCCGGGCGGATTCCCTGGAACTGCGGATGAAACTGGACCGGATCGATGCCCGTCTGCGGATGACAGCACTTCTTGAAGACAGTATTCAGCGATTTACCGATAAACGGTCGGAAGTGGGGCGGCATTTCACCCGGTATTCCGGGAACCTTGCCGCGGCGCGTATCAATCACCTCCTCCAGCCGGGAAGATTCCCCCGGGCGCGGATTGTCAGTCCCGCTTCCTTTCCGGAGCCGGTTCCCTTCAGCCGAATCCGCGGCACGGTTCTCGGGATGCTTTTCGGCATTTTACTCTCCTTCGGGTACGCGCTCACGGCGGAATGGTTCTACCGGGAAATGGGCGCGAATCCTCGTCAAACCTGTCGATCTCCGGTGATCGATCCCCATCGGAAAGCCCCAAGGGCGCTGTATCTCCCCGCCGGGAAAACCCGGGCATACGAATCCCGTCCATCCGGGGATGCAATGCATCCCGGTCTCACGGGTGTTTCACCGGAAGAATCCGATTTCCCGGATTACGCTCCGGGAGAAACCACGGGTTCCCGACCCCCAATATAAGAGCCATCCACAAATAAAGAAATCGTATGATTCGAGAGATTCCGGCCCCCCAACCCTCAATCCCTTGCCGCTTGGCGGGAACTGCGTTTACCCCCACATGGGGCAAGGGAACTGTCTGCACCACAAGCTTATCCTGTCCGCTCCGGGTGTGGGCGCCCCGGAGGGCGCGGGGTCCCCGCTCGTACGGAGTACGAACGGGGTGCGTTGCAGGGGGGTGCTTTCCCAAACAAGGCGATATCCTTGTTTACGGATAGGCTCCAGTCCTGAATCATGTGGAAGAGACGGTTTACTCGAAGAACCCGGATGAGTCCGGGTGGATCGCGGGCGCACTTTTCTCTTCCGGATGGTGGATGTCGTACTCGTTTGCGCTACAATTGGGAAGAAAACGATCTGAAGGCATAGAAAGAGGTATTTGCCATGATTCTGAAAGAATCGCTTCCGGGCCCGGAACGGAATGATGGGGGAAAGACCGGCAAATTGCCGCCGGTGCGCGAGATGGACGGATGGGTCATGACATCCGGACCGGGAGACTCGACGAGTATCGCGGACCCTTTTCCCGGTAATTCCCCCTATGATGAGATCATGACCGTCGGAAGAATCCGCGAATCCACGCTCACCCCGGGAAGAAACGGGCTTCGGTTGTACAGCGAATCCGAACAGCCTGCGGTGGAAAACACGCTGTCCGCCGGAGTCATGTTTCCCGGCAGGAGGAACTGGGTATCCGAAATACGTATATGGGAATTCGAGGAACTGCACCGCAAGCGGGTGCGGGGAGTGCAGACGCTTCTGGGGAATCCCAGTCCGGTCTGGAAACGGATCATGGATATCACGGGTTCCTTCCTGGGGCTGGCAGTCCTTTTCCCGTTGTTCCTCACCATCGCGGCATTCATTAAAATCGTTTCCCCCGGGCCGATATTCTTTTCCCAGAAAAGAGTGGGATATCAGGGCAGGCTTTTCAACATATGGAAGTTCCGGACCATGCGGGTGGACGCGGACACGGCGATGCACCAGGACCACGTGCGGGAGTTCATACGAAACAACCCGAACGCCGCCATGGCGAAAATCGGGAACGATCCGAGAATCATCCCATTCGGGAAAATCCTTCGCAAAACCGCGGTCGATGAATTGCCCCAACTCTTCAACGTCCTCCGGGGCGACATGAGCCTGGTCGGTCCGCGCCCGGAACTCCCCTATGCCGCCCAAACCTATGAACCCTGGCCGACCGAGCGTTTCGATGCCGTTCCCGGCATGACCGGCCTCTGGCAGGTGAGCGGAAAGAACAGAACCACCTATCATGAGATGATGCGTCTGGATATCCGATACATTCTGAACAGAACCTTTCTGCTGGACATCATTATCCTGCTGAAAACCTTTCCCGTTCTCGTCGGGCAGGTTATCGACAAATCGAAAGAAGCGTGAGAGAACGTGCTTCCCGGCTCACATCCCGGGGAAATTGTCAATAAAACCGCCGACCAGGAAGAAAGTGAACGTATGAAAAACGAAGATATTATGGTGACCGGAGGGGCCGGATTTCTCGGATCCCATGTTGTGCGCCTGCTTCTGGAACAGGAGAACCGGGTTACCGTGTTCGATAATTTTTCCTCCGGGAAAATGCTTCATCTCGATGCGTTCGCCCATCATCCCCTGTTGCGGATCGTGCGGGGGGATGTCCGGAACGCTCGGGAAGTGCAATCGGCTTTCCGGGGATGCGGCATTCTCATCCACCTGGCGGTTCAGGACCTCCGGCTGTCCATAAAGGATCCCGGCATGGTCAATGAAACCATCACCGCCGGAACCATCAACTGCCTTGACGCGGCGAGACGGAACGACGCCAGGCTTTTTCTCAACTGCTCATCGGCGGAGGTATACGGTTCAGCGCGGTATACCCCGATAGACGAGATGCATCCGATGTGGCCGGAAACGCCCTATGCAGCCGCAAAAGTGGCGCAGGACATGTATGTCTACAGTTACGGACGATCTTTCGGACTCCCCTGGAGTACCATACGGCCTTTCAATATGTACGGTCCAAATTCCCACTGGCAGGGACGACGGGGGGAGTTGATCCCCAAGATGATTGTGCGGGCCATGAGCGGCAAACCGCTGGTCATCTTCGGCGATGGCGGGCAGACCCGTGATTTCGTGTATGTCGAGGACGCAGCGCGCGCTCTCATCCTGGTCGGAGAGAATCCGCAATGCATGCGGAAGACCATCCAGTTCTGCACCGGAGTGGAAACATCCATTCTCACCATCGCCCGGCTCATTTGCGAGGAGTTCGGGATCGATCCGGATGAAGGCGTCAAATTCCAGCAGTCACGGCCCGGCGATGTGATGCGGGCGGTCGGGGACAACACGCTGTTCCAGAATGTGGTGGGATTCGCCCCGACCGTGGACATCCGCGAAGGCATCCGGAGAACCGTATCCTGGTTCAAGTCGCTCACTTTATCCCCGATGGAGCTTTTTTCGCAGGAAGTCCTGCGAAACTGGGAGTGAATCCGGCGTTTCGTCGAACGGCTTTCCACTCCCCTTTTTTATCCTCGCCGGAACATTCGGGGCGCGGTTTCCCTCCAGATAGCCCTTGATTGGGAGAAATGAGGGGAAAAGAACGCGTAACGGGCGTGGGAGCGGGTGGAAATGGAGCGAGTGACAACCGTGAATCCATTTTCGCCCGGGGATCGATTTCTCCGGAATATCGGACAAAAAAACATAAAACCGGCATGCTGTAGAACAAGTACGGCGCGAACGCTCATGCATAGGAGGTTTGATGCGTAATACACGAATAGTTGTCACCGGCGGCGCGGGCTTTGTCGGCTCGCATATCGTTCCCATTCTTCTGGAACGGAATAACAAGGTTACCGTGCTGGACAATTTCCTGGTCGGGAAAATGGAAAATCTGAAGGATGTCGCGGACCATCCCAATCTGACCATCATTCAGGGTGACGTCACCAACCGCGCGGATGTGGAACGGGCTTTCCGGGATTGCCGGATCGTCATTCACCTGGCGGTGATCGATCTCCGCTATTCCATCAAGGATCCCTTCCTCACCAACCACGTGATCACCAACGGCACTCTCACCTGTCTGGACGCGGCGCTCAAAAACAAGGTGGACCTTTTTCTGAATGTCTCGTCCGCCGAGGTGTATGGAGATTTCACCTATTTCCCCGTGGACGAGAACCATCCGTATTTTCCCACCAACCCCTACGCCGCGGCAAAAGTGGCCCAGGATATGTACGTTTACAGCTATGGCCGGACCTATGGCCTTCCCTGGACAACTCTCCGCTTCTTCAGCATGTACGGTCCGAAATCGCACTGGCAGAGCTACCGCGGCGAGGTCATCCCCAAGATGATCGTACGCGCTATGGGCAACCAGCCGCTGGTCATTTTCGGCGACGGCACCCAGACCAGGGATTTCGTGTACATCGAGGATGCAGCGAAAGCGCTCATCGCCATCGGGGAAAATCCGGGATGCCGGGGCCATATCGTCCAGTTCTGCACCAACCGGGAAACCTCCATTCTCAAGGTCGCGGAAATCATCTGCCAAAATTTCGGGCTCGATCCCGAGAAAACAATCCAGAAAGAGGCCTGGCGCCCGGCGGATATCAAACGCATGAGCGGCACGAACAACCGCTGTCTGGACATGCTTGGCATCGTCCCGGTCGTTCCCATCGATGAGGGGATCCGGAAAACCATCGCATGGTATCGTTCTCTTCCCTATACCCCGGAAGAGCTGCTTTCACAGGAAGTTCTACGGAATTGGGAGTGATCTCGTGCTTTCCGGGAAAACATTCATCGTCACCGGATCCACCGGTCAACTGGGGAGCCGCACCGTCTCGCGGCTGGAAGAACTGGGCGCTACGGTTGTCCCGCTCGTTCTGGAGGGATATTCCGATCGTCCCAAAAGGGAGGAGTGGACCGCCCGGGCGAAACCCCGTATCGTCCACGACGGGAATGACCTGGACGATCTTCCCGATCCGGAGTATGTCATCAATTATCACTGGCGGATGGATCCCGGGCTGCCCCCCACAGCGGACCTGCTCTATCAGCTCGATTTCAACCTGCACCGTCCGGCCTTCCTCTGGGACTGGCTGGACCGGCGCGGCTTCCGCCGTTTCGTGAATGTATCCTCCATCAAGGTGTTCAGCAGTCTCAATGCCAATCCGATCACTGCGGATACGGAACCGAGGCCGACAACCCCGTATGGGATCGCCAAGCTCGCGGCGGAAAAGTTTTTCGATGCGCGCTTTCCCGGATCGTCCGGAGACCTTGCCCACCTTCGAATATGTTCGGTCACCTCCGCGAGCGAACATCCCTCGAAGATGATGAGCCGGCTCTGCGCCAGTGCGTTCGAGAATGCGCGGATCCGCTTGAATGTGGTGCACCACACGCATCTGGTCTATATCGACGATATGGTCGACATGATTGTCAACTCCTCTCTGACTGCGGACCGTCACCGGTACATCGTCACCTCGGAGAGAATGGGGATCGGAACCATCGCCCGGAGATTCGAGGAGATTTCCGGCAGACGTCTGAATGTTGAATACATCGATCTCGCACCGGATGTGAACGACTCCATTTTCGAATCGGACCTGCACCGGTTGCAGACGGACTGGACCCGGCGTACTTCCCTTGATGTGATGATCGGGAAGGTGATCTATCAGCGCTATGGAATCATCACCTCAGAACCGCGTTCCTGATCCGTACGGAGAGCGTAAACCGCGGTTCTCAATTTCGCTCCACAGTGAGGAAAACCGACATGGATAAGGAAAAAATTTCAGTGGGTGTTATCGGATGCGGGTATTGGGGCCCGAATCTGATCCGTAATTTCCATTTGCTCCGGGATTGCGATCTGAAAGGAGTATGTGACAGTTCCCCGGAACGGCTCAGCCATATCCGGGGGCTCTATCCGGAAATCGAGACGACGGATGATTCCGACGCCCTGGTGAATCGTCCCGATATCGACGCCATCGCAATCGTCACTCCGGTAAGAACCCATTTCGATCTGGCCAGAAAAAGTCTCGAGGCGGGGAAGCATACCTTCATCGAGAAACCCATGGCCGCTACCGCCGCGCAGTGCAAGGAACTGATCCGGATCGCGAACGAACGTCACCTCACTCTCATGGTGGGACACACGTTCATATACACCTCGGAGGTGCGCAAGATCAAGGAGATGCTGGATTCGGGAGAACTCGGCAGCATCTACTACATCAGTTCGCGCCGTCTGAATCTCGGCCTTTACCAGAAGGATATCAACGTGGCCTGGGATCTCGCGCCCCACGATCTCTCCATCATTCTTTTCCTCATGGGCGGGGTTTCCCCTCGCGCGGTCAACTGCCAGGGGAAGGCGCACATCAATCCCCATATCGAGGATGTCTCCAACATGACGCTCGATTTCAATAATGGCGAATACGCCACCATTCATTCGAGCTGGCTGGATCCCAACAAGATACGGGAGATGACCATCGTGGGGAGCAGGAAGATGGTTCGGTACGACGACACGCGCCCCATCGAGAAAATCATGGTATACGACAAACGGGTCGAGGTCCCCCCTCATTATGACTCGTTCGCCGACTTCCAGTACTCCTATCACTACGGCGACATGTACGTTCCCTACCTCCACCAGGTCGAGCCGCTCAAGGTGGAGTGCCAGCATTTTCTTCAATGCATCCGCAAAGGGACCGCTCCCGAGTCATCCGGGGTCGATGGCTTGCGAGTCGTCCAGATCCTCGAGGCCGCAACGGAATCCATGCGGAACAATGGAAGCAGGGTGGAGATAGGAGCGGTCTGAGTGGACGATGCGAACGGAATAAATGTCCGGAATTTCGGAAAAAGCGCCATCATATACTCCATCGGCAACGTGGGACTGCGGGCAGCCTCTTTCCTGATCATTCCACTCTATACCCATTCGCTTTCCGTGGAGGATTACGGTCTCCTGGTGACCCTCCTGACCACCATGCAGTTCATGAACATCTTCATCAATCAGGGTTCGGGAATCGCGTTCATACGGTTTGCCGGCGAGTATGACCGTACTCCCCAGGGGGGATGCCTGATTGGGAGTTCCCTGCTGGTCAACGTTCTGGGGGGAGTCGCGGTCATGCTGGCGACCCTGGCCGCGCTCCCGCTGTTCAAACCCATCCTGCATACCGGGGATGTGCTGCAATACATGATGCTGACCGGCCTGGCGTCGGTTAGTCATACCTTCTGTTTCCAGGTGCTTTCATTTTACCGGGCGAGGGGCCAGGCGGGCAAGTTCATGATATTCGGAATCGGTTCAGCGGTGATTCTGATCCTGGCCAACCTGGTATTCCTGTATATCTTCCACATGGGAGTGATCGGAGCGCTCCTCGCACTCATATTTACCTATGGCGCAATTACAGCCTATACTCTGGCGGATGTCCTTCCCCAGACCGGATTCGGGATATCGAAGGGCATGTTCACGAAAATCCTCCGGTATGGGTTTCCACTGATTTTTTCCATGTCCGGGCAGTTCATCATGGGGAATTCGAGCATGTATTTCATCAGTTACTACGCGGGATTGTCTCAGGTGGCCATCTTTTCTCTGGGTTACAAACTGGCGGTGATTCTCGATATCGTGCTGATCCTGCCGTTCCAGCTCGCCTTTGAGCCATTCGTTTTCGCCAACAGCGGTAATCCCCGGATACGTGAAACCCTGTCCCGCCTGTTTTCCTATCTCACGCTCTCGCTCGTATTCGTATCCTTCCTCATTCTGATACTCTCCCGGGCGCTCATCCCCATCGTCGCCCCTCCGCAGTATGCCGGGGCCTATGTTATCCTGCTGTTCCTGCTCCCCGCGGTGGGCGTCAAGGGGGTCAGCTACTTCGGGGAAGTGATGCTCAACATGGTGCAAAAGACCCACATCACCGGTTTCACCGTCGCACTCTGGGCTGTGCTCGCGCTGGCGATCAACTTCCTTCTGGTGAACCGGTACGGCATGTATGGCGCCATCATCGCCGCGAATGTCTCCACATTCCTCTCCGCGATCTCAATGTTTGTCATCGGGAGACGGTTTTTCCCCATCGCCCTGCAGTGGAGGCGTCTGACAACCGTGTTTTTCCTCCTCGCCGGATTCACCCTGGCCGGGTTTTTCCTTGCCAAAGCTCCGGCAGGGATTTTCTATACGGTTTCGACGCTTACCCTGGGGGCTGGAATTCTGATCGTATTCCACAGCCGGTGGTTCGAGGATGTCGAGTTGAACGCGCTTGGCTATCTTTTCCGGAGCAAATTGTCCGGAATACTCCTGAATCTGAAACGTATCGGGTGAGGCGAAAATATGCCGGAGCTTTCGGGCATGCTGGTAATCCTGCTGGGCCTTGTTATGGCGCCGGCGCTCATTATGCTGAGTCTGAATCATTTCGGGATAGCGGTTTTTCTGGCCGCACTGTCTCCCTCCCTTCCGCTGATGCTCATGACCAACGCGGCCGACGAGACCGGGGAAATGACCAACTCCGGGACATACATCCGCATCGCGCTGGTGTTCATGCTGGGGATCATCGGTTTCATTACCGTTCTGAAAAACCGTGAGGGGGAGCGAAAACGGCTCCCGATGCCGTTTGTCCTGTTGGGACTGTTCGCGGTATTCGCCGTTTTCTCGACACTGTATTCCTATGACCGGCAGTTCACCCTGGCCCGGGCGGCGACTTCCCTGGCGTTCTTCGTCTTCATCCTGGGATTCTACACCTGGCTTTCCGATTTCGTCCGTCTGCGTCAGGCGTTCACCATGCTCTTCTGGATGTCCGCCATCGCTATTCTGGTAAATGCCGCCGCTGTTGTCCTTTTTCCGGATATCGTGTGGTGGTGGAAGCTCCCGAACCGCTACCAGGGAGTGTGGGGAAATCCCAACGCCCTGGGCGCGCTCTGCATGGTTTCCTATCCCATCCTGTTGTGGAGGCTCAGCGAGCCCGGCGGAAAGCGGCTCAAGGTTTTCATCATCGTTCTTTTGGGGATCGCGGGAATCATGCATATTCTCAGCGGTTCACGGGCCTCGCTCGTGGCCTCGCTGATCGGTATCATCATCTGGTTTATCGCCAGCCGTCAGTGGAACAGGATCCTCATCCTCGGGGGCGCGCTCCTCTTCGCGGGCGTCACGCTCAGCCAGTCGGACATCCCCAGTTTCAATCGCATGGAGAACAAGGGGATGATGGATGTGACCGGACGGGGGGACATGTGGGGCAGTTGCCTGATCATGATCCGCAACAGCCCGCTGCTGGGATATGGGTTCGATGTGGAGGGAAAGGTCTGGTCGGATCCCCGGATCAACAAGACCGACTATTACCAGGAGGACGCCACTTCCCGGACCTCTCTGCACAACGGCTACATTTCCATCATGATCGGGACCGGAATCCCCAGTCTCCTGCTCCTGGTCACGCTGTGGGTATGGCCGCTCGGACGGCTCCGGAAAATACCCGCGTTGCGATCCAAGCTGGTCGTGCTCTTCATTATCATCGGATGCCTGTTCCTGAATTTTCTTGAAAGCACAATTTCGGGAGGCCGCTCGGTCCCATCGGTTTTTTTCTGGATTTCCTGGGCGGTCGCGCTCAAACTGCCGCAGTTGTCCTCACGGATCGTGGCGCTCCGTGAGGTTGAAAACAATTCCATCGTGTATTTCTCACGGTCGGAATGGGAACGATATCTCGAACTCGAAAGCCTGAGACCGGGCGGCTCCAGGCATCCGGAAGTGAAATTCCAGGAACGTACGAAAGCCTGAGCCGTCCCACTCCGGGCCGGTAAGAATTCTTTATGGACCATGATTCATGGAATGTCAGGATCGCCCGTGAGCAAAAACCGGATAGTATCCCGTAAAGCGGCCCGGGCGGCAGGGCATCCCGCACGGGAAAACAACCGCGGCTTCGACCTCTCATGCAGATTTGCGATCATCCGGGAGTGATGGGAAAGAGAACGTTTCCCGGATTGCATCGGCCTCGAAATCATACATCCGAAACGCCGGATGATATAACCCGTTCATCCCGCATTTCTCTCTTTTCCGTATTCTCCCTGGATCCAGCGGTTCGATTTTTACTGTCAGACACCCTTTATTTAGGAAAATAATAGCGCAATAACGATATGAGTATATATAACATGAGAGCTTTCAGGGCTTCCCGGCGCTCCCGGAATACCGGGGAGGATTTCAGAAAGGAGCGGTCAATTTGATTGGAATACTCTGCGCGGACCATGAGCGGGAAATAGCACGCGAATTGTTCGAACTTTTCAAGACTCCCTGGGAGTTTTGCGCGCCCGGACGGGAATACGACACGGTGCTCTGCTCCACGGACCGGGCTTCCGATACGATTGCCCGTCTTCTGGTGATATACGGGTCCGGGGCGAATTCCGCGGACGCTCCGGGCGGCATCGGGGTGGAACCGTCGGACGGCGAACGGTTTCTTTCCTGCGAGGGCGAGCGGTTCCCCTTGTACCGTGAAAGCGCGGTCATCTCCGGGGGACGGGCGCTGTTACGGTATCAGGATGGGACGGTGGCCGCGGCGGAGGTCGCCCATTCCCCGGTTCGGGTCATACGGGCGGGATTCAACCTGTTCGCGGAAGTCGAACACCTCTTGACTGTCGGGCAGCCCTCACGGTTCGCGAGCACTCCCACCCTGGATTTGCACATAGAGACGCTCCGGAGCTGGATTCTTCAATCGGGGATCCCGCTCCTGGAAATACCGCCCTCTCCCGATGGGTACTCCTGCATCGCCTGCCTGACCCATGATGTGGATTTCATCCGCATACGCCAGCATGTGTTCGGGCCCACGCTTCTCGGCTTTCTCTACCGGGCGTCGGTGGGATCCCTGGCCCGGTATTTACGGGGGGATCTGAACGGACGGGAGGTGTTGCGGAACTGGGCTGCCATTCTGAAGACACCGCTGGTCTGTCTCGGCCTGGCCAAGGATTTCTGGATGCAGTTCGACCGGTATATGAAAATCGAGCGCGAAACCCGCTCGACTTTCTTCCTGATCCCTTTCAGCAAACAGATCACCGACCGTATCTATCCGCCCGATGTGGCGAAGCGCGCCACCCGGTACGATGTGAGCGATATCGCGGACGAGATTCGGAAGCTCAGGGCCGGGGGGTACGAGGTCGGGGTGCACGGTGTCGAGGCCTATAGCAGCATCGCCAATGCCTGCCGCGAGCTGGAACGGGTGGGGGAGTTCACCGGCGACAAGGGACTGGGCGTCCGCATGCATTTCCTTAAATTCAGCCCCGGTTCTCCGCGTTCCCTGGAAGCCGCGGGGTATCTCTATGATTCCACCTGCGGGTACAACGACGTGGTCGGGTATCGTGCCGGAACCGCCCAGGCGTTCCGGTATCCGGGAACGGAGCGTCTCATCGAGCTTCCCATGCTCATTCACGACATGGCCATGTTCAGTTCACGTCGTCAGCGCCTCTCCAACACACAGGCCCGGTCGGTCTGCGAACGGGTGCTGAATCACGTGGCGCGGCGGGGCGGAGCGGTAACCACGCTCTGGCACATGCGGAGCATCGCCCCGGAGCGGTTGTGGGACGGGTTTTATCTCCGGCTGCTTTCCGATATTCGGTCGAGGGGCGCGTGGTTCGGTACCGCTCGCCAGGTTACCGACTGGTTCCGTAAAAGAAGGTCCGCTCGGTTCGAGGAGGTCGGGCGGGAACCGGGACTGTTCCGGGTGCGCCTGCGGACGGAGGAAAGCGACGGGCTTCCCGCGCTTGCCATCCGGCTGCAATACCGACCGGATCCGGCACTGTCCGTAACCCATACAATCGTGCAGCCGATGGCGGAGTATCTCGAAATTCCCTGGGGAGATCATGTGGAACCCCCGTCGATATCGGTTTTCCCCCCAAACCCGATCCAGATATGAGGTGATGGTCATGGCCAGAATCTGCATGGTGGCGTTTACCGAATACCCCTACGATCCCCGTCCCCGCCGTGAGGCGGAAGCTCTCGCCGCCCGAGGGGACGAGGTGGACTTCATCTGTCTCTACTCGGAGGGATACGGGGAGAATACGATGCTCAACGGAGTCCGTCTGCTCCCGATCCGTATTGACCGGTACCGGGGCGGCAAATCCGGATCGTACCTGGCGGCCTATTTCCGGTTTTTCCTGCGGGCTTTCCGCACATTGAACACCATGCATCTCCAGAAACGTTACGATATCGTCCAGGTCCACACCATGCCGGACTTCATGGTGTTCACCACGCTGCTTGCCAAGCTCCTCGGGGCGAAAGTCATCCTCGATGTCCACGATCTCATGCCGGAGGCCTACATGTCAAAATTCGGAAAGGATCGCGCATCGCTGCTCATACGGATGATCACCTGGGTGGAGCGGAGCAGCGTGCGGTTCGCCGACCGGGCCATTGCGGTGCACGCCCCCCATCGGGAGGTGCTGGTTTCCCATGGCAACCCCCGGGGGAAGTTCACCATTCTCCTGAATCTCCCGGACTCCCGGATCATTCACGGAGACACCCCTCCGGCGGTACACCGCGAGGGAGAGCCGTTCCGTCTCGTCTATCACGGGATCGTCGCGGAGCGCAACGGGCTGGAGACCGCCATACGGGCGGTGGACGTCGCCCGACGCGAGATACCGGTGGAGTTCGACATCTACGGGGGAGGGGATGACCTGTCCCGGCTCCAATCCCTGTCCCGGGAACTGGGGCTGGATGGCACGGTGCGGTTCAGCGGCCGTTTCGTGCCCATGGAAGAATTGAGAAACCGGATTCCGGAAGCGCATCTGGGACTGGTGACCCTGCTCTATGATTCGGTCACCCGTCACATGCTTCCCACCAAGCTGCTCGAATATGTTTCCATCGGCCTGCCGGCCATCGTGGCGCGGACGGAAACCATCCAGGCCTATTTCGATGATTCAATGGTGCGTTTCTACACTCCGGGCGATCACGAGGAACTGGCCCGGCATATCGTGAACCTGTATCACAATCCGGAGGAGCGTGAACAACTGGTGAAAAATGCGGGGCGTTTCAACTCGGAATATTCATGGGAGCGTCAGAAACAGGATTATTACCATCTCATCGACTCCCTTGCCGCGGGATAAGAAACATGTTCTTCGCGCTTTTCCGGACATACCGGAACAGCGTGGGCGGGACTTTCCTTGCCGCGTGAGAACGCGTCCGGAACGGAATATTGCGGGGAAAGCGGTAGAAACAATATGGGTGTCATACGCCGATTGATAACGGGGATACCCTTTTCCTCCGGATCTGTCCGGGGAGGGCTGCCGGGAAAGACGTGGAACGTGGAAATAATCTTTTCATCGTGTATCTCGGGTGTGTTGAATCTGCATATCAGACGGTATCTACGGAAAGGAGAAGGGAATGAGTGATGTGACGTTAGTGCTCGGGCTGGGCGAAATCGGGAAGCCGCTTTATGAATTGCTGAAGGAAGAGTACAATACGGTGGGGATCGATATCGAACCCGCCGAGGTTACTGGCCGCTGCGATGTGATGCATGTCTGTTTTCCCTA
>CAYRTQ010000063.1:0-16061 GCA_964426865.1 uncultured bacterium
GGGCGAGGGCGGCCAGAAGTAGAGCAGGCCGGTGTCACGGTCGAGATACCATTCCCCGGGACTGTCCAGTTCGGACAGGACATTTTCGGCATAGAACCACTGGCCGGGGCGAACTGTATAGGTTTTTCCGGATACTTGAGGAAAGCGGATGGTGCGGGCTTCCGGGTCCACGCCGCCCAGCGGGATTCGCTGATCCGCCCAATCCCAGACCCAGAACCCGTGGAGCCAGATATCCTTCTCGCCGGTCCAACGGGCGATCCGGGGATCCTCGCAGACAAATCTGCCGTCCGGGGAAGAGATGTCGCCCTTGGTCCGGGGGACGCCTTTGTCATAGACGCTCGCGATATGCATATACCCCGAGTTCGGATAACGGGACAGGGTCATGGGCATGTCCCGGAAGAACAGTTCCAAACCCGGATCGGACTGATAGACCCCCGCTTTGCCGATGCCCTCCCGGTCGGTGACACCGAGCGCGCCGAGATCGGCCCGCCAGACATGGGACTTCGCCGACTCATCGAGCCGTTTCAACACCGCGGGATCGGTGACCCGCTCCCATCCGGTGATGGTGCGCCCCCCCACGATTCTCACCGTTTCGCCCTTCCGCGCCCGATAGATGACCGGCGTTTTGTCCGTGCCGCCGTCCTCCGGCCCGAGTTCGAACGGTTGCGCGAGTTCATACACGCCGCCCCGGAGTTCGACGATCACTCCACCGGAGGGAAATTTCCCGCCCGCTTTCAGCAGCCGTATCTGGTCACGCGCATGATTCAGCGTGGCGAACGGTTTATCCACGGCGCCCGGATTCGTGTCGCCGCCCCCGGGCGAGACAGTGAATGTCTTCGCCCACGAAGCCCCGCAAAACAGGCAGAAAGCGGCGATCACCGCCAAGGTTTTCATCCAGTTCCGCATCAGACATTCCTGTGTCATGACAGTCTCCTTGCCGATATCCGGGTTCTCATGGAGAAAAACAGCGTCAAAGCGCATGTGTGCTAAAGCGAAAAAAGCTCCGCCATTTCCCAATTCTGCGGGTGATCACATCGATCCGGACTCCGCCCCGCACATTCCCTTTGCCCCTTTGCTCCTATGCTCCTTTACCCCTTTCTTCTTCTGTCACAGCTTCAACGTGAACACCGTTTCCACTCCCGGCTCCGACCGCACCGCGATGGCTCCCCCGTGCAGGCGCATGATCTGTCGGGAAAGACTGAGTCCGATACCCGATCCCTCGCGACGGGTGGTAAAGAACGGAATGAAAACCTTGGCGATGACATCCGGCATGATCCCGGGGCCATTGTCCCTGACCTGAAGGAAGGTGCGCCCCCGGTCGTCCACCCCGGCGTGGAGTCCGATCCCGCCCCCGTCGCGGCCTTCGAGCGCCTGGATGGCATTCTGGATGAGATTGATGAGGACCTGCTCCATGAGTTCCGGATCGGCGGTGATTTCCAGTTCCTGCGGCTCGATGCGAACCTCGAAACCGATTCCGGCCTTATCCAGACGATCCCGCATGAGCCGTTGGATACGGTCGAAGAGTTCGCTGACCGGGAGGATGCGGAAACGGGGACGGGGAATGCGGGTCAGGTTGCGATAATTGTCCACGAAGTGGAGAAGGCCCCGGCTCCGGTGCTCAATGGTTTGCACCGCGCCGCGGATGTCCTCGGCCGTTTCCGGGTCGAAGCCGTTCGCAGAGGGGACGAGGCCGGTTTCCAGGAGAGTGTTGACCGTGGAGGCGAGCGAGGCGATGGGGGTGATGGAGTTCATGATCTCGTGGGTAAGCACCCGTATGAGATTCTGCCAGGCCTCCATCTCTTTCTCTTCCAGCTCGCTCTGGATGTTGTGGAGGGAAAGGAGGGTGTATTCCCGGTCGCGGAGGGTGAAAGCGGCGGCATGGAGGGCCAGTTGCAACTGCTCGCCCTCGTCCTCGATTTTCACCAGCGCCCGTTCTCCGGGTCCCAGTTTGCCGATGCTCTCGGCAAGGGGGAGGGAAACGGATTCCAGGTCACGGATATTCTTCAGGTGGGGTATGCCGAGCAGACGGCGGGCGGCGGTATTGAGCAACTCCACCTCGCCATCGGCGCGAAAGGATATCAGGCCGATCCCCACGTGCTGCACCACGGTCTGGAGATAGCGGTACTGCTCTTCCCGCTCCGCCCGCAGGGCGCGGAACCGCTCCAGCACCGCATCGAAAGCGGCATTGAGATCGCCGAAGGGCGTTCCCCCGGACGGTGATTCGAACGTGCCGGAGAAATCGGAGCGTCGGACCGCCTCCAGAAAGCGCCGTAGCCCTTTTTCCGCGCTCTCCACGTACCGCAACAGGAGCCACGCCTGGGCCACAGCCGCGGCGAACACCAGCCCGGAGGTCACATACCATTCCCTTTGCGTAAGGAGCCAGAGGAAAAGGAACATGGTCGCGCCCAGAAACACCAGACGGATGATACACTGCGCCCGGAACCGGCTATAACCCATATTTGGTCATCCTGCGGTAAAGGGCGGGACGTGAGAGCCCCAGTTCTCGTGCGGCCGCGCTCAGATTCCAGTCATGTTTGTCCAGCGCCTTGCGGATGAGCGCCAGTTCGTTATCCCCGAGACAGATGCTTTCAACCGCCCGTTCTTCCTCCCGCCGCCCCATATCGTCGAGGAGGAAATCCCCATCGCCGAGCACCACCCCATCGCACATGATCACCGCCCGTTCCAAGGTATGCTGGAGTTCCCGAACATTTCCGGGCCAGTGATACCGCATCAGCTTGTCGATGGCGGCGGGATTCATCTCCCGTATGGCTTTCTGGTACTTTTTCGCGTATGACGCCAGAAAGTGATTTGCAAGCAGAATGATGTCTTCTCCCCGCTCGCGGAGCGGGGGAAGGGTGATCACCACGGTATTGATACGGTAGAGCAGGTCGCGGCGGAATTTCTGCTCGGCGGCCATGTCATAGAGGGGCATGTTGCTCGCGCAAATGAGACGGACATCGATGGAACGGGGAGTGTTCGTCCCCAGACGGGTGACCGCGCGATTCTCCAGCACGGTGAGCAGCTTGGCCTGGAGCGCGGGAGGGATATTCCCGATTTCATCGAGGAAGAGGGTTCCCCCCGAGGCGATTTCGAAGCGTCCGGCGCGATCATCGCGGGCGTCGGTGAACGCCCCTTTCACATGCCCGAACAGTTCGCTCTCGAAAAGGGTTTCGCTGAGAGATCCCATGTCCACCGAAATGAACACTTCCTCGGAACGGGCGGACTGACGGTGCAGTTCCCGGGCGACCAACTCCTTTCCGGTGCCGTTTTCTCCCAGGATCAGAACACTGGCATCGGTCGACGCCACCTTGCGGATGGTCTCGAACACCTCCCGCATGGCTGCGGACTGGCCGATAAAATCCCGGAACGGACGGTTCAGGTCGGCGGAAAGCTGCCGTTGACGAGTGCGGAGGCTGCTGACCTCCTCTTTGGAAATGCGGAGATTCAGCGCGGAAAAGAGGGTGGCCAGCAGTTTTTCGTTCTGCCAGGGCTTGAGCACAAAATCGGTCGCCCCCTCCTTGATGGCCCGTACCGCCATCTCCACATCTCCATAGGCGGTGATGAGCACCACCACGGCCTGCGGATCGATCTCGAGAATCTTCCGGAGCCAGTGGAATCCCTCGGAGCCGCTCGACGCGTCCTTTTCGAAGTTCATGTCGAGGAGAATGACATCGTAGCGTTCCTTCGCCAGAAGCGCGGGAAGGGCCTGGGGATTTTTCTCCGTATGCACCAGCCCCACATGCTGCTTCAGGAGCAGCCGCGCCGCCAGCAAAACATCCTTGTCATCGTCTATAACCAGCACTTTACCCTGCATTTCCGTCATGCACAACCTCCGGTGGTCCTCAATGGATCAACAGCCCGCAACTATCCGTACGGATATATTCCTATTTAACACGGTTTCATCCGTAGAGTCAAGGGGAAAGAGGGAAAAGAAGAGTCGCAAGGGCACAGAGGTACAATGGGGCAGAGTGCTCTGTCGAGTCGATAGCGTTGGGGTTGAGTCTTTTCGATGAGCTGGCTTCGACAAGCTCAGCCAGCGGCGGGCGCTGAGCTTGTCGACTCAGAAGAAAACCGCATCAGTGCCGTTCCCCCTCTGAAAAAAAGCCCCGCATCCGGACGGACACGGGGCTTTTTACGTCTTCCTCGCAGAGGATCATCTGGGTGTCACCGGCACATTTCCCTTGCCAATCTCCTTTTCGAGCGCATCAAACGCCTTCTGCGCCTTCAGCTCCGCATATTGGGCCGCGGCATCCCTGGCCGCGGTGAGAAGGGCATTCCGGATGCTGTCCTGGGAAAGGTCGGCGAGGGAGAATATCTTTCCGCCTTTCGACTCCCGTTTGGAGATGGCCGCACCGCTCAGAGTCAGGTTGGTGACCTGCTTGCTCACTGATTCGGAGAACTGGATGGCCTTGGTGTTTTCCATCGTGCCGCTCTGCTGGAGATAGGTGCGGAGCATGTTCTGCACATTCACCTGGATGGTCTGGGCCAGATTGGCGCGGGCGTTCTGGTCGGCCACCTGACGCGCGAGGTCGACGGAGGCCATCTGCTCCGAGGCTCCAACCCCGTATATCTTGTCCTTCGACTGCGGGGGATTGAGATACCAGTCCGGCACATCGCTCTTGCCGATTCCTTTCGAACCGCAGGCCCCGATGAAAACAGAAATCGCGAAACCCAGGACCAGTATCGACGCCACACCTTTGCTCATCCGCATGACATACTTCCTTTCCCGAAAGGTTAATTACCGCTGAACCCCGAACCGAAGAAAAAGCATGTTTCCCGCAGAGACGCAGAGATGACACCAGAGAGGTAATCCGCTCCTTTCACGAATCCTTGATCTTACCCGCCGAAGACTGATTGTGGGGGCCGTAAACGCCGCGCATTGCCGCTCGTGGCGAGCGGACGCGGAAATCCCCGTAATACAGAGGACGAATGCACCCGGGTGTAACCCGGAAAACGGCGCGATGCGGGCTATTTCTCATCCGGTTTGAAAATAACCCCATACACCCAGGAGGATACTTTCGGCGTCTGAAGCTGGAGCACCCGCGACACCATCCGCTCGCGCGCCTGCTCCCCATCGCCGCCATGCACCTTGTCGCTGAGAACAGCGGAATCGACAACCCGCCCGGTCGCGGGGTCCACCGCTTTGAGTGCAAGCATCCATTCCAGCCAGTGGAACGTATATTCCCTGTCCGAAACGACGGCGCTCGTTCGGCGGGTGTCGATCCGGCAGCCGACGGTAATGACCAGATCCGCTCCGGCAGCGGAAGCGGTCCGGACGCCGTCAAACTCCCGTACCCGTATTCCCGCGTCCACGATGCCTTTCAGGAGCGCGGACCGCACCCTGTCATCAATGCCTTCCTCGAACACGAGCCCCACATCGAGCGCATTTCCGACAAGGCTGTCCAGACTGCCCATGACCTGACGGAGGAGCGTCCCCCGACTTTCGACAGTCGGACCGAGCAGGCCCAAATCTCCACGATCCCGTTCACGGACGGTCAGGTCCCGCGCGCATTTCGCGAGGGACGCCACCCGTCGCAGATCGTTTTCCCCTGGCCGCGCCAGCATGCGGTCCACCGCCTCGTCGGCGGCCCGCACCCGCTCCCGCAGGTCCCGGGCATATTTCCCGCGATCCAGGACCGCCCAGACCTCAAACCGTTTCGAGCCCCCGTTCCCCCGCGAGGCCACGATCTCGATACCGGGAATATCGCGGGAGGACCCGACCACGATGGAACTGGATACCTCGGTCCGGTGGGAGGGGGAGACGCCGTCCCGCGCGGAAGAGGACCGCCCCCACTCCCGCACCAGCGATTCCCCGGAAATCCTGGCCTCGAAGAACTTGGAAATCTCCAGACGGGCCGCCTCCGCCGCCTGCTCCGGCGATTCCCCGCCCGCCGAACGGACAAGGTATCGGCTGTCCGGATATCGGTCCGCCACTCCGCCGTCACCGGCCTCCGCTTGCATCGTCCGGGCGGAAAGGACGCCGCACGCCAGCCCGAGCGCCAGACTCAATATGGCAAACACCGGTTTTCGCAAGGGCGCGCCTCCCTGAAAGATGAAAAAGGCATTCACCACAGAGGCACAAAGGATAAAAAGAGGAAAGAATCGGAAGTTTTCTTTTCGCGCTCCCGAGGGGTACGCTCGCAGGTCGGGGCGGATACGGGACCCGGACATATTCCGTATGTGCCGGTTACAAAAGCGCTTTCGTGGGGTAAGGAATCCTTCACCCCTTTCACTGCCTCTGTACTTTTCTGGTGCGCCCAGAAAAGTACCAAAAGAGGGCGGTCCGGGAAAAGCCAAAGATTCCCCGTGTACGGCATGGCTTCCGGGGACCGCTGAACTCGCTGTCGCTCGAACAGCAGCGGTCCACTACCCCGGAATCCATACCGTACCCGGGGGGCTTTTCCAAGACAGGCGAAAACCGCAGCGTTACCGTTTACACATATAAAACTGCGGAGAGCCAATAAAAAACCACAAGAGATCTCATAATCATTCTACGCGTCTTTTCAAACCGAGGTTTTTATAACCTCGATCCTCGCGGGATCGGCCACCCCTAGGCCCTCTTTTCCGGCGCGGCGGACATATCCGGGGATGCCGAGCGCTCCGTTCTTCTCCGCGACGCGTTTCTCGTTGAGGACATCGAGCGCGGCGCATTCCAGGGCAATGGGATCGCGGCTCATGAGAATCCCCCCCCAGTACCAGGGAGTTCCACGCCGCCAGGTTCCCCGGAGGCCATCGCAGAGCGCCAGCACGGACCGGGCTTTCAAGGGGCGTCGAAGACAGACCTCGGTGCAGAAATCGGCGTTCCCGTGGCATTCGGACATCTCTTCCACCGGGATGGAACCGATATGGTTCTTCAGGCAGAGACTTCCGGCGAACTCCCCGTCCACCCCTTTCAGGGAAGGCACGTTGATGATTTTGGTGCAGAGGTCGGTGACGATGCGGGTCACCCCCTCGCGATACCCGCCGCCCTCATCGTTGCCGAAACAGCGGACACCACGGTTACCCTTGTTGATACGATACCCGGAGCGTTCCAGCTCGCCGGTAAACCGCTCGTAGATGATGAGATTGTTGGCGGGGACAACGGTGGACAGGCTGTCGCAGAGGGCGTATACCAGTTCGGGGTGGGTGTGCAGAAGAAACGTCCAGGTATTGCAGTTCACCTTGATGCCCACCACGTCGTTCTTGTTGAAGCCCAGAGCGGTCCAGGCTTCCGGGGCGGTCTGCTTCCCGGTCAGGGAGCGAAGCGCGCTTTCTATCATGAGCCCGGCGGATTTGGGTTCCACGATGTTACGGTTGGTGACCGCCTTGTCGCTTTTGACCAGGGCCACTTTCACTTTCCCCGTATTTCCCTGCGCTCCGGAAAAACGCGGACTCAACGGCAGCGCGGCGCCCACGGCGGCCGCACCGGTCACGGCGGTCTGGAGAAAGGCTCTCCGGTTCGGACAATCAGACATGAAACTCTCTTTCTCAGGGAATGTTTCCGGCCACAGCGGCCGCCAGGCTTTCCGCGGCGGTCTTCAGGGAATCGTTGTTCGAGGCGACATAAACGAGAAAGTTCGATTTGTGGAAATACAGGAAGTAATCCGGCTCGTAATGATAAGCTTTGACCGGCGCTCCGAGTGTGAGCCGCGTGGATTCCTCCGGGCAGATTTCCGTATCATCGAACCCGGCCTTCGCGCCCTCGGGAGAAGCCATGTCATAGATGTCGAGCGTGAGCGTGTTCTTGCCCGCGCCCTGGAATATGGCGTGGGTGGTCTCTTTCAGTCCGTGACGGAGATATACGAGCGCGCCGCCGTCGATGTAGTCGAAGATGGTGCCGTCCTTGAGGCTGCGTTCCTTGGTGCCATAGAGAAACACCGAATCCGGAAGAGAGAATCCCGCGGGAGGAGCGGAAGGAATGAGCCGGTTGCCAAACACCCCGGTTATGGTCAGGGATTTCCCGGCGACAACCCGTATTTTACGGGCGGCGGGAGTTGTGAACTGCGGGCTGTAGTCGGAGAAAGATATCTCGTGCTCTCCCTCCATGCTGAGGGTGAGCGGAGCGACGCCCAGACTTTTCCCGTCCACGATGACCGTGCCGTTCACCGGCTGGGTATGGATGGTGACTTTTCCTCTCCCGGCTCCCGCGGCGACGCCGACCAGCGCGAGCAGGAAGCAGGAGGCGATGATAAAGCGTTTCATGATGCTTCTCATTCCTTTTGGGGTTTCCGGCTGACAATCGTAACAGAATGATGTGTAACGGAATAATATAACGGGTGACGGGCATTCGCAACACGGGAAAGATGTCCGGCGTTCGCGAGGATGGCCCGTCTATTTCATCGGGCGGATACGGACCTCGATATCCTTCTCTCCGGCGAGCAATTTCACCAGCCTCTCCGGATCGGTATCGGTGTAATGGTAGGGATAGAGGACTTTCGGGCGGATCACCTTCGCGGCGTCGGCCACCATCTCCGGGGTCATGGTATAGGGGAGGTTCATGGGAAGGAAAGCGATATCGATGGACCGGAGCGCTTTCATCTCCGGAGTGTTCTCCGTATCACCCGCAATATACACCCGTTTGTCCCCGAATGTCACGATATATCCGTTGCCCTCGCCGCGGGGATGGAACGGAGCGCCGTCCGGGCGCTTGTTCACGATATTGTAGGCGGGGACAGCCTCGATCCGCAGGCCCTCGACCGTCCTGGACTCCCCGTTCCGCAGAACCATTCCGCCTTTCACGATTTTTGACGCGGCCTCCGTGAGCACGACCGCCGTTTTTTCGGCGCGCACCGCTTCCAGCGCTTTGGGATCGAGATGATCACGGTGTTCGTGGGTGACCAGGATCAGGTTCGCCTTGGGAAATTTTGTATAATCCGTCAGGGAGCCATAGGGGTCCACCTGGATATTCTTTCCCCCATAGGAGAACATGAGGCTGCCGTGGCCGATGAACGTGATGCGCAATTCACCTCCGGATGTCCGGAACGTATCCTCCGGAAGCCGCTGCTGTCCCAGCGCCTGCGAAACCATGCCATACACGCAGAACGAGATGAGCATCATGAGTTTGAGCATATGCGTACCTCCGTGTTTTCAGAAACAGAACGGTTTACTTTAAAATTATAATCTTCATGACGGGAAATCAATATTAATCCTTGTTTTCGCATCATTTTCAGACTAACGTATTATCACTGTGTGAATCGGAAGACATAATACGGGAGCGGATTGTTTCCCATTACAGCTCCTATTCCCCCTGATCGTTGACCATGAGCGTGCTCGTTCTCAATTCCGCCCACGGGAAATACCCGGTCGGCTCGGAAGGCTGGATTCAGGCCACCCTGCGGACGGTCCACGCGCTGGCGTCCCGGGGGGAAAGCTTTATCTGCAGCACGGAGCCCATGCAATGGGACCTCCTGACCTACCTGGCCGGGGATTGCGGAGCGGAAATCCGTCTCATTGTGAAAACGGCCGAAACCGACCGGGGATGGGCCGAATATTCCCGTCTGCTCGAGGATTTCGCTCTCGACCCCCGCAAAACCTCTCCTCTGTTCCTGAACGGGGATTTTCACGGCTCCGCCGCACATCCCAAGGACGCCTGGCCGGTCCGCGACCGTCTCGCCCTCACCCTCGCGAACGCCGTGTATCCCGTCTCCATCCGCACCGGGGGGAGACTGGAGGCCATGCTGCGCGAGCCGTCGTTTCGGAGCAAACTCCATCAGGATTACCATATCGCCTGGACTCCCACGGGATGCATTCCCCGGTATACGCTCACCGGACGATCCTGGAACCCGCTCCCGCCCGGAGAATGGCTCGTCCACTGGACCCGGGCCAGTCAGGGGAAATGGCCGGGAGAAACCGCGCAGGAATTCTTCCGTGCGCTCTTCGCGCGTGAATCCTCGTATGTACGGAGCGCGGCGGATACGTTGAAACGGATCCTCGACGAGAGGAAAATACGGGGATCGTCCTGGAGAATGCCCGAAAACGCGTCCGCAGTGGCGTTCACCGCGCTCTCCCCCGGAGAGGCCCTCGCGCTCATGCAATGGAGAAAGCGCCAGGTGCGCTATACCTTCGAACCCTGGGGAATCGCGATCCGCCGTGAAACGCTCGCCGGTCTGGGCGCGGATGAAGTGGTCTACACCCACGGGCGCGAGGACCGTTCCGCCCCCGATCAATTCCTCACCCATGCCGCGGGAGATGGAGACCGCTGGGTACGGGAGCGGGAATGGAGATTCCGGGGAGACCTCCCCCTGACCATCATTCCGCCCGAAGCGGCGCGGGTGATCGTCCCGGACGACTCTTCCGCGCGCGGCATGAGAAAACCCGCCGAACCATTTCCGGTTCACATCCTGTTCGAGCGGTGAATTGCCGCCGATGCAGCGGACGAGCCGGCTTTCTCCACCCGGTTGGGAGCATACAAGCCAAAATTATATTGTTTTTGCTATATTATACTTGTATCCGGTCGCTTCGCCGTCGTATTATACAGTTCTGCGACCGATGGAAAGGAACGCGACAAAATCCAAAGCGCCGGAGACGAGGGAAATTGTCGCTCCGGTCGTGTGCGACGGCAGAAACACCGAAACACGCTCCCGCCTTTCATCGTGAGCAGCGCATAAACCACGCTTCCCCGGAGGGCCGTTGAGATGGAATCCTCACTGGAAAAGATAACATCGCGCGACCCGGATCAAACCGAGTTTCTCCAGGCGGTGCGCGAGGTGGCGGACGATATCCGGGATTTTTATGACCGTGAACCCCGGTATTCCCGGGCCGGGATCATGGAACGGATTGTCGAACCGGAACGGGCGATCGTTTTCCGCGTTCCCTGGATGTCCGACCGAGGAGAGGTCATGGTGAACCGGGGATTCCGCGTACAGTTCAACACCGCCATCGGTCCCGCCAAGGGCGGGCTCCGGTTTCATCCCTCGGTCAACCTGAGCATCATCAAGTTTCTCGGGTTCGAACAGATATTCAAGAACGCGCTGACCACTCTCCCCCTCGGCGGGGGAAAAGGCGGCTCCGATTTCGACCCCAAGGGCAGAAGCGACCATGAAGTCATGCGTTTCTGCCAGAGTTTCATGACCGAGCTGTACAAGTATATCGGCCCGGATATCGATGTTCCCGCCGGGGACATCGGTGTCGGAGTCCGGGAGATCGGGTTCCTGTTCGGCCAGTGGAAACGGCTGACCAACGAATTCAACGGCGTTCTGACCGGAAAAGGCCTGAACTGGGGCGGCTCGCTCATTCGTCCCGAGGCCACCGGATACGGAGTGGTGTATTTCGCGGTCGAAATGCTGAAAACCCGTAATCTGAGCCTGGAGGGCAGGACCTGCCTGGTTTCCGGCTCCGGCAATGTGGCGCAGTACACGGTGGAAAAGATCAATCAGATCGGGGGCAAGGCGGTCACCCTCTCCGATTCCGGAGGGTTCATCCACGATCCCGGCGGCATTTCTCCCGAAAAGCTGGATTTCATCATGGAACTGAAGAATGTCCGGCGCGGCCGAATCAGCGAGTACTCCGAAAAATACCCTGGGGCGGTCTACACCCCGCTGCAACCTGATGCGGAGTTCAACCCCCTTTGGGATATAAAGGCCAACTGCGCGTTCCCCTGCGCCACCCAGAACGAAATCAACGGCCGGGACGCCCTGAATCTGGTGCGCAACGGGATTATCGCGGTCATCGAGGGCGCGAATATGCCCTCCGATCCCGACGCCGTCCATGTTTTCCGGGAGAACGGAATTCTCCACTCCCCCGGAAAGGCATCCAATGCCGGAGGGGTTGCTGTTTCCGGGCTCGAAATGTCCCAGAACGGGCTGCGGCTCTCCTGGTCCCGCGAGGAGGTCGACCAGCGTCTCCGGACCATCATGCAGAACATCCATGCTCAGTGCGTGGCCTATGGCGCCGGGAATGGACACATCAACTATTTCAAGGGAGCCAATATCGCCGGATTCAAAAAGGTGGCGGACGCCATGCTGGACCAGGGACTGGTATAAACACCGGTTTCTCATCCCGACAAAGAAGGGGCGATCCGGAAATTTCCGGGCCGCCCCTTCTTTGTGGGAAAACGACGGGACTCATTTCACCAAAACCATCCTGCCGGTCGCGGTCTGTTTGCCCGCGGTGAGCCGGGACAGGTACACGCCGGAGGAGACGGGCTTCCCGGAATCGTCGCGGCCATCCCATACTGCCGTATGCTTCCCCATAGTCAGTGAGCCGGATATGAGTGTGCGGACCCGCTGGCCGGTGATGGAGTAGACCGCGAGTTCGGCGCGGGAGGGCGCGGGCAGGGTGAAGGAGATCGTGGTGGAGGGGTTGAAGGGGTTGGGGTGGGCCGGGAAAAGATGGAACGCGCGGGGAGTGTCTTCCACGTGCACCGGGGTGGAGTCGAATGAGAATTTGCAGACAAAGGAATCACTACCCCCTTTGAGTGTGCGGCTCAACGCGCCCTCCGTGGTGGGAAAATCTCGTGATGTGGTAAATCCGGTCAGATAGACATCGCCGGAACCGGTTACCTTCAAATCGGAGCAGTAATCTTCTCCCGATCCACCGAAATATGTAGCATAGAGCAACTTGCTCCCGGCGGCGTCGAAAACACAGAAATAAATATCGCTGTTTCCTCCGTTGAAGCTTCCATCAAAGGCGTCGGGAGTGGTCGGAAGAGTTACTTTCCCTGCATTATTCCCAACAAGATATACCTTCCCCGATGAATCAACCGCAATCCCATGCATATCAAAATCCCATCCAGGGAAAGGATCTTTGTAGCCGAACGTTCGAGTCGAGAATACAACACTGTTTCCTTCAAAAGAAAACTTGCATATACCATACTCTTGAAATATATCCCTATTATATGCGCCCGGAGTAACCGGAAATCTTTGAGAATTGTATCCAATACATACATTTTCAGAATCATCAACTGCAATTACATTGGGAATGAGCGCGAGAAACGTTGAATAGACCAATTGCGAGCCGGAAGGATTGATTTTGCTCAAAAACTGGTAATTGGGGGGAATCAGTGGATCAGCGGAATAACAATTCGCGGTAAGGGGAAAATCTTCTGCCGCATATCCCCCTCCAATATATGCGTTTCCTGTTCGATCAACGGCAAAAGCATTGATCTGTGGTCCTTTGGTGGGACCACCGAAATATGTGGCATATTCGAGTTTGCTTCCGTCCCTGGAAAACTTGCAGACAAACCGGCTGTTCGATAAAGAAGGCTGCACCTGCAAGGCTCCGGGAGTCGTTGCAATTTCTCCATACCCGGCATCTCCCATCACATAGGCATGACCTTCCCCGTCAAGACCAAGAAAATCGCCTTTCATGCTCTGAATATTCTTTTTATCTCCGAAAACAATCGAGTAGACGAGTTTGCTGCCAATAGAATTGAGCTTTGTCAGGAAAACCCGTTCGATACTCTCGCGAACATCGAAATATACATCAGAGAAATACGATCCCGGTGTCCGGGGATACCCTACGGAGCGGGTGGCGCCTGATATGTACGCATTCCCCTCGTCATCGACTTGAAAGCCGGTCGGTTTTTCCCGGCCCGATCCTGTCAGGTAGGTGGAATATATTATTGATGAGCCCGTGGCATCGAGCTTGGTCACGAACACGGTATCCAACCGATTGTATGTGGAATCGTATGCTCCGGGGGTAAACGGGAAATCCAAAGACTCCGTCGTTCCCATGGTGAATATATTCCGGTGAGTGTCAATGACCAGCTTTTGGAGATAGCTTCTTTCCTCTCCCGATCCTCCCAGCAATGTGGAAAACTCGAGCTTTGCGCTCTGCGCATGGGAAGAAAGAGGCATGAAAAACGATGCAAGAGCCAGCAGATATGGCGCAAGGGAAAGAGCGGTCATGGTTTTTCTCCTTGATCGACTACCATATACTTACTAATTCTACACTCATCAATCAAGTATGCTACAGCCATCATGCATCCGCAACATAAAAATATGCGATAATCAGGGCAACCGGTGTATCCGTGTTTTACGCGGTCACCTTTGTTATCATATTTTCAGGATGAACTCTTTTTCCCGTCATTGCATTTTCCCGTTTGAATAATCGCCGGAACGCATTATTATTAGAACCGCATTTTCTGTCTTCACATCAACCATCATTTTTGGTGAACCGGTGAAACATACGAAAATTCAGCCCGAAATTGCATCCCTTTCCCCCGCGAAGGACCGGACGCGTCTTTTCGCGCTCCTGATGTTCCTCCTGATCGCCTCGGTATACGGGACCACCCTGTTTTCCTTCTACCCCAACCTGCCCATCATCGAGCGGCTGCCGGAGGAGATTCCCGGTTTCGATGTGCAGTATCCCCCCTTCCGGGTGGACGAGAACGTCTATTACCGCATTTCGGAAAACATACTCAATGGCAGCCTGTACCGTGACAGCGACGCCCCGGAGCGGGGTTTCCCCCTGGGATTTCCCCTGTTCGCCGCGCCGTTCATCGCCCTTTTCGGGAAAGTGGGCGGGTATATCGCGAATACGGTGATTACGCTGGGTTCGCTCCTCCTCTTTTACCTGCTGCTGCGCCGATTCGGATTCCGTATGCGGGCGCTGGCGTTGACCCTGATCCTGGCGTTCGCTTCCCTCGACTGGTTCTACGCCGTTTCGAACTACACCGAGCCGCTTTCGCAACTCCTGGTGATCGGTTCCCTCTTCCTCCTGCTCGGAAAGGGGGACTCCCGGGGACAACGGGCCGCGCTGGCCGGGGCGGGCGCGATTCTCGCGCTGAATCTCTTCGTGCGCCCCAATTACATTCTCCTCGCCGCGCCGTTCTTCCTCTCCCTGTGCTTCCGCGATGACGGGAAGTTCGCGCCGGACCGTCGGGCGCTCCTCTTCGCCGCGGGAACGGCGGGAGTCATCGCGGTCTGGATGATCAGAAACGCCCTGGTGTTCGGTTCCCCATTCGCTTTCGAGTACACCCGTCTGGTGGGTTCGTTCGCCCCGGGAATGCAGAGCAATTACATGAAAGGCAATGTGTTCCTCGGCCTGCACCGCCTCCTTTTCGACCAGTATCACGGTCTCCTGACCATCACCCCCATCTTCCTCCTGTTCCCCGTGGGTCTGCGGAGCATGTGGCTGAAGGGGTTGCGCCGGGAATCCCTCACGCTTCTCGCGGCGGCGGTGGTCATGATTCTCTTCGTAGCTTCCGGACCGTATCCGTTCACCGAGTTCGGGCTGGGTTCCCGTCACCTGGCGCCCCTCCTTCCCCTGCTCCTGTTCCCGGCAGCGTTTTTTCTCGATGGGAAGCTGTTTTCGGGTACGATGGTGGGAATTGTCGCGGTATACTCGTTCTACATGGCGGGAATCGGGTGGTTCACCGGCGGCGAACCGGGAATGGGGTTTTTCCTCGGCATCCTGAACGACGCCCAGTCGAGGGGAGTGGTGCTGGCGCGCAAGGGACTCCTCCCCCGCAAGGAGTTCCGTTCTGAAAAGGAACTGACCGACACCTATCTCCACGCCCTGAAAAAAGCGAACCTGACCCGGCTTCTCCAGACCATGAACCCCGTGGTGGTCGAGAAAATACGGGGTAACGAGCGGAACTTCATGCTCTTCCTGCGGAGCCAGCCCGATCCCGCGGACGCCATCCTTTCCGCCGACCCGGAACAGGGGATTCTCATCAAGAGCTTCTCGGTCAAGAGTGGATTCGAGGATGCTCCGGCACCGCCGGACAGCGGGGCGGGGCAGCAGGTGCCCGTGGTCAATACGGCCGAATAAAAAGCGAAGGCGCTCCCGATGAAAGGAGCGCCTTGTTGTTTATCGGAAGTCCGGGGCGGCGCCGCACCCTATTTCATAAACAGCAGCCGCTTCGATGCGATCACCCCGTCCCCTCTCCACCCGAGTAGCGTTGCGAAGTAAACGCCCGATGCCGCTGTCACGCCGCTTTCGGTTGCTCCGTTCCAGACAGCCCGGTATTCGCCCTTTTCGTGAAATCCGCCGGAGAGGGTCGTGACTTTTCTTCCCAGAACATCATATACGGCAAGCTCATAAATTCCGGGCGTCCGAACGGAATAGGGGATTGTCGTTGATGAGTTTATCTGAAAATGAAAAGGGCCATTTTTTGGAGAAGAGACAAAGAAGCCTCT
>CAYRTQ010000064.1:0-16018 GCA_964426865.1 uncultured bacterium
GGTCGACGTGCGCGCGAACATGACCGGCGAACCGCAGCTTCCGGTGCTGCTGGGAGTGGATGAACAGTTTCCTCTGGTGGATATCAAGACGGTGGTGGAGTCGCAAAAGAAGTTTGCGGCGGAGGATTCCTTCGCGATATGGACCGCCATGGCCGGTTTGGAGAAAGCGGATTTTACGCATCTCACCCCCGCGGGGCTGGAAGCGCACGGAATACGCCTGTACGATGCTTTCCTGCTTCTGGAGAAGCGCGGCGCGGTCGGGGTGAAATCCGTTCCCTGGGGGAAAGTAAAGGAGCGTCTGGGAAGAGGGGCGGGCGCACCGGCGAGCGCAAAGCCCGCCCACCGGTGAGGAGCGCGGAAGTCAGGGGATCACCGGAGCAGCGTCATTTTTATGGTTCGGGAGCCGTTCCCGCTCCGGACGGTGCAGAAATACACTCCCGCGGCGAACCGGGCGGCGTTCCACACGACGGTATGTTCGCCCGCTTCCAGATCGGCGGTCAGGATGGCGTCCACTTTCTGCCCGGAGGTGTTGAATATTTCGACCGTGGTCATCCCGGAACGGGCCAGGGCGAGCCGGATCACCGTGGAGGGATTGAACGGATTCGGGCTGTTCTGCGCCAAGGTGAAAGCCGAAGGGGAGCCATCGGTGACACCGGTCCGGGTGGTGATTATGCCCTCGATGGAATCCTGGCCGACATACCACCAGGAAGTATCGAGCACGCCGCCGGCATTGCTGGTGGTGTAGAGGCCGTCGTAGGCCGAGCCGCTGGATATGCATTCCACCCCGTATTTCTGCGCGCCGGTTTCGCTGGAGAGGGCCAGGTAACCCATTCCCGTGCCATCGGGGGCGTAGAGGCCGAACGAGAATGCGCCCACGCCGTAGCACGGGAAGACGGAGAACAGGTTCTCATCCGCGGAAATATTGAACTTCCACGGTGCGACATTGAAATCGTTGCACACCCACTGCAATTCGGAGCCGGGAGAGAAATTTTTGTCGCCGGTATAGTCGCCATTTGTGTTCGTCCATCGGACGATGTCCGCCTCGTCACCGGCATAGGGATCGAGCATCTGGTTCACGCATGAGGTGTGGGAACCCAGGAACAACCGTCCGTTTCGCAGGAACAACGCGGTCGGCCCGCCGGTGGCCTGGCCGTATACCGCGGAATCGTTGAAATCCACCCACCAGGGGGACAGGTCGAACCGTTTCCTTTCCGTTCCGGTGTCGATGTCGAGATAGATGAGCTGGGATTCGGCCCCGGCTCCGGAAATATCGGCATTGACCAGGAAGAGATTCCCTTGGCCGTCCGACACGCACCCCGGGCCGAAGTTCCAGCCTTTGGGCCAGTCGCCGGTATAGGTGAAACGGCCGTCATTCCCCCAGGCGGTCTGGAGAACGGCGTCACCGTTCGGCACCCACTCCCATTTCCGCGTGATCTTGTAGTTCCCCTCTTTCAGGGTGTCATGGAAATAGTACCGGGTGAAATCGCTGTCCGGGAGAAACGCCAGGCCGCCCACATCGCACCAGCCACGGTCACGGGTGGTTTCCCGCAGGGTGACATTCTCCGGATCATCGCCGATTTTCCATTTGAAATTGGTATGGCTCACCGGGTCCGGCGCGGTGCTCCGCACACGATCCGTGATGTAGATGAGGGGCTGCGCCAGCGGTTCGCCCCGGGCGTTATGGGTGATGATGGTGCGGAATCCCCAGGGATCGAAGCTCATCTGACGGGTCATGAGAACGCGCGGGCTGAATCTGTCGCATCCCCAGAGATAATAGGTATAATCGCCCGCCGGGACCGTTGCCCCGCTTTCATCCCGCCCATTCCAGGTCAGGGAACCCACGCCTTTGGACATTGATTTGAACGGTGAGAAGTACAGGCAGGTATCGATTTTGTTCACCTGGTGCCAGCCGAGATAGCCGTTGGTGACATTCCCGGTATCGGACGCTTTCCCCCGGGTGAAAACGAGGAAGGAAACCGAGGCGGGGGCGCCGCTGACGGTCACCGGGATGGTTATGCCGTGACCATCAAAATCATACTGTATCCGGGCCGGCGCGGAGAGTTTCAGCGCCGACGGGCTGAAATTCGCTGAAAACACGGGTGGGACAAGGAGAAGAAAAGCGGCGGCGAGCGCGGGAATGCGGATCATACGGAACCGGCGGCGGGAAATGGGGTGTTCCATGAGTGAATCCCGTCCTCACTTCAGCATCATCGACTGAATATATCCATCCATGGCGGTGCAGACCGTACGGCTCTTCTCTCCTCCGAACGGAACGAGCAGGGTAAAGATTCCCTGCTTCCCCCCGATGATGAGCGTGTGCTTTTTCCCCAGAAATTTCGCCGTTTCCGAAACAAGGCAGGTCTCGATCCGTTCCAGACCCAGGGAAAGCGGGTCGCCTCTGGTGGCGAGGATGAGACGGCGATCGGTGAGAATGCAGTCGCAATCCTCCCGCGTGGTCTTGCCCTGCCCGGCGGAGTGGAGAATCGCGGCGCCCGGGCTGAGCAGGTTCCCCCGGGGGAAGATGATGATGACCTTCTCCCCCTTTTCGAGGGCGATACCGCTCGCCTGAAGCCATACCGCGTAGTTGCGCTCCAGCAGGTCGAAGGGAAGAAGGGTTTCCCGGAGCTTTTCCACCATGGCGGTCCGCTCGCGTCCCATATCGGCCTGACATTGCGGGCATCCGTCGGAACCCGCCTCCGCGATCATGCCGCATTTGGGGCATTTGCGGCGGAGCGGAGCATCGCATTTCACGCAGAACCGGCGGTCGTTCGGGTTCAGCTCGGAGCAGATCGGGCACGAAACGGCATTCTCCGGGGTGAGCGGAGCGGGCGGGGGAGAGATCGCCTTGCCCGGGAGCGGACGGCGCGGAACGGGCGGCGTCTGCCCGGCTTCCACGCTCTCCGTGACATGGAGAGTGCCTTCCTGTTGGGCCTTGATATAGGCGAAGTAGTGGAAACTGTCCCCCGAGGATTCCATGTCGCGGCAGGCGGTGGAAACTTCCACGAAACCGATGCGGCGCGCCCGTTTGGCATACCCGATCAGCAGGCAGAGGTCCGCCACCGAGCAGATGATGCGCGGACAGCCCTCGGAATAATGGTAGATGCCCTCATAGGCGTCGGCGGTGAATATTTCGTCTGTCAGCCCCACCTTGCGGAGGCGGAACTGGACGAGCGACTTGGTATCGTTGAAGTCCAGGTTTTTGAGGAAGAAGCGCACCGGGAGACGCTGCCAGAATTCCGGCATGGACCGGAGAATGCCGTCCAGCGGTTTCTGCCCGGAGAAGATGAAGGTGAGGAGAAAGGCGTCCGATACGCAGAAATTGAGCAGGATGCGCAGTTCCCCGAGAATGTCCGGGCGCTCCTTGAGCATCTGCCCCTCGTCCACGATGACCACCACCTTGATATTTTCGTTGTACAGGGTGAAGAGGCGGTCCCGGAGGTAATTGAGGGAGCGTATTTTTTCCGTGGTGTGCAGTTCTCCGCCCAGTTGGCGGGCGATTTCCCCGATCATCTCGATGGGGGTAAGCGTCGGATGGTCGATGAACACCACCCGGACGCGGCCTGAGTAATAATCCTTGAGGTCGTTCTGGAGACGGGCCAGCACCGAGGTTTTCCCGTTGCCCGCATTGTCCGAAACGAGGAGCGCCCCTCCCTTGTGGGAGAATATGGCGTATTTCAGGCGCATGAGGCATTCGGAGTGCTGAGTGGAGAGATAGAGCATCTCGGGATCGGGGGTAAGGGAAAACGGCGGCTTGCTCAACCCCCAGTATGTCAGGTAATCCTCTTCCACGGCATCCTCGATCGCTGAAAAATGAAACCCGCAACGGGTTGTAAAATAACTGTCCGGAGCGTATTTGGAAAGGATCAATACGGGGAACCGCCGGATTTTGAGGCCTTTTCCGCGGATGCCGGAGAAATAAACCCGGACCGGAGACGTGCGCCACGTTCCTTCCGGTCTGAATCGTTGTGCGCGGGGGGAAAGGGAATGCACGGTTCCGATTGCCTTCTCATCGCTTATCCTGAATGTTCGGGAAATGCGAGGAAGTCGAAGTAAGCACAAAGTAACACGAATAAATGGTTGACAAAGTCAACTGTTTGCATTATATACTGTTGCTGTTGCTTTGTTACGCCCGTAGGCGCATGATGACCGGGGCTGTTTGGAGAAAACAGGATACGGAATCCAGAATAAACGCAAGCTGTTGGTATCATCCGCCTTCAGCCGATTCTTTCTTGTAACTTCCGGATTCTGTCTTCTCATGGTATTGTCCGCCGGGGCGATGCGGTTGAAGGAATGGCTATGAAGGAGTGCGAAAAATGGCAAATAACGAAAAATTGCCATTGGGCATGATCGTGGGGAAAATGAACCGTGAGATGTTCCGGGTCCTGCGAAAACGCACCAATGAGGCATCGGAAATCAAACTGTCCATCGATCAGTTCGGATTGTTGTATGGAATCAGCACCAATAGCGATGATGTCGTGCAGCAGGATATGGCGATATACATGTGCAAGGATAAATCCACGGTGCTGCGGTTGATCGATTCCCTGGAAGATCTGAAACTGGTCACCCGGGTTGTCGATTCGCATGACCGGAGAAGAAACTGCCTGACAGTAACCGATTTGGGACATGAGGTGATCAATCAGTATCTCCGCATAGAATTTCAACTCGTTGAGGAACTGCAGGAGGGTTTGACCGAATCGGACATCGAAACCTTTTACAAGGTTGTCCAAACCGTCCGAAAAAATGCCGAAAAGTTGTAAACAGTATTCACCAATGATGTTTCGGATTCAATGATCCCCTGAACAAGACATGGATGATCAAGAACATGAAAACGGTTTCGCGGAAAATGAGTTGCCTGCTGATTCCGGCGCTGCTGATGGCTGTCTCCTGCGGTAATCAACACAAGGGGGCGCAGGCGGGCGTTGGAGGAATGGGACAGGGAATGGCGAAAGAGTACAGCGTGATGGCGGTCAAGACCCAGTCCACCACCCTGTACAAGGAGTATCCCGTGGTGTTGGAAGGCCAGCAGACCGTGGAGATACGTCCCAAAATCGCCGGTTATATCGAACAGATTCTTGTCGACGAGGGAGCGCATGTTCGTAAGGGCCAGTTGCTTTTCCGTTTGAACGACAAGGATCTTCATGCGACCGTACGATCCGCCGAAGCGAGGGTCAAGGTTGCGGAAGCGGATGTGAACTCCGCGAAGATCAACCTGGAAAAGACCAGGCCCCTGGTGGAAAAGAACATTGTCAGCGCGTTCGAGCTGCAAACGCTGGAGTCGACCCTGGCGGCGAAAGAAGCGCAGTTGGCGCAGGCCCGGGCCGATCTCGAAAACGCGAATGAAAACCTGCGGTATACCCGGATAACCAGTCCCGCGGAAGGAACGATCGGAACATTCCCGTACCGTATCGGCAGCCTCGTGAACAGCGGTATCGCGGAACCCCTGACCACGGTTTCGAATACAAGCCGGGTGTATTCCTATTTTTCGCTGAACGAGAAGGATTTCGTCCAGTTGGTCAAGGGACTCGACGGGGCGAATCTTCAGGAAAAACTGAAGAAAATGCCCGAGGTTCAGTTGATCCTGGCCGACTCCACCCCATACGAGCATCCCGGACGGGTGGAGACCGCCAGCGGCCTGGTTGACCAGAAAACGGGCGCGGTTACCATGCGAGCGTCATTCCCGAATGGAGAAGGGCTTCTGAGAAGCGGTGGAAGCGGGCAGATTCGCATTCCGCAAACGATGGATTCCGCCATCGTCATTCCCCAGAAGGCGACATATGAATTGCAGGGCAAACGGTTTGCCTACGTGGTGACTCCGGAAAACAAGGCCCACAGCACCGAAATCGAGGTGGTTGTCGGAAACCTGAAGGACACGTATGTGGTGACCGCCGGGCTCAATGTCGGGGACAAGATCGTGATGGATGGAATCATCTCTCTGCGTAACGATACGGAAATCAAGCCGAAGGTGGTGGATTCCGGAGATCTTTCGGAAAATACCGAGACCACCAGCCAGGTTCACAACTAAATCAGAAGAGAATATGTTCAGACATTTCATAGAACGTCCGGTCAAGTCCTCGGTAATCGCCATTATCCTCGTTATTTTGGGAATTATCGGGCTGTACAGCCTGCCCATCGAGCAATACCCGGATATCGCGCCGCCCACCGTCCGCGTCTCGGCATCCTATACCGGCGCAAACGCGGAAACGGTGCTGAAGAGTGTGGTGATTCCGCTCGAAGAGCAGATCAACGGCGTGGAGAACATGATTTACATGTCCTCCTCGGCGAGCAACAACGGTACCGCGAGCATCGATGTGTTTTTCAAACAGGGATCCGATGCGGATATGGCCGCGGTGAACGTGCAGAACCGTGTCGCCCAGGCCACCGGAATTCTTCCCGCCGAGGTGACCAAGGTTGGTGTCACAACCGCCAAACGTCAAACCAGCATGCTGTTGATTTTCTCCATCTACAGCGAAAACCCCAGTTACGATGAAACATTCCTTCAGAATTACTGCAAAATCAACCTGATTCCCCAAATCCAGCGCGTCCAGGGCGTGGGGGACGCCATGGTATGGAGCGCCAAGACCTATTCGATGCGCATCTGGCTGAAACCGGACGTGATGGCCGCGTACAAGCTGATGCCGTCCGATATCTCCGCGGCGCTGAGCGAACAGAATATCGAGGCCGCGCCGGGAAAATTCGGTGAACGGAACGATCAGTCGTTCGAATATGTCATCAAGTACAAAGGGAAGATGACCCTTCCCTCCGAGTTCGAAAATATTGTCATCAAAGCCGATGAAAAAGGGAACATCCTGCGTCTGAAGGATGTGGCCCGTGTCGAGTTCGGAGCGCAGGGGTACAATGCGGAAATATCCACGATGGGTCATCCGGCGGTGACCATGGCGGTGATCCAGACCTCCGGATCGAATGCCCGCCAGGTCATCATCGATGTTAAAAAAGCCATCGCTGAAGCGGAAAAAACGTTCCCAAGCGGGGTGAAAATCAGAACGCTGGTAGACAACAACGTTTACCTCAACAGTTCAATCCACAAGGTTGTCAAAACACTCTTCGAGGCGTTTCTGCTCGTGTGCCTCGTGGTGTTCGTCTTCCTCCAGAATTTCCGGGCGACCATCATACCGTCCATTTCGGTACCCGTGGCCATCATCGGCTCGTTTTTCTTCCTCAGCCTGTTCGGGTTCACCATCAACATGCTCACGCTTTTCGCGCTATTGCTGGCGATCGGGATTGTGGTTGACGATGCCATTGTGGTGGTGGAGGCGGTACACGCAAAGCTCGAACAGGGCATGAAGAGCACGCTGGAGGCGTCGGTTTCCGCCATGAACGAGATATCCGGCGCCATTATCACCATTACCCTGGTGATGTCCGCCGTTTTCGTTCCGGTGACGTTCATCACCGGCACAACCGGCGTGTTTTACAAGCAGTTCGGGATTACTCTCGCCTGCGCCATCATCATCTCCGCGTGCATCGCGCTGACTCTCAGCCCCGCTCTCTGCGCGCTCTTCCTGAAACCGCACGACGAGAAGGCGCTCCACGGGAAAGGGTTCTTCACCCGGTTCTACCGGGGATTCAACATGGGATACAGCGCTTTTTCCGAGAAGTATCAGAAGCTGCTCAACGTGCTCATTCACCATAAATGGATCGCAATCTGCGGGATACTCGCATTCAGCCTTCTGCTGGGTTACCTGATGAAATCCACACCCAAGGGATTCATCCCCACGGAAGACAAGGGCGCCATTTTCGTCGATATCGCCCTGCCGCCGGCCACATCTCTGGCAAAAACCACGGAGGTGACGCACCGGCTGGAAAAGATCGTTACGAGTATTCCCGAGATGGGCGCGTATTCCATGATTGTGGGAAATTCGTTTCTGAGCGGCAGCGGAAGCTCGTATGCGATGCTTATCTGCGACTTGAAACCCTATGGGGAACGAAAAGGGAAAGAACACTCCGTGGAGAGTGTGATTGCCCGGCTGTACGGTATGACATCCGGTTTCACCGAGGCTCGGGTCATGTTCTTCACCCCCGGTATGGTGCCGGGATTTGGCCTGGCGGGCGGCTTCGAACTGAAAGTGGAGGACAAAACGGGCGGCGACATCAAGACGTTCGAGCAAAACGCGAACACATTCCTGTCGGAACTCCGTAAACATCCGGAAATTCAGTACGCCAACACAGCCTTCAGCACGAACTTCCCGCAGTACCAGGTGGATGTGAACGCCGAACGGTGCAAGCAGTCGGGAATCGGGGTCAGCACGGTGTTGTCGGCCATGCAGGGATATATCGGAGGGTATTACGCTTCGGATTTCAACCGGTTCGGAAAGCAGTACCGTGTCATGCTCCAGGCGGAACCGAAATACCGTGGAAACCCGGAATCGATGAACAATGTATTTGTGAAAACCTCCTCGGGTGAAATGGCGCCGATCACGGAATTCATTTCATTCAAACGTATATACGGGCCGGAAAACCTGACACGGTTCAACATGTATACCTCGATCGCGGTGAATGGCGGACCCAATCCGGGGTTCAGTTCCGGACAGGCGATCGAGGTGGTGAAAGATGTGGCGCAGAAAACGCTGCCGCAGGGGTATACCTACGAGTTTTCCGGCTCCACGCGGGAAGAAGTCGCATCGGGGAACCAGTCCGTCGTCATCTTCCTCCTGAGCCTGATTTTCGTATACTTCCTCCTGTGCGCCCAGTATGAAAGCTTCATACTGCCGTTTTCCATTCTCCTGACCCTGCCCATCGGCATCGCGGGATCGTTCCTGTTCGCCCGGTTCATGGGAGTGGAAAACAACATCTATCTCCAGATTTCGTTGATCATGCTCATCGGCCTTCTGTCCAAGAACGCCATCCTCATCGTTGAATTCGCCCTGCAACGCCGTCGCAGCGGAATGACCATCGTCCAGTCGGCGGTCGAGGGTGCGCGAATCCGTCTTCGCCCGATTCTGATGACCTCCTTCTCTTTCATCGTGAGCCTGCTTCCCCTGGTTTTCAGCACCGGAATCGGGGCGAACGGAAATCGTTCCATCGGAGTCGGCGCTGCCGGCGGCATGCTTGTGGGAACAATGGTCGGCATTCTGGTGATCCCGGTTCTCTACGTGATCTTCCAGAACATACAGGAATATTTCGGAAAACCGGTCGCGATGGAATCTTCGGCGTCGGATATTCAGCAGCATTGATATTCACTTTAACCAGACAAACGGTGTATGAAACCACGATACAAGGAAAGCATTCTGACAATCGGTTTGGCCGCGGTGTTGACGGGTTGCGGCGCATCCTCGGTGCGCCCGCCCCTGGAAACCGTGAAAACCGACGGGCTGTACGGCAGTCTGGCAACCACCGGCGCGACATCGCTGGCGGATATGCCCTGGAATGAACTCTTCGCCGATCCGTTCCTGCAACGGCTCATCAACGAGGGGCTTGAAAACAATTACGATCTCGGAATCGCGGTGCAGAGAGTGCGCGAGGCCGATGCCTATCTGCAGCAGAGCCAAGCCGCGCTGTTCCCGGCTTTGAACGGGGCGGCGAGGGGGACTTATTCCCGTAATTCGGAGTCGATCTACCCGAACGGCCCGGATGATTCGAAAACCGTTCAACTGGGATTCGAGGCCGATTGGGAACTGGATATCTGGGGCAAGCTGCGGAGCGCCAAACGGGCCCAGTACGCGAACCTGCTCGCGACCGACGCGGCAAGGAAAGCGGTGCAGACACGTCTGATCTCCGATATCGCCAATTCGTATTATCAGCTCATGGCGCTGGACGCCCAGTTGGCGATCACACGGGAAACGGCGCGGAACTATGGCGACCTGGTTCAGACCATGCAGGTCCTGAAAGACAGCGGCAAGGTCACCGGCGCGGCGGTCATGCAGAGCGAGGCGACCCGGTACGCCGCCGAGGTCACCATCCCGGACATCAATCAGCAAATCCGGGAAATGCAGAATGCCCTCAACCTGCTGCTCGGGCGCGCCGGGGGAACGGCAATCGAACGGGGCGGGATAGAGGACCAGCCCGCCGCACCCGTGATGCGGATCGGCGTTCCGGCCATGCTCCTGGAAAACCGTCCCGATGTGCTGGCGGCGAAGTATTCGGTCATGGCGGCGTATGAGACGACCCAAAGCGCCCGCGCCCGGTTTTATCCCTCTTTCAGCATCACGGCGTCGAGCGGACTCGCGGCGGTGGATCTGGATGATTTGTTCGATCCGGCATCGTTTGCGGCATCCATCATCGGCGGACTGGCGCAGCCCATCTTCGACCGCAAGGCGAACTCCACCCGTCTGAAAGTGGCCAGGGCGCAGCAGGAGGAAGCGCTCCTGTATTTCAAGAGCACGCTCCTCTATGCGGGGAACGAGGTGCAGAACGCGCTGGGTTCCTACCAGGCTTCCCTCGAGAAAAGCACTCTCCGCAGATCGCAATTGGATGCCCTGGTCAAATCGGTCGAATATACCAAGGAACTGCTCACGTACGGCTCCGCGAACTATACGGAAGTGCTCAACGCCCAGCAAAGCCTGCTTTCGGCGCGTCTGGGAAGCGTGAATGACCGTTTGCAGCAGTTGCGGGCGGTTACCGCTCTCTACCGTTCTCTCGGCGGCGGCTGGAAACAAAAATAACCCGGAAACGCACGTGCGGCCCGGTTTCTCCCCGGAATGCGGAAGGGGACCGGACCGCACGGCTATGCGCCCGAATGGAATTTCGTTTGGAAATTCAATTCGCGGATTGCATATTTACCTGGTACCGCCGCGTCTGCGGCAAAACCGGAGCAACCCGCGGAGAGATGATACCGATATGAAGATCAGCGGCTTTTCATTTGTAAAAAATGCCATCAAGCTCTACTATCCCATCGAGGAGGCCATCCGTTCCGCGCTTCCGCTCGTGGACGAGTTCGTGATCGCCTGCGGGGATTCGGACGACGATACCACCGAACGCATCCGCGCCATCGGCGACCCGAAGATTCGAATCATAGAAACGGTCTGGGACAGGCAGCATTTCGTCCACGGCGCGGTGAACGCGGTGCAGTCCAACATCGCTCTCGACGCCTGCACCGGAGACTGGTGTTTCTATCTCCAGGCGGACGAGGTGGTGCATGAAAAATATCTCGATGTGCTGAGAGCGCGCATGGAACGGTATCTCGACGTTCCCGAGGTGGAAGGCCTGCTGTTCGACTATGTCCATTTTTACGGGTCCTACGATCTCTATCAGGTGGCGCACAACTGGTACGCGAAGGAAATCCGCATCGTCCGCAACGGGATCGGGGCGCGTTCCTGGGAAAGCGCCCAGGGATTCCGTATCGAGGGGCGGAAACTCCGGGTGGTCCCCGCCAACGCGGAAATCTTTCACTACGGATGGGTGCGCCCGCCCGCCCGCATGATGAAGAAACAGATCGCGCTTTCTTCCGTCCACCACGACCAGGAATGGGTAAAAAACCGGTATCCGGATGCCGCGAAGGATTTCGACTACGGGTCCCTCAAGACCTGCCGTCGTTTCACCGGCACCCATCCGGAAGTGATGCGGGAGCGTATCGCCTCCATGAACTGGGAAGCCAAGCCGGGTAAACCCAATACAAAAGACCACAAACATGATCGCCTGCCGGTGCGGATGCTCACCTTTCTGGAGAACCACATCCTGCATCGCAAGGTCGGCGAATATCGTAACTATGTCCTGATCGACGATCCCATGAAATAGCGCGGACCCGCCATCCGGCGCATATGAAAAAGCCCCCGAAAACCGGGGGCTTTTTCATATGCCTTCTCCTTGTATGAAATCGGCGATCCGTTCCGCGATTCCCCGTTTTGTGCGCTCGCATGCCACGATTTCTCCCCGTGGATCGATGAACAGCGCCTCGTGATTCTCCGGGCCCACCCGGTCGAGATCATTGGCCACCACCAGGGAGAGGCGGTACTTTCGCAATGATTCCAGGGCGCGCGCCCGGAGTTCCTCTCCGGTCACCCCGGCTTCCAGTTTGAACCCGATAATGGCGGCATCGGGAAGGAGTTCACGGATGAGCGCGGTGACCTTCGGGGTACGCACCAGCCGGAGATCCCAGGATTCGCTGTCGGAAGACCGTTTCTCTCCCAGGCTCCGCTCGGGAACGTAATCCAGCACCGCCATGGCATGCACCACATACCGGATATCACCGGACGCTGCGGATATCCGTATCTGTTCGATGAGATCATCGATGGTGGCGATTGTCACCCGTTCCAGGAGTGGGGTGGGGGAGACTTCGGGCTGTTTCGCTCCGATACCGGAGAGATGCCGGACGGGGATTCCGCGCCCGATGAGCGTCTCGACGATACGGGCGCCGAGTGATCCGGTGGAAGCGTTGGCGATATAGCGGACGCGGTCGATCCAGGCCCGGGTGGGGCCCGAGGTCACCAGCACCTTCGCGGGACGGGAGTTATTTTCCGGGGACAGGTTCGGCCTCCTCTCCGAAAAGGATATGACGGGGGTTGGCATACATGAGAAGGTCGGCGATATCCTCCCCGCACCGCGCGGATACCGCGTTCCAGGCTGTTCCGAGATTGAACGGCCGATGATACTCGTCATGCGCATCGGACGCCACGCAGTGCACGACTCCCCGCTCCAGAAGCCCCCAGGTATATGCTTCCACCTCGCGCCCGAAGTTTCCCAGCAGGCTTCCCGAACTTACCTGGATGAGAATACCCTTTTCGGCGAGCGCCGCGATGGTGGCGAAGTCACCGAGAAGGGAACCCACACGTTCGGGATGCGCGAAGATGTGGCGCTTCCCGCGGGAGAGCAGAATGTCGAGCGCCTGTTCGAAATGACGGGGATACTGGGAAAGCGAGGTTTCCACCAGCGTGTAGATACCCATGCCGCGGTAACTTCCGATGGACCACTCGGCAAGGTCGGGCAGGTTGAACTGGAAATAGATTTCCGAGCCCAGATACAGGTCGATTTCAATCTGTTCCGCGATAACCGCCCGCGATATCTCCTGGAACCGCAGGAGCACGGTTTCTTCCCAGCCGGGGCTCAGGTTGTCCAGCACATGGGGCGTGGCAGCCACCGCGCGAATTCCGGTCATCGCCGCACGGCGCAGCATCTTGAGGGATGTTTCGATGGACTCGGGGCCGTCGTCGACCCCATGCAGGAAATGGCTGTGGATGTCGATGTACATGGCAACCGTAAAAGGATAGTGGAATCACGGATAAACACGGGAAAATACAGAAATCGGGGATCTGAAAGCGGAACGTACATACATGCTCCCCGCTTTCAATCATCCTGAACCGCTTGAATCAGGGGTTCAGGCCGTTTCCGATCCGTGTTTACCCGTGGTCCCGATCAAGTTCCATGCGCAGCGCGCACGAACGCATTCAGGTCGTTGTAGTTCCCGCTGTCTTCGAGGTGGTTGCCCACCACGATGAACGAAGCGCCGGCTTCCACTTTCGACGCCACCGTCTCCGGGTTTCGAATGCCGCCGCCCACGATGACCGGAATATCCACTCCGGAAGATACCGCACGCACCATGTCATCCGGGACGGAGCGCGCGGCGCCGCTGCCCGCTTCGAGATAGACCAGTTTCATCCCGAAGATATCCGCGGCCATGGCGTGCGCCACCGCGATTTCCGGCTTGTCGGCGGGAAGCGGACGGGTGTTGGACACGAATTCCACCGAGGTGGTGTGCCCGGAGTCCACGAGGAGATAGGCGGTGGAAATGGCCTCCAGCCCGATGCTGCGGATGACGGGCGCGCTCTGCATCTGCTGGCCGATGAGGTATTCCGGGTTGCGGCCGGAGAGGAGGCTGAGGAACAGAATGGCGTCCGCATCGGATGAAACCTGGGATTTCTCCCCCGGAAAAATGATGACCGGGATATCGACCGCCTCCCGCGCGGAACGCAAAGCATGCTCGAATCCGTTGCCCATCATGAGGCTGGATCCCACCAGAATGGCGTCCACCCCCGCGTCGCGGCATCGTCTGGCCTGATCGGCAATCTTTCCGGGCGCTGCACGGTCGGGATCCAGGAGCACGAAGAATCCCGCTCCCGACCGCTTGCGTACGTCGAGGAGATGCTGATAGACCGATGTGGTCTTCCGGAATGGCATGGGAATTACCCTTTTATGAGTTCCGCAACCACACCCGGGACCGCACCGAGCGCCTCATCCAGTTTCGAGGCATCCCGTCCGCCCGCCATGGCCATGTGCGGCCTGCCGCCGCCGGAGCCGCCCACCATCGGGGCGATCCGTTTCACGATGTCGCCGGCTTTGACCGTATTTTTCGCCACGAGGTCATCGGTGACCACCGCGACGATCGAAACTTTTCCCTCGATTTCCGCGCCGAGGACGCCCACTCCGCTGCCGATGCGGGTCCGGACGGAGTCAGCCAGGGTTTTGAGTTCCTCCACGTCCGCCACTTCCACTTTCCCGGAGGCGACCTTGACTCCCTTGACCTCGACCGCGCCGGAGAGAACGTCCGGACCACCGGCGGTCCCTTCGGTCTTCAACTTGCGGACCTGTTTTTCCAGCTCACGGATACGGGCGGCAAGAGCCTCGACCCGGTCGGTCATCTCCCCGGGAGCGGCGTTCAGCTTGCGTCCCAGTTCCTGCACCGCCCGGTGCTCGCCGCATATGGTTTCATAGGCGCGCGTTCCGGTAATGGCCTCGATGCGGCGTATGCCCGCCGCCACGGAAGATTCGGTTACGATACGGAATGGTCCGATCTCCCCGGTGCGGCGCACATGGGTTCCTCCGCAGAGTTCGGCGGAGACATCGCCCATTTTCAGCAGGCGCACGACATCGCCGTATTTTTCCTCGAACAGGCTCATGGCGCCGATCGACCGCGCTTCCTCCAGGGTGGTTTCGATGCACTCCACTGTGTAATCCGCCATGATCGCTCGGGTGACAAATTCCTCCACCCGCTCGATTTCTTCCGTCGAAAGGCCGGAGAAGTGGTTGAAATCAAACCGCAGCCGCTCGTCGTCCACCGCGGACCCGGACTGACGCACATGGGTTCCGAGTACCGAGCGGAGCCCGGCCTGCAGAAGATGGGTGGCGGAATGATTGCGACGGATGGCGTCGCGCCGCTCCAGGTCGATGGCGAGACGGGCCGGACGGGCGGTGAGCGCGGTGGGAGAGAACATTCCCTCCTCCACCTCGGCGAGGTGGACGCGTCCCACTCCCGGATAATCACGGACATCACGCACCCGCAGCACGAAAGAGCCGTCGGCGGGCGCAATGGTTCCGGTATCGCTCACCTGGCCTCCGGAAAGGGCATAGAACGGGGTGCGGTCGAATACCAGTTCTATGCGGCCGTTCTCGTCCACCCGGTAGCGCAGGAGTTCCGCTTCCAGCGTATCCTGCTCGTAGCCCAGAAACCGGGTGGATATCCGGGAGGATTCGCCGGTTTCCATCCAGGGGCCGCCTTCGTCGGCGCTGGTGAAGAACGCGGAGGCCTCGCGGGCGCGACTGCGCTGGGCTTCCATGGCGGATTCGAATCCGGCCATGTCCACGGTCATCCCCTTCTCTTCCGCCATGATGCGGGTGAGGTCCACCGGGAAGCCGTAGGTGTCGTAGAGCCGGAAAGCGTCGGTTCCGCCGATGACCCGTTCGCCTCGGGATACAACGTCACCAACCAGACGGTCGAAGAGATCGACTCCCTGTCCCAGGGTACGGAGGAAGCGTTCCTCCTCACCACGGATGACCAGGGAAATGTAGTCGGCGCGTTCGTTGAGTTCCGGGTAGGCTCCGTTCATGAGATTAACCACGTCGCCAACCAGACGGTACACCATCGGTTCATGCACGCCGAGTTCCCGCAGGTAGCGGCAGGCGCGTCGCAGAATACGGCGGAGGACATAGCCGCGTCCCTCGTTGGAGGGCAGGGCGCCGTCGGCGATGGCGAAAGTCAGGGTGCGGGCATGGTCCGCCGCCACCCGGAAGGGCATGCCGGTGTTCTCGCTGTATGTCTGTCCGGTGAATTCCTCCACCCGCCGCACCAGGCTCCCCAGAATATCGGTCTCGAAGATATTATCCTTGCCCTGCTGGATCATGGCCATGCGCTCCA
>CAYRTQ010000065.1:0-15988 GCA_964426865.1 uncultured bacterium
AAAGGCGGTGGTCTGCCTGCTAGCGGCCGGGCTTAGTCGCGCGCTGCTGGTGATTTTTTCGGTGCCGGAGCTAAGCTTCGACCCGAAACTGTCCAAGGGGATCCGCCATATCGCGAACCGAATCGCCGGACGCGGCGGCGCGCTGCTGATCGCCTCGCGGGACTGCGACATGGCGCAGACCGCCTGCGACCATGCCGCGTTCCTGATCAACGGCAAGCTAACCCAGCATATCGGAGCGTATTCCGTTACCCTGCCCAAGGGACAGATCACCTTTATCGACACTCCCGGTCACAAGGCGTTTACCGCCATGCGGGCTCGCGGTGCGCAGGTCACCGACATCGTGATCCTCGTGGTTGCGGCGGACGACAGTGTCATGCCCCAGACCATCGAGGCCATCGACCATGCGAAAGCCGCCGGTGTTCCCATTGTCATCGCCATCAACAAGGTGGACCTTCCCGGCTCAGACCCCGAGCGGATACGGCAGGATTTGGCCCGTAACAACATCCTCGTCGAGGATTGGGGCGGACCCTACCAGTGTCAGGAAATCTCGGCAAAGAAGGGCATGAACATCGATAAGCTTCTGGAGAAGGTGCTTCTCGAAGCGGAGATTCTGGAACTCAAGGCCGATCCGGACAAGCGGGCCTCGGGCGTGGTCATCGATTCCAAACTGGATCGGGGACGCGGCGCGATAGCCACGGTGCTGATCCAGTCCGGAACCATGCATGTAGGGGATCCCTTCATCACCGGTATGATCACCGGGCGGGTCCGGGCCATGATAAACGAGTTCGGCGACCGCGTGGACAGTGTCGGGCCTTCCCAGCCCGCGCTCATATTCGGTATGGATGGCGTTCCCAAGGCGGGAGACAAGTTCTATATCGTGGAGAGCGAGTCCGAGGCGCGCGATATCGCCCAGAAACGTCGTATCATGAAGCGTGAGCAGGATTTCCGGAGACTCAAACGGATCACTCTCTCCGACCTCTACGATCAGATCAAGGAAGGTTCCATCAAGGATCTCAACCTTATCATCAAGGGCGACGTGGACGGCTCGGTGGAAGCGCTTTCCGATTCCCTTTCCCAGATCACCCACCCCGAGGTGCGGATACAGATCATTCACCAGGGAGTGGGTGGAATCAACGAGAACGACGTGCTCCTGGCTGCGGCTTCGGATGCGGTCATCGTCGGGTTCCACGTGCGTCCTTCCCCCGCGGCGAGAGCACTGGCCGAGACGGAAGACGTGGAAATCAAGGTGTACGAGATCATCTACGAAATCCTCGACGATGTCAAGAACGCCCTGAGCGGCCTCCTGGCGCCGAAGGTGACCGAGAAGGTGATCGGGACCGCAGAAATCCGTACGGTGTTCAAGGTACCCAAGAGCGGCAATATCGCCGGGTCGTATGTTACTTCGGGAGTCATCAAACGGAGTTCGCGGGTTCGAGTGGTCCGGGACAATGTGGAAGTGCATTCCGGGAAGCTGTCCTCGCTCCGCCGTTTCAAGGACGATGTGACCGAAGTGAACCAGGGATACGAGTGTGGCATCGGAATCGACCATTTCGACGACATCCGGGTGGGCGATATCATCGAGGCCATCGAAATCATTGAAGAGGCGCGGTCGCTGTAACCGAGCGGGTGTTTTCATGATAGTCGGAGTATTGCGGATCGAATTGTTCGTTCCGGAGAGCGATTCGCTGAAGTCGAAGCGGTTCGCCATAAAAAGCATCAAGGACCGCCTTCGGAGCCGTTTCAATGTGGCGGTGGCCGAAGTGGGAAACAACGACTTGTGGCAACGTGCTTCTCTGGGTGTGGTGGCGGTGTCCAATGAATCGCGCCATGTGGAAAGCATCATGGGGAATGTCATGAACCTCGTGTACGGCGACCGCCGGGTCGAGGTTCTGGACAGTAATCTCCAGTACATGTAGATAGAGAATAAGAATGAATAGATTTGCACGGACGGATCGGGTGGCGCCGCTCCTGCAGCGTGAGATTTCCCAGATCATCGAACATGAACTGCTCAACGAGCGGATTGCCATGGCTACGGTGACCGGAGTGGAAGTCACGAAAGATTTCAAATTCGCCAAAGTGTTTGTGAGTGTGCTCGGGGAAAAGGACCAGATCGAAGAAACCATGCAGGCGCTCAACGATGCCGCTCCGTTTATACGGTCCCGGCTGGCAGGGCGAATCGTCCTGCGGAATATCCCCGCGCTGACGTTCCATTACGATCCGTCCACGGTCAACGGTATCCATATCAACCGGCTCCTGGATGAAATCAAAAAAAAACAGTCCTGAGACGCCGGGTGGAATTCTCGTGGTGGACAAGCCCGCGGGATGGACATCGTTCGATGTGGTGAACAAGGTTCGGGGAATGCTCCACGGGACGAAAGTGGGGCATACCGGGACTCTCGATCCCCAGGCCACCGGGGTGCTGGTATTGCTGATCGGCTCGGCCACCCGTCTGGCCACGTCGTTCGAATGCGATACCAAACGCTATCTCGCGGAAGTCACTTTCGGGAGCGCGACCGACACCTACGATGCGGACGGGGTGAAAACCGCGGAAGGCGATCCCTCTCTGGTGAACCGTGAACAGTTGTGGAACGCGATCCAGAGTCTGAAAGGGGAGTCGGAACAGATTCCCCCCATGTATTCGGCGGTGAAAATCGGAGGGCGCAAGCTGTACGATCTCGCCCGCGCCGGAAAGACAGTCGAGCGTACGCCCCGGCGTATCGTCATCAGTTCCATCGAGGCTTCCCTGGAGGATTTTCCCCGGGTGGTTCTCGACATCGAATGTTCCAAAGGCACGTACATCCGTACCATTGCTCACCAGTTGGGCGAAATGGCGGGGTGTCCCGCCCATTTGTCCGCGTTGCGGAGGACCGCTTCCGGGAAGTTCCGCATCGAGGATGCCATCGAATTTGCATCGGTTGCCCGGTCCGGCGCTGTTGAAGAACTCACGGGGAAAATTATCCCGGTTTCCGAACCGGCTGTATCGCTATGAGAATAATCAGAGATTTTGTCCCATCTCCGGAGAATTGCGGGTCCGCCTCCGTGGTGACGCTCGGGACGTTCGATGGAGTGCATGAGGGACACCGCCGGATACTTGATCGTGTGGTGCGGAAAGCGGAAGAACACGGCGTACAGTCGGTGGTGGTAACGTTCGACCGTCACCCGGCAGAAGTGGTGGGACGCGATTCCGCGCCCCGCATGCTTACCACGCTGGAAGAAAAACTTGAATTGTTTTCCGAATCGGGAGTGTCCACGGCGGCTGTGCTCCGGTTCACCGAACAGGTGGCCGCCATGTCCGCCGAGGCGTTTATCCGGGAATATCTGCTCGGTTGTCTTGGAATGCGATTCTTTGTGGTGGGATACGACCACGGGTTCGGAAAGAATCGCGACCTTTCTTCCATGGAATTGCCGGAGTATGCGCGCGAGCACGGGTTCGAACTTGAGGTCGTGCCGCCGGTTATGGTGGAGGGGATGACGGTGAAAAGCTCCACCATCCGGATCATGTTGGAAAAGGGCGATGTACGAGGCGCCGCGCTGCTGCTGGGGAGAGAATACTCGCTCGGCGGAGTGGTGGCGCACGGGAAGGGGAACGGAAGGAAAATCGGCATTCCGACCGCGAATCTGGCGGGGGTTTATCCGGGCAAGATCATACCGTCGCCGGGCGTATATGCCGGGTGGGCGGAATTTGATCATACCCGAAGACCCGGGGTGATCAGTGTGGGACCCCGTCCGACGTTCCAAATCAGTGAGGAAGCCATCGAGATCCATATCCCGGGATTCAACGGGGATCTGTACGATCGCCCGATACGAATCGGATTCGCCGAACGTCTCCGCGATATACGCCCGTTCGATTCACGGGAAGCGCTGGTGAAACAGATTCAACTTGACATTGAAGCGTTGCAGCAGTTCACATTCCATAAAAAATAATGCATGTAAAAGGAGATGATGGAAGCAATGGCGATCACAAAGGAGCAGAAAGCCGAATTCGCCCTGAAGTTTGGCAAAAATGCGCAGGATACCGGGAATACCAAGGTGCAGGTGGCGATTATTACGCATCGTATCCTCGACCTGACGGAGCATCTGAAAAAGAACACCAAGGACGCCCACACCAGATTGGGCCTGATGAAGCTGGTCGGCAAGAGACGCAGACTGCTCGATTACCTCGAGAATACTGACATCGAATCTTACCGCTCCCTGATCAAGGACCTTGGAATTCGTAAATAACGAAAAGCGGAGCAAACATACTCATGGTAAAAAAGGTCAGCAAACAAATCGGGGACCACATCCTTACCCTGGAAACCGGGAGAATGGCCAAGCAGGCCGACGGCGCTGTTCTGGTGTCGTACGGTGATTCCGTGGTACTGGCCACGGTGTGCGTGGACCGGAGATCCGATGTGAACAAGGATTTCCTGCCGCTCACCGTGGAATACCGCGAAAAATCATACGCCATCGGAAAGATCCCCGGAAATTTCTTCCGCCGGGAAGGACGGCCGAATACCAAGGAGATCCTGAGCTCCCGGTTGGTCGACCGGCCGCTCCGGCCGCTTTTTCCGAAGGGATTCTGCAATGAAGTCCAGATCATGACGAGCGTTCTTTCCTCCGACCAGGAAAACGATCAGGATGTGCTGGGCCTCATCGGCAGTTCCGCCGCGTGCGCCATTTCTCCGCTTCCCCTGGAGCGGATCGTGGGTGGAGTGCATGTCGGTTACATCGACGGCGAATATATCGTCAATCCCACTTTCCAGCAGCTCGACGAGAGCGCTCTGGATATCGTGGTCGCCGGTTCCGATGAAGATATCATGATGGTGGAAGGCAATGCCCGCGAGGTTTCGGAAGAAGTTCTGCTCGGCGGCATCGAGTTCGCCAAGCGCTTTATCCGCGAAATCTGCGATCTCCAGCGGGAGTTTGCGGAAGGCATCGCCCAGCCCACCATGGAATACACGCTGAATGTGCCCTCGGAAGAAATGCTTGCCGATGTTCGGGAAGCGTTCACCGAGACCGCGCGGGATGCGATTCGGATCACCGACAAATCCCAGCGTCGCGAGGCGATTTCCAAACTCTCCACCGAGGTGACGACCCAATTCGCCGAGAAGTATCCGGAGAGCGAAGTCAAACTGAAGATGGCGTTCGCGGCGGTGGAAAAAGCGGTCATGCGGGAAATGATCACCAAGGACCAGGTTCGGCTCGACGGCCGCACTTCCAAGGAAATCCGTCCGATTACCTGCGAAGTGTCCGTCCTGCCCCGTACCCACGGTTCAGCCCTGTTCACCCGCGGGCAGACGCAGTCCCTTTCGGTGGTCACTCTGGGCACCAAGATGGACGAGCGGATGATCGAGGATCTGGAAGGCACGAGCTACAAGAGCTACATGCTCGACTACAACTTCCCGCCGTTCAGCGTGGGAGAGGTCCGTCCGCTGCGGGGAACCTCCCGTCGCGAGTTCGGGCACGGGCATCTGGCTGAATCGGCCATCGAGCCGGTGATTCCCGCCGAAGAAATCTTCCCGTACACCATACGGGTGGTTTCGGACATTCTCGAATCCAACGGTTCTTCCTCGATGGCGACCGTGTGCGCCGGTTCCCTGTCCCTGATGGACGCCGGTGTGCCCGTCAAGACCGCGGTGGCCGGTATTGCCATGGGTCTCATCAAGGAAGAGGAAAACTACGTCATCCTGTCCGATATTCTGGGTGATGAGGACCACCTCGGCGACATGGATTTCAAGGTGGCCGGGACCTCGGAAGGCATTACCGCCATCCAGATGGATATCAAGGTCAAGGGTATCGTCACGGGCATCATGTCCGATGCGCTTTTCCATGCCAGGGATGGTCGTGCGCACATTCTCGGAATCATGAACGCGGCGCTCGACACGCCCCGCGAGAGCATCTCCAAATACGCTCCGAGCATCATCACCATGAAGATCGATGTCAGCAAGATCGGCGCGGTGATAGGGCAGGGGGGCAAGGTGATCCGGGGTATTCAGGAGCAGACCGGCGCCACCATCAATATCGAGGATGACGGCACGGTGGTGATCGCCGCGGTGGATATGGCCGCCGGACAGGCTGCCTACGACATCATCTTCGGTCTGGTGGAAGAACCCGAAATCGGCAAGGTCTATCAGGGTACGGTCAAGCGGATCACCACGTTCGGCGCTTTCGTGGAAATTCTCCCCGGGAAGGAAGCGCTCATCCATATCTCCGAACTCGCCCCGCATCGGGTGAAGACGGTGGAGGATGTGGTCAAGCTGGGCGACGTTATCGACTGCAAGGTTATCGGCGTCGACGACCAGGGCAAGGTCAAGTGCAGCCGCAAGGCCGCATTGCCCGCAGTGGAATCATGAACAGCCTGGTAAACAAGACCGTCTTTCCGAATGGACTCACGGTGGTAACGGAGCGGATGCCTTACGTTCGCTCCGTTTCTCTTGGGGTCTGGATCGGCGCGGGATCGCGTACGGACAGTGTCGATCTCATGGGTATGGCCCATTTCATCGAGCACATGCTGTTCAAGGGAACCGAGAAGCGTTCCGTGTTCGAAATCGCCGATTCCCTCGAATCCCTGGGCGGCTCGCTGAACGCGTTCACCTCGCGGGATATGACCTGTTATTATGCCACGGTTCTCGACGCCCATCTGGAACGGGCCATTGACGTTCTCTCCGATATCCTTCTCCATTCCACGTTCGTTCCGGTGGAAATCGGGAGGGAGAAACTCGTGGTCATGGAGGAAATCCGTTCCGCGGAGGATGTTCCCGAGGAACTGGTGGAGGATGTGTACGGCGATCTTGTCCTTAATCCCGATCCCGCAGCCAAGTCTATTCTCGGAACAGAGGAAACCGTGGAACGGTTTTCGCGTGAAGACATCACCGCGTATATGTCCCGGTATTATTCCGCGTGCAACATTGTCATTGCCGCCGCGGGGAATATCGAACACGACCGGATCGTGGACCTTGTCTCTTCCTATTTCACTTTCGATGGTTCCAATAACTATGTTGAACCGGAACGTATTGCGGAGATATCAGATCGGACGATTGTTCTGGAGAAAGACATCCAGCAGTCGCATATCTGCTATGGTGGTTTGACCTTCGGGTATACCGACGAACGCCGTAATCCCCTCTGGCTGATCAATACGCTCCTGGGCAGTGGGATGTCGAGCCGTCTGTTTCAGAACATCCGTGAGAAACACGGGTTGACGTACAACATTTACTCGTTCATGGAACTGATGAAGACCAACGGTTTTATCGCGACGTATGCGGCGACGGAGACAGCGAATCTGGATATGACGCTGAAACTCATTCGTGATGAGTATCGGAATCTGTCGGAAGTCAGGCTCGATACGGAAACCCTGGAGCGTGTCAAGTCGCAATTGAAGGGGAGCGTGGTGTTGAGCCAGGAAAGTTCCTCCAATCGCATGAGCCGTCTGGCCAAGCAGGAGATTTTCCTTCACACCTATTACGACATCAATGACACCATTCAGCAGATCGATGCGGTGACCGCGGAACAGATGCAGGATGTGGCGCAGGATGTCTTCCGGGAGGAGAATCTTCGGACGGTCATTGTAAAGCCATGAACGAGAGGCAGATATTTTGATTTCCGGGCGCGGATGCTCCACCATGCGCCCTGAGATGTATGACAACTGGAGGGAGCCCGGTATGCAGTATTCGCTTATACGACAAATCCCCTCCGTCGGAGAGGGACCGGTAACCATCAAAGGGTGGGTCACCCACCTGCGGACCAGCGGTAAACTGGTCTTCATCGAGGTCCGGGATGGAACCGGTGTGATCCAGTGTGTCGTGTTCAAGGGAGATGTGGATGAAGATACCTTTGAAACGGCGAAACGCCTGACGCAGGAAACATCCCTGTCCATCGACGGCAATGTCCGTCGCGACAACCGTTCAAAGATGGGATTTGAGATCGGGGTGACCGCACTTGCCGTTATCCATCAGCCGCTGGAGGAGTTCCCCATTTCGCCCAAGGAGCATGGGGTTGCCTTCCTGATGGACAACCGTCACCTCTGGCTGCGGTCATCGCGTCAGGCCGCGGTATTGAAAGTCCGCGCCACCATCATTTCCGCTGCGCGTGAATACCTTGACAGCCAGGGATTTACACTGTTCGACACTCCCGTGTTCACTCCCGCCGCCTGTGAGGGGACGACGACGCTTTTCGAGACGGATTACTTCGATGAACGCGCATATCTCACCCAGAGCGGACAGTTGTACGCAGAAGCCGGCGCCATGGCGCTGGGAAGGGTCTATTCTTTCGGGCCGACCTTCCGTTCCGAGAAATCAAAAACACGCCGTCACCTGACCGAATTCTGGATGGTGGAGCCGGAAGCCGCGTTTTTCGATCTGGAACTCGATATGGAACTGGCGGAGAATTTCGTCATGCATATCGTGCGGACGGTGCTGGAGCGCAACAGGGCCGAACTGGAACTCCTGGAGCGGGATATTGCCACGCTGGAGAAGGTGCGGCTCCCGTTCCCGCGCATCAGTTACGATGAAGCCATCGAGATTCTGAAACGAAACGATTTCCCGGTCACCTGGGGTGATGATTTCGGCGGAGACGAGGAAACGGTCATTTCCAATGCGTTTTCCAGCCCGGTTCTGATCCACCGGTATCCCACCGCCATCAAGGCGTTCTACTTCAAGAACGACCCGGTTCGATCCGATCTGGCGCTCTGCGTGGATATGATTGCCCCGGAGGGATACGGGGAAATCATCGGCGGCGGCCAGCGCGAGGACGATTACGATACGCTTCTGCGCAAGATAGAGGCGCACGGTCTTGATGTGGAGCCGTTCCGGTGGTATCTGGATCTCCGGAAATACGGTTCAGTGCCGCATGCCGGGTTCGGTCTGGGAATAGAGCGGACCGTGTCGTGGATTTGCGGTCTCAAGCATGTCCGGGAGACCATACCGTTCCCGCGGCTCATGGATCGTATCCGGCCGTAACGGACGGGGTAATGGCAGGGATTTTCTCATGGCGCGGAGCGGGAATGTTTTGTATGATAATACACGGCATTGGCTCCGCGTTTTTTCAGCCGGAATCGGTGGGGCTGTTTGTAGGTTTACATAAGATATATTATGCGAAATAGGAATGAACCGGGCGGGGACCCATGAACCCGCATCGTGCGCTTCGTCCACGATTCACCCGGACGGGCTTCCATCTGATCGCTGCACATACTTTCTGTTTTCATCCGGGTCCGTGTCCACCCTGAATCGAAACGGCCATGAAAAAGACCAGACGAAAAATCTCCGTTACCGCTGTATGGTTCGCTCTCATTTTCGCGCTGACCTGGGCTCTCTTCGCCAATACGCTGACGAACCGTTTCGCTTTCGATGACAAGAGCCTGATCGTCGAAAACACGTTTCTCCAGCGGCACACGCCCATTTCCACCATATTCGGCTCCAATTACCGCGCCGGGTCCGGATTTACCGGCGACGGCCTGTATCGTCCCCTGGTCATGCTCACCTACCAGTTAAATGCCGGCAAGGAAATCAAACCGTTCCCGTTCCACCTCTTCAACGTGACGCTCAACGCCCTGAACGCCGCGCTCCTGTTCCTTCTGCTGTATCTGATGTTCCGGAATCTGGCGGTTGCGGTCATGGCGGGACTCCTGTTCGGTTTTCACCCCTTGCACACCGAGGCGGTTGCCAATATTGCCGGACGCCCGGAAATCATGTGTACATTCTTTCTGGTGCTTTCCTGGCTGGCGCTGGAACGGTTCCGCGCCCGATGGTGGGCGGTTCCCCTCGGCGCGGCGCTTCTTTTCGGGGCGCTGCTTTCAAAGGAAACCGCGGTGCTCTTTCCCTTCATGGCGCTGGCGGCAGATTTTGCTTTGAAACGTCCGGTATCGTCGCGGTCATCCCTCATGAGGTACGGTGTGCTGGCGCTCGCCGTGGCGGTATATCTGGCGATCCGCTGGAGCATCCTGGGATCGACCGCGGCCGGGCTGGACCCCACTTTCGTGGACAATCCCATCGCCCATTCGCCGGTTGTGGAACGTGTGGCAACCGCTCTGGCGGTGTTTGCACGATATGCCGGACTGGTCCTGTTCCCGCTGAGACTTTCCTCCGATTACTCCTATCATCAGATTCCGGTACAATCCTCGCTGTTCGGAGTTCTCCCCGTTGCGGGATTGCTGCTCCTTATCGGCATGACGGCGTTCGCGATATGGAGCCGTAAAAGGTATCCGGAACTTTTCCTGGCCGGGGTGGTGTTCCTTCTCCCCTATCTTCTGGTCTCCAACCTCGCTCTCCCGGTTGGCACGATCATGGGGGAACGACTCATGTATCTGCCGCTCGCAGGATTTGCCCTGGCGGCGGGCTATGCGCTGGCGCAGGTTCTTCCGCGCCGGAAACCGCTGGTTATGGCCGTGATGGGTGTGGTATTGGTCCTGTTCACCATACGGACGGTGACCCGGAATCACGATTGGTATGATGATTACTCGCTCTTTTCCGCGGACCTTCACCATGCTTCCCGTAGCGTGAAAGTGCTGTGCAATCTCGGGTACCTGACCGGAAAAGATGGCCGGACCGAAGAGTCGATGGGATACTTCCGTCAGGCGCTGGATATCCATCCGGATTATGACGAGGCATTGAGAGGATACGGGAAACGCCTGTATGATCTGAAACGGTTTCCCGAATCCGTGGAATATTACGCCCGCGCGGTACAAATTTCGCCGGAGCGGCCCGATTTCCGAACCGACTATGCGATCGTGCTCGAAAAACTGAATCGAATGGATGAGGCGGAACGGGAATTGATGACCGTGATCCGGCTGAGCCCCAATAGTCCCCTGCCCTATCAGGAGATGAGCGCCATCAAGATCGCCCGTGGTGAATATGGGGAAGCCTTGCGGTATCTGGAACGGGCCGCGGCGTTGGGGGGAGATAAACGCCTCATTCTGAACAATACAGCGGCGGCGCAGTTCATGTCCGGGGATGCGTCGACGGCCTGGGCGACCGTGCAGCGGGCGGAATCGATGGGAATACGGGTGAATCAGGAGATGGCGCAGACCATACGGGCCGCGCTCGGTCAGCGCTGATTCCCGGGGCCACCGCTTTTATTTCGGGGTGGCCGGTGAGATAAAAACGAAATGAATATGGGAACCGCCCCTCCCACGATAAGAGCGATGATGAGGTATTTCAGCATATCCTCCATCCACACTCCCCTTTCGATGTATTTGGTCCGTTTCCATAAATACAAAATACGACCGCTTCGTCCGTCAAGTCAAGGGAAGCAGTTTGTTCTTTTATGGAAAACTGCGGTTTATATAAAAAAGAGGGGACCGTGTCGAAGCACGGTCCCCTCTTTTTTATATAAACCGACAGATTACTGGGCTTTGGTTGTGTCGGCGGAAATCGCGGATTTATCGGGGGCTTTGGGAGGCGTCCAGGTCTTGAAATCAGCCAGGTCCTCTTCAGGCCAGAAGAAATTGGCGCCGCCGTTGCCCTTGACCACATCGGCAACACCGGTCACACTGAGCGTGAGTCCGTCGCTTCCGTCGGTGTCGCCGTTCATATCGTTCGAGGCATCCTTCTCCATACCGGTGGCGACTCCGGTCTTGGCATCGAACGAATATTTGTAAGCTCCGTCGATTTTCGGATCGTACTGCGGCAGTTCCTTGCAGATGGTCAGGAAGTTGAAGGAAACATACTCGCCGTGCTCCTCAAAGTACTTCTTTTCAATGGCGACGATCATCTTCAGCTTGCTGCGCAGTTCCTGCGTATCGATAGTGGTCTGCTTGCTGATATTCTGTCTTGTTCCGTAGGAGAGAATGACGAAGGCGACAAGCGCAACAGCGGCGATGGCGCCGAGGATGTAGGAAATCATCCGGCGCATTTTTACCTTTTGTGCAATCTTTTCTTCTTCGGTCAACTGCGGTTTTCCTGCTCCTGCCATTTTTGCCTCCGTGATAAATCGGTACCATTTTTTTTGCGATATGAAACGATGAAGAAACAATAATACAGCTTCTGTTTTCCAATAAAGCAATCACTCAGTACAATTCGGAATGATCCTGAATCCAGCCGTTGAAAAGACCGCTGTCATCGAATGCATCGAGCGCTTCCTCGTACTCCTCGGAACTCACCCTTCTCGAAATGACCGCGTGTTTCAACGCCTGGTGCGCGGGGAAGTACTGATCCATGAGACTGACGAATATCTCCGGAGAAAGTTCCTCCGCGATGAATCGAAGCACTTCACGGGTTCCGGAGAGTCCACCGGGGAGAATCATGTGGCGGATGATCAGCCCTTTCACCGCGAGATCATTTCTTACGGCAAGATTCCCCACCTGCGAATACATTTCGCGGAGCGCGGCCCGGTTTTCCTCCACATATCCGGTGAATCCGGAAAGCGAGACCGCGGCGGCGTTATCCGCATATTTTGCATCGGGCAGATAGATATCGACGATGCCCGCCAGCAGCTTCAGTATCTCGACCCGCTCATATCCGCTCGTGTTGTAAACGATTGGGACCCGCAATCCCCTGGCGGCCGCTATGGCAACTGCGGCCACAATCGAGGGCGAAAAATGGGTCGGAGTGACAACATTGATGTTGTGGCATCCCCGGTTCTGCAAATCCAGCATCATCCCGGCCAAATCGTCCTCGGTGATCTCCACTCCGGCTCCCATTTGGCTGATGGGATAATTCTGGCAAAAGATACATCGCCCGGTGCATCCGCTGAAGAAAATGGTCCCGGAACCGGCTGTTCCGCTGACCGGCGGCTCTTCTCCCCGGTGGATGTTATGGCTGGCGACCACCGGTTGGGCGCCAGACCGGCATATTCCCTTGCTTCCGGCGGTGCGATTCACTCCACACTGATGCGGGCAGAGACGGCAATGCGAATAGTATTCCCGAAGCGTGGTTATCCGGGACTCAATCTCTCCGGAATCGCAGAGATCGAGATATCCCGGTCTTTCCGTTGCTTTTTCCACGTTACTTCAACAACTCCAGATACGCCAGCGCTTCCTGTTTCTCGCGGGAATCCTTGGGACTCTCGACAAGCTTTTCGAAATTGCGCTTGGCGGCGTCTTTGTCTTTCAGGGTAAGGTACGCTTTTCCGGCATTCAGATACATGATGGGGGCGAATACCGAATCGGAGTATTTCTGGATATACTTTTCGTAGGTCTGGGCGGCGGTCTTGTAGTCGCCCTTTTCCTCGTAAATTCCACCAAGATTGTTGTACGCGTTGAATCCGTTGACCGGATCGTTGGCGTATTTCTTCACGTATTCCGCATAGCACTTCTCGGAATTCGCCAGGTCCTTCTGCTGATAATACCTGTTGCCAAGATAAATGAGGGCTTCGGATGCGTTCACCGAGCCGCCGTACTTGGATACCACCCGCTTCAGGAGATCGGTCGCTTCCGGAGCATTGTTCTGCATGGCGGTCATCGCGGCGTCATAGGCGTTCATTTCGCCCTTTTTCCGACCCTGACCGTACAGAACCGCAACCACCACTACAAGAACCACCACGCCGACGATACTCGCGATTTTGATCCACTCGCCTCGCAAATAGTCAGCCGCCTGAGCGGCGAACAGAACCAGCGGGTCCTTCTTCATTTCTTTTCTGGTGATTCTTTTATACTTCTTTAACATTCCTTTCCACCTTCCCGAAAGGTTTATGTGGCCGATACTCTATTCCGAACATGACGTCGGTGTCCCATATTTAACTCTGGGACATCGGTATTGTTCCGCGTGACTTCATTTCAGCTTCTAAATATACATTGACGTTTGAAAAGAGTCAAGAGAAGGGAATCGTACAATGGAAGTTTTTAAAAAAAGGTGCTGATCAATATTTGAACAGCACGGATCATACATTGAGCAATCCGGACCCGGAATTCACTATCGCCGTAAATGCCCATCGGTATTTAACCATTGCAACTCATTGTGCAACCATCGAAAACATGAGGAGTTCAATGGCTGGCACGATAATTGCATATTAGTAGTCGCAATCAAATCCGCCGCTTTTACCTTACATTATGGAGGAATCTGATGAGCTATACACCCGCGGATGTTCTGGAAATGATGGGCAAGGAAGATGTCGTTTCTGTGGACCTCAAGTTCATGGATTTTCCCGGCATGTGGCAGCACTTCTCCGTTCCCTCCCGGGAACTGGATCTCGATGCGTTCGAGAACGGCTTCGGTTTCGACGGTTCTTCGATCCGCGGCTGGCGCGCGATCAATGAATCCGACATGCTGGTTATCCCGGATCCGACCACCGTGTTCATGGATCCGTTCACAAAATACAAAACCATCAGCATGATCTGCGACATCGTCGATCCCATCACCCGCGAGCGCTATACCCGCTGCCCCCGCAACGTCGCAAAAAAAGCCGAACTTTACCTCAAATCCACCGGTATCGCCGACAGCGCATTTGTCGGGCCGGAACTTGAGTTCTTCATTTTCGACGACATCCGTTTCGATCAGAACAGCCACGAGGGGTACTATCACATCGACAGTGTCGAAGGGCGCTGGAATTCCGGGCGGGTGGAGAGTCCCAATCTGGGCTACAAACCACGGTTCAAGGAAGGTTATTTCCCGGTTCCCCCCACCGATTCCCAGCAGGACCTGCGCGAGGAGATGGTCCAGGTGCTGGCCGCATGCGGTCTCACCGTCGAGGCCCAGCATCACGAGGTGGCCACCGCCGGGCAGGGTGAAATCGATCTCCGGTTCGGCACCCTGGTCAAAATGGGCGATGCCTCCAACCTGTACAAGTATATTTTGAAAAATGTCGCCCACCGTAACGGGAAGACTCTCACGTTTATGCCCAAGCCGCTCTTCGGCGACAACGGCACCGGCATGCATACCCACATCTCCCTCTGGCGGGACGGTGTCAATCTTTTCGCCGGTTCCGGATATGCGGGCATGAGCGAGATGGCCATGTATTTCGTGGGGGGCATTCTGAAACATTCCCGGGCGCTGGCCGCGTTCACCAACCCGACCACCAATTCCTACCGCCGCCTGGTCCCGGGGTTCGAGGCGCCGGTGAATCTCGCCTACTCCCAGCGCAACCGTTCCGCCGCCATCCGGTTCCCCATGTATTCCATGAGCCCCAAAGCCAAGCGGATCGAAATCCGGTATCCGGATTGTAGCTGCAACCCGTACCTGTCCTTCTCCGCCCTGCTCATGGCGGGTCTCGACGGCATACAGAACCGTATCGATCCCGGGGATCCGCTGGACAAGGATATCTACGATCTGCCGCCGGAGGAACTGGCCCAGGTTCCGGTCATGCCGGCCTCGCTGGAAGACGCCCTGGAGGAGCTCCGCAAGGATAACGAGTTCCTGCTCAAGGGCGATGTTTTCACCGAGGATGTCGTCCAGACCTGGATCAAGTACAAAATCGAGAACGAGATCAATGCCATCCGCCTCCGCCCGCATCCGTGGGAATTCGCGATGTACTTCGATCTGTGAGATTGGTGTCCGCTGAAAGAAAGGGCGTTTCCCTCCGGGGGAGACGCCCTTTTTGCATCATATCCACAAGAAAACGGCCGGGAATCATGCCCGGTACATGTGGTCGAAATACCCGCAGGCGCGCACTACCGCGCCGCGCATCAGGTCCTCCGCTTTCGCTGTGTCGCGGGTGGCGAGATAACCCATGAGAAGATCGGTGTCCAGCTCCCCCGCCGCCTGTTCGCAGGCTTCCCAGCTCAGAATGCTCCGGACTACCCGGTCGATGCCCTGCTCCACATTGTCATAGGGACGTACCTGCATGTCGTGGCCCTTCCAGCGATTGAATCCGGATTCGGAGATGAGTCCGGCAATGGCGACATTCATGCCGTTGATACGGGCGCCGTGGTCGATATCATATTTCCCGGGGCCGCCGAGAATGACGCCGTCATTGTATCCCTGGCTGTTGAGATGCATATGGATCATGGCGTCGTTGTCGAGTTCCTCGACCGTATCATACACATGATCCAGCCCGATCATCTCGGAATGCCCGAATTCCTTGTTCACTCCCTTACGCCGCGGGTCGATGCCGAACTCCTCGGCCAGACGCTTCCAGAAGAGGA